>MNEA01000153.1 GCA_001917435.1 Acidobacteria bacterium 13_2_20CM_2_57_6
CTTCGCCAACACCTAATGCTTTGAGTACGTAGCTAGGCTCCAGGGTTGCCGAAGTGCAGGCAGAACCGCTAGAAACCGCGATGTCGTTAATGCCCATGAGAAGCGATTCGCCTTCCACGTAAGCAAAGCTCATGTTCAGGTTGTTCGGCAAGCGGTGCTCCATCGAACCGTTGATGAACACCTCGTCCAGCTTGGCTTCCAGACCCTTCCGGAGACGTTCACGCAAACCAAGCAAACGCGCCGCTTCTTCCGGCATTTCTTTCTGCGCGATTTCGCAGGCCTTGCCGAGGCCAACAATCCCAGGCACGTTCAATGTGCCGGAGCGCATGCCGCGCTCATGGCCGCCGCCGTCAATGATGGCGGAAAGCTGGACACGGGGACTGCGGCGGCGAACGTACAAAGCGCCGACGCCCTTCGGCCCATAAATCTTGTGGCCGCTGATGGCCAGCAGGTCGATGTTGTCCTTTTGCACGTCGACCGGAACCTTGCCTACCGCCTGAACACCGTCCACGGCGAAGAAGATGCCGTGCTCCTTGGCAATCTTGCCGATTTCAGCGATGGGGTTAATTACGCCAATTTCATTGTTGGCGTACATGATGGTGATCAAAATCGTCGAGGGCTTAATCGCGGCCTTCAAATCGTCCAAGCTCACGCGGCCGTCGCGCTGGACCGGCAGATACGTAACTTCAAAACCGTGCTTTTCCAGGTTCTTGCAGGTATCAAGCACAGCCTTGTGCTCGATGGCTTGGGTGATGATGTGGTTGCCCTTTTCGCGGAACATTTCCGCGATGCCCTTGATCATCAGATTGTCGGACTCAGTCGCGCCGCTCGTGAAGATGATTTCCTTTGGCGTGGCATTGATCAGCGAAGCGATCTGCTGGCGAGCGGTCTCCACGGCCTCCTCGCCCGCCCAGCCAAACGAATGGTTGCGGCTGGCAGCATTGCCGAATTTCTCGGTGAAATACGGCAGCATGGCATCGACGACACGGGGATCAACCGGCGTGGTCGCGTGATTGTCCATGTAAATCGGCAGCTTGACTGGCATATTCCCTCTTCTCCTAAGTCGAACTCATGTGCGACCCCGACCGGGCCGGGGCCGACAACGCCACGAGCGCAGGCTCATGGGGCTCTTCGCTCATCTGTGAAATCGTGACGGTGCTCAATACATTCAAAATACTTTCATTCACCCTGCGCAGCGGCTCTTTGACGGAGCAGCGCTCTGTGGCGTCACAGTTCCCATGGTTCGTGACGCAGGAAGTAATCAGCACGGGGCCATCGATGGCAGAAATTACGTCGAGAGCGCTAATCTGCCCTGGCTCCTTGGCCAATTGGTAGCCCCCGCTGGAACCATGCTTTGCAACTACGAGTGAATGATGCGCCAGCTTTTGGAGCACCTTGGCCATCAGCGTCGCGGAGATGCCATATTCCTCAGCAATCTCATTGGCGCTGCAAGCATGTTGCTGGCGATGCATCGCCAAGTGCTTGACGGCAATCAGACCGTAATCGGCCTTTTTGGAAAGCTTGAACATCGTTCGATAGACCTTCTCGCTAAAAGGCTCCGGTATATGCGACCGAATCAGTCGCAAATGAAGTATATCCCTACATTCCCCGAAAGTCAACCAAGAGCAGTTCCTGATTCCCATACAAGCCCTGTATTTTTAACAACTTATACTAAGACTAGAATAGTCTCATATCCAGAGAATTTCAGCGAACGGTCTCCAGCTGCCTTGAATGGCCTGAAATCCAAGCTGAGCGGCGATTGCACAGTTTACAAGTCTGGCATGGTAGCCTACCCGTTCGATGGAGGGGCTGGATGGCCGGATACATTCGGATACGAGAAAAACTGGCAGGCCGGTGGGCTTGGGGTCCAATCCTGATAATTCTGCTCGTTCCGGCACAGACCCTGGCGCAAGCGCAAACGGCTCCGCCAGGCAATCATCTGAAGAGCGCCAAAATCGGGTCGACAAAGAAGCACGCGGAGAAGACGTTTGTACTTTTGGGAGCGGGCGATATCGCCAGTTGCAAGAATCCGGAAGGCGCCCGGGCGACAGCCAAGCTGATCGAGCAAATTCCTGGCACGGTTTTTGCGGCAGGCGACCTGGCCTACGAAAGAGGCAGCGCCGAAGATTTCAAGAATTGTTATGAGCCGACCTGGGGACGCTTCAAAGACCGGACAAAACCAGCCCTGGGAAATCATGAGTATGGGAATCATACAGCGTCAGCCTATTTCCAATATTGGGGGGCGCGGGCGGGGCCAGTGGGCAAGGGCTACTATAGCTACGACCTGGGAAACTGGCACATTGTGGTGCTGAATACGAATTGCGATGCGAAGGCCTTGGGAGGCTGCGCAGCCGGTTCACCGCAGGAGACGTGGCTGAAAGAGGATCTTGCAAAACACCCTGCAGCGTGCATTCTGGCATACGGCCATCATGCACTGTTCAGCAGCGGCGTGTTCAAGAGCCATGCCGTGCATCCTGAATTGAGGGAGCTATGGGAAGACTTGTACGCTGCGCACGCCGACCTGGTTCTTGCGGGACACGAACACTCCTACGAACGATTCGCGCCGCAGGACCCCCAGGGCAAAGCCGATCCCGTAAATGGGATCCGGGAGATTGTCGTAGGAACTGGCGGCCGCAGCCACGATCTTCTCGGCTTCGCCACTCCGAACAGCGAAGCGCGTGACTGGGACACATTCGGCGTGCTGAAACTCACGCTGGCGCCTGGGAAGTACGCGTGGGAGTTTATCCCGGAAGAGGGGAAGACCTTTCATGACTCCGGCAGCGGCGTCTGCCACAACCATTCCGCGGAATCAAATTGAGCAGCTTCTGAGTCAGCGCAATTCACACTTAAGACTTCGGGCTTGAGCAAGCACCGCCTGCGGAAGCGGCCTCGATGAGTTTCTGCACGGCCGGCGCGGGAATCATCAGCAACTGCGCTTTGGGCTTTTTCACCTGTTCCAGAAGCGCAAGCTGTTGCGCTTTCCACGCTTCGGGAGCTGGCTGCCCTTTTGCGATGGCGTCGAGCGCGGCGAGCCCCGCGGCGCCCAAGGCAGAGAGATCCTGGGAGTTGGCTGCAACTTCTTTGACCAGGAAAGAGCGCTGCGCGAGGGGCTGGAGGATGGCGCCATTGTCACGCCAAACGGTGAGTTGGGCACGCAGCCGGGCTTCAGCCGCTGCGTCATGGCAAGAGGATGCGACGAATTGATCGACCAGCTCACCAAAACGCCGGCCCGCATCACTTTCGAGCGGAACTGCGTCCACGACGCGATTCATCGGTGTGGCGCTCGTCGGCTCAGCAGGTGCGGTTCGTTCGCGAGTGTAGTCCTTCACCGGTTCGACGACATCGGTGAGAGTACGGAGCGCGGCAAATTCCGCCGATGATGCGGATCCCGCAAGGCGCTGCAGCATGTGTCGCGAAACGGTCCGGTGGGTCAGCCCCAGCCACTCCAGCCGGGTGCTGACAAAATCCAGCCGCGCATACATGGAAGCGGGGTCGCGAACTTCCTGTGGAGACCAAAGCCGCTCGGCAATCGCAGCGTTCCTGGGCCAGATGCGTGAGTCTACATTTTCTGGATTGACGTATTCGGCCCACATGCAAGATTCACCGCCCAGAATTCGTTGCTGTTCCTCAGCGGAGAGATTTGCCGCATCGCCGCTCATCGGATCGACAGCATAATGCCGCGCCGCAGACCATCCCAAATCCAGGTAGTATCCGTTCGACAAAATGCCGCGATAGCCTTGTTTCGCCGCTTGCGCGAGCGAAGCTTGCCCCCGCCACGACTGAATCACAATGTCTTTCGGCACGCCGGGCACGAGCACTTCGTCCCAGCCAATCACGACCTTTCCATGCTTCACCACCAACTTCTGGACCCGTCCGCTGAAATACGCCTGCAGTTCTTGGTTGTTCTTAATCCCCTGCGACTTCATGAAGGCCTGAATCTTCGGGTTAGCGTCCCACTCCTTGCCGTTCACCTCGTCGCCGCCAATGTGAAAATAGTGGTCGGGAAAAATTTTGCCCATCTCGCCGATGAATTCATCGAGAAATTTGTAGACCCTTTCGCTCGTCGGATCCATCGCCGGATCGAAGACTCCCCATCTCCGCTCGATTTCGTACGGCCCTTTTCCGCTGGCCAGCTCAGGGTGTCCAACGAACCACGCGGTGCTATGCCCCGGCATATCGAATTCTGGCACCACGCGAATTCCGCGGTCCCTGGCGTAGGCAATCAGGTCGCGGATTTCCTCCTGGGTGTAGTAAAGAGCGTCCGAGCCCAATTCCTGTAGCTTGGGAAATTTCCTGCTCTCAACGCGAAAGCCCTGGTTCTCCGAGAGATGCCAGTGGAAAACGTTCATCTTCACGGCTTCCATGCCGTCGAGATTCCGGCGGATGACATCGAGCGGAATGAAGTGGCGAGCGGAATCTATCATCAAACCACGCCAAGGAAAGCGGGGCTTGTCCTGGATGGTGACTACCGGTGCGGCAAATCCATCAGGCGATACATCCACGAGCTGCAGAAACGCCTGCAGCCCGTGCATCGTTCCCAGAGGCGTCGTGGCGCGGAGCCTGCCGCTCGCCGTGCTCACGTCAAGAATGTAGGATTCATCTTCGCCGACCTCCTGAATTTCTTTGCTAGCGTGATCGGTCTGAATTACGAGTGTTGCTTTTGCCGTCTTGGAGGGCTTGAGTGCGAGCGGGAGACCGGTTTGACGCGCGAGTTGCCGCAAGAATCGCTCGCCAGCGCGCTCCAGCCGCGGCTCAGCGTATCCGGTGAACGCCACGGAGAACGTGGAATCCACCCGCAAGCTTCCTGCCCCGGACTGCACGTTCGCCGGAAGCGGCATGAGATTCAATGCAGGCTGTTGAGCTGTAGTCATCGCCGGGTGCAGCAAACTGCAAAGAACGAGTATGCCAAGTCCTTGCAACCGCGCATTCTGAGCCATGGTCTGGAAAATCCTCCCTCGCAGGTTAGCAAATCTCTGCAGAGTGCTATGTAGCACGAGCTTTGGCATACTGTCATATCTTCGGCGTCCCGCGAAGAAGATTCCTTCCATCGGCAAAAGAATCCACATTGGCCTCACGCGAAGTTTGCAAGCCGCGGTTGTCGCTGCCTGGGTTAGAATAAACTGAGACACGCGGCGCCGATGACTCCACGATGAAAACTTCGATTGCCATCTACCCGGGTTCGTTCGACCCGGTCACCAACGGACACCTCGACCTCATCGAGCGCGGCGAGAAGATGTTCGATTTGCTGATCGTGGCGGTGCTGCGGAACGCTGAAAAAGAGCCGCTATTCTCCGTCAAGGAGCGCGTTGAAATGCTGCGCGAAGTGACCAAGCAGTGGACGAGCGTGGAGATCGACGTTTTCGATGGGCTCCTGGTGGACTACGCGCGAAAGCGCGGCGCCGGTGTCATCTTGCGGGGGATTCGCGCCGTTTCCGACTACGAATATGAATTGCAGATGGCGCTGATGAACCGGAAACTTGAGCCACGGCTTGAGACGGTTTTCATGCTACCGGGCTTGTCGTACAGCTACTTGAGCTCGAAGCTGGTGCGCGAGATTGCGCAGCTCGGCGCGTCGCTGAAGGGCCTGGTGCCGGAAGTGGTGGAGCAACGCTTACGCGCCAAGGTTTCGTAAAGGAATTGCCGTGTATCATGAACCAGAAACTTTCTTCGAGGAGCGAAGGTGCAACTAACGGACCGCATTAATCGTATACAAATCTCGCCAACCGCGGCGGTGATCTCCGAAGCGGAAAAACTGAAAGCGCGTGGAGTGGATATCGCGGACTTCGGCCCCGGCGAACCGGACTTCCCCACGCCGGACCACATCAAGAAAGCCGCGATCAAGGCGATCGAGGAAAACAAATCAAAATACACCCCCGCGGGCGGCATCATGCCGCTGCGCGAAGCGATTTGCGCCTGGCACAAGCGCGAACTGGGATCCTCCTTCGAAGCAAAAGAATGCGTCGTCAGCGTCGGCGGCAAGCATTCCATCTTTAACGTGATGAGCGTGCTGGTCCAGCAAGGCGACGAAGTCATTATCCCCGCGCCGTACTGGGTGAGCTTCCCGGACATCGTGAAGTATGCGGGCGGAAAACCGGTCTTTGTCGAGACGAAGCCCGAAGAGGGCTTCAGCGTGAAGGCTTCGGCCATCGAGAAGGCCATCACTCCGCGAACAAAATTGCTGATTCTCAATTCGCCCAGCAATCCGACGGGAGGCGTTGTGCCCCCCGACGAGTACGAACGCATTCTCGCGGTTTGCAAGAAGCACAAAGTTTGGCTGATGGGCGACGAGTGCTATTCGCACTTCACCTACAAGCCGCACAAGCCGTATTCGATCGCCAGTGCTGCAGGCTCCAAGGAAAACGTCATTATCATCGGGTCGGTTTCGAAAACTTTCGCGATGACCGGCTGGCGCATCGGCTACACTCTGGGGCCGGAAGCGCTGATCCAGGCGCTCATCAAGCTGCAAAGCCAGTCCACGTCCAACGCCACCTCCATCGCGCAATACGCGGCACTCGAAGCGATGCGCGGCACGATGGAAACTGTTCCTGTCATGCTGGCCGAATACGAAAAACGCCGCAAACGCATCGTTGAGGGATTGCGCGCGATTCCCGGCATTACGTGCGAATGGCCGGGCGGCGCGTTCTATGCCTTCCCGGACATTTCGGCGCATCTTTCGAACGGCGGGGGAAGACAGGCGCTCGCAAAGTCCTGCACGGAAATCTCGAAAATGTTGCTGGAGAGGGCCCATGTAGCTGTCGTACCCGGGGAGGCCTTTGGTGCGCCCGGTTATCTGCGCCTTTCTTATGCCACTTCCATCGAACGGATCGAGGAAGGCTTGCGCCGCCTCGAACGTTTTTTCTCTCGCGCTGAAGCCGCCGCGTAAACCGTGAGGCCGGAACCGTTTCGCATCGAGCCCATTTTCAGCCCGCGCCTCTGGGGAGCGCGCTCGTTAGCGCCGCTCTTCCCGGAAAAAACCAACTTGACGGAGCCGCTCGGCGAAGCCTGGCTTACCGGAGTGAACTGCCGCATCGCTTCCGGGCCATTTGCGGGAAAATCGCTTGGCGCTGCCTGGGCGGAAATGCCCGTGGAATGGCGCGGCAGGGGATTCGCCTCCCAAGTCAGTTTTCCTCTCCTTGTCAAATTTATCTTTCCAACCGAAAAACTCTCACTACAGGTCCATCCGGACGACGCTTACGCAGCTGCTCACGAGCAAACTGCGGGCGGCCGTGGAAAAACGGAGATGTGGCACGCAGTGTCCGCGCTGCCCGGCGCGCAATTGCTACTCGGACTAAAACCGGGCGTGGACGAAGAGAGATTCCGTGCTGGACTCGTGTCGCACACATTGGAAGATCTCTTCGAAACGCATACGGTGCGAACCGGAGACACTTTTTTCGTGCCTCCGGGTACGGCTCATTCTATCGGCCCAAATCTAATTGTCTGCGAAGTCCAGGAGTATTCCGATCTAACCTACCGCGTTTATGATTACGGACGCGTCGACGCGCGCGGAAAACTGCGCGAATTGCATATTGACAAAGCGCTTCAGGTGATGAAGTTCGGCAAACCCGGCAGCGGGAAAGTTCCGTCGTTGCTTCTTTCTACTGAAGGCGCAACGAGGTCGCTGCTTGCCGCTTGCCGGTATTTTGCGACAGAGCGATGGGAGTGTTCCGCAAAATGCCAAATCGCAGTCAACCCCGAGAGATTCGAACTCATCGTGATTCTGGAAGGCGCGGGTAGCTTTGTCTGGCCGGACAACGCCGCGCGTTATCGTCGGGGCGAATGCTGGCTGGCGCCTGCATCACAAGGACACGTGGAGGTCTTGCCAGAAACGGCGACTTCGCTGATCCGTACCTTTGTGCCGGATATCCCCGTACTGCGGACGGAATTACATCGCAATGGAGTTTCGGCGGCGGCACTGGCACAAGTTATTTTCGACTAAGGCTGCTTAATGATGGCGACCGAAAAACTGATGGTGCACGCAGTGATTCTTGCCGGAGGGCGGGGGACGCGCTTCTGGCCACGCAGCCGGACGCGCACCCCAAAACAGCTTTTGAACATTGTCGGCAGGGACACCATGCTGCAGCAGACCATCGCGCGCTTGAAGCCACTGATTCCGGCCGAGCGCACTTGGACGGTCACGAACGCAGAACAGGCTGGCGCGGTTCGCAAGCAGGTTCCCACGGCCACGCGCAAGCGCGTATTGATTGAGCCGCTCGGGAGGAACACTGCGGCGGCGATTGGGCTGGCGGCCATTCACGTGCGCAATATCGCGCGCGGCGACGCGTTGATGGCAGTGCTCCCCGCCGATCATTACATCGAGCAACCGCGGAAGTTCCGCGAGATTATGAACTCCGCGCTCAACGTCGCCAGCGAACCGGAGCGAATGGTGGTGCTAGGCATCCCTCCAACGCGGCCGGAAACGGGTTTTGGCTACATTGAAAGATGCGGGGAGCCGATCGAAGCCAAAGGCTTCGCGGTTTTTGCCGTCCGCCGCTTCACGGAGAAGCCCGAACTGAAGCTCGCGCAAGAGTACACTGCTTCCAGAAATTATCACTGGAACGCCGGAATGTTTTTCTGGCGGGCCTCCACGTTCCTGGAGAATCTGAAGAGTTTTCTGCCGAAGACGCACGCCGCTCTGGAAAGGCTCGCAGAATTTATTGGAACGCGTGGCTACGAACGTGAGCTGCGCGCCATCTATCCGAAGCTCCAAAACATCTCCGTGGACTATGCTGTTCTCGAGCCCGCTACGTGTATCGAAGGGCCGCCGCGTGTGTTCGTGATTCCCGCGGAGGTAGGCTGGAGCGATATCGGCTCCTGGGCCGCCGTTTATCAATTGCTCGCAAAGAAAAGCGGCGAGAACGTCCTCGCGGGGCAGGGCCACACGCTCGATGCGGAAGGCAACTTTCTGTGCAGCCCGTCAAAATTCGTGGCCGCGATCGGCGTCCGTGATCTTGTCGTGGTTGAGACTCCCGATGCGCTGCTGGTTTGTCCACGCGACCGTGCCCAAGATGTGGGAAAAATCGTGAAATGGCTCGAAGCGCAGCGCCGGAAAGACCTCCTCTAGCAGGCCAATCCGGCTGTTTTGGGAATGTTTTGCATCGCGTATACTTTTCCCGGCACTCATGTCCTCGATCAAGTTTGGAACCGACGGCTGGCGGGGCGTCATCGCCGATGATTTCACCTTTGCGAACGCCCGCACTGTCGCGCATGCCATCGCCCGCTACGTGGTGCGCAATGAAGACGCGCGCAAAGGCGTGCTGATCGGCTACGACCACCGTTACGCTGCGGATCGCGTGGCCGCTGCAGCCGCCGAAGTGATCAGCGCCAGCGGCACTCCCGTCTGGCTGGCGGACAGGCCCTGTCCCACGCCAGCAATTTCCTATCTGGTACGAAATCGCGGGGCCGCCGGCGGTATCGTGGTCACCGCCAGCCACAATCCTTATCGCTGGAACGGAATTAAGTACAAAGCCAGCTATGGCAGCAGTGCTCTTCCCTCAATCGTCGCACAAATCGAAAAAGAGCTCGAAGTCGTGTTGGAGAAGGGTGTGCCGCCCATGCCGCCACGCCGGAATTTGATACAGCCTCTCGAGCCACGCGCGCCGTACCTCGATGCGCTCGAAAAACTGGTGGACTGGAAGCGGCTGCGCGATGCGAAGTTTCGTTTTGTATTTGATCCCATGCACGGATCGGCAGCAGGCTTGCTTCCCGAACTTTTGCGGCGCAACGGCATGACTTGCGACGAAATTCGCGGCACGCGCGATCCGCGCTTCGGCGGCGTGCATCCGGAGCCCATCGAACCGCACATCGAAGCGCTGCGTCAGGCCGTGCGCGCAGGAAAATATGATGCCGGCTTCTGCGCCGACGGCGACGGCGATCGCATCGGGGCCATCGACCGCGACGGCTCGTTCGTCAACCCTCACCAGATCTTTGCCATGCTCGTCTGGCACCTGGCGGGAACCCGCAACCTCCCCGGCGACATCGCAAAAACATTTTCTGTCACGAAGCTCATCGACAAGCTGGCCACAAGATTCGGACGCAAACTGCATGAAGTGCCCATCGGGTTCAAATACATTTGCGAGCTGATGCTCGAACAGAACATTTTGATCGGCGGCGAAGAAAGCGGCGGCATTGGCACCAGCCTCTACCTGCCGGAGCGTGATGCCACGGTCTCCGCGCTCTTCCTCGCGGAATTGATGGCCTGGCACGGCAAATCCTTGGGAGAACTGCTGACTACGCTCCATGCGGAATTCGGCGAGTATCACTACGGCCGCGTCGACCTCGATTTGAAGCCGGGGCAAAAGGAAAAAGCCATCGCTCACTTTTCGAATGGAAAACTGAATCGTATCCTTGATTTGCCGGTAGTCGGCCGCGAGGACATGGATGGAATCAAGGTTTACCTCGGTGAGGCTGGATGGGTGATGGTCCGCGCTTCTGGAACAGAAAATCTTTTGCGTGTGTATTCAGAAACGTCAAAGCCCGAAACCACGCGCCGAGTTCTCACTGCTGTAACCCAAATCGTTCACGATCTATAGGTGCCGCATGAACACGATAAACTTGAAAGAAAAATTCAACCTCATTTCCGAGCACTACAAGCCCTGCATCATCGGCGAAGTCAACAATTGCCTGGTAAAAGCAGTCAAGTTCAAAGGAGAATTTCTCTGGCACCATCACGACAGGGAAGACGAACTCTTTCTCGTCGTGAAAGGCTCTTTCCGCATGAAGTTTCGCGATCGTGAACGTCTAGTGCGTGAAGGGGAATTCATTGTCGTCCCGCATGGCGTCGAGCACTGTCCCGTGGCGGACGAAGAGGTCCAGGTTATCCTGATCGAACCAAATTCGACCCTGAACACCGGGAACATCACCAACGAAAGGACTATCGCCCAGCTCGAGCGCATCTGAAATCTGCTCCTGCGGCGATCTGCAACCAGCCATGGAACACCGTTTTTACACGCTCGATGTTTTCACCAACAACCGCTTCGAAGGCAACCCGCTTGCCGTATTTACCGACGGCGACGGACTTTCAGACGATCAGATGCTCGCCATTGCGCGCGAAATGAATCTTTCGGAAACGGTCTTTGTGCAAAGGCCCACGGACGAAGAAGCGCTCGCGCGGTTGCGAATCTTCACCACCAAGGAAGAACTCAAGCTCGCCGGCCATCCCGTGATTGGAACTTGGTTCCTGCTCGCGGAATTGGGCGTGGTTCCCGCGCAGGACGGCGGCGTACATATTCTTCAAGAAACCGGAGCAGGAATCTTGCCAGTGGAAATTCGCTTTAAGGATGGCCGGCCGCAGCGGGTCACCATGACGCAAAAAGAAGCTATCTTCAAACCCGCGAAAATCAAGAAGAAAAAGCTCGCCTCCGCACTGGGACTCTCGCCCAAAGACTTCGATCCGAAGCTGCAACCTGAATTTGTGTCCACGGGCATCTTCAACCTGATGGTGCCGCTGCGCAATCGCGCGGCACTGGGCAAGATTGTCATGAACATGGCCGAACTTCGGCGGCTTCAGGGCAAGAACGCAACAATGGCCTACTGCTTCGCTCTCAGTGGAAATGGCAAAGCATTCTCCCGCGGCATGCTGCCCTGGGAACATTATGAAGACGCCGCGACGGGGTCGGCCGCTGGTTCGCTGGGCGCATATCTGGTGCGAAACGGAAAACTGACGCCCGGCCACACACTGACCATTCTGCAGGGCGCGGAAATGGGCCGACCGAGCCACCTCGAAGTGGAAGTCACGCAAAGCGGAAAGAAACTCGTTCCTCGAGTCAGCGGTGCGGCCGTGAAGGTATTTGAAGGAACGATTCGCGTCTGACGCAAATTCACGCTGAGAAGAAAAAGGGCCGCACGATTTTTTACGCGCGGCCCTTCACCTTTGCAAGGCGAATACTTACTTGTGTCCCTTGCGGTCCTGCCGCAGATCCTTGCGATCCTTGTGCAGGTCTTTCTTGTCTTTGTTGATGTCCTTCTGGTCCTTGTTGCGGTCTTTGCGATCCTTGGCCAGATCCTTCTTATCGTGGTTGATATCGCGCTGATCGGCATTGCGGTCTGCGCGGTCCTTACTCAAGTCGCGGCGATCTTTGTTGATGTCCCGCTGGTCCTTGTTACGGTCAACGCGGTCGGCACGAAGATCCTTGCGGTCAGCCTGCGCCTGGGCGCTGTTAACACCCAACTTCTGGTCGTCACGGGCAAGCCTCGCCTTATCGTGATTGATGTCGCGCTGATCCGCATTGCGCTCCGCGCGGTCCTTGTTCAAATCGCGCCTATCGTGATTGATGTCCCGCTGGTCCGCGTTGCGGTCGGAGCGATCCTTCGCCAGGTCCCCCTTATCATGATTGATATCGCGTTGATCGGCATTGCGATCCGCGCGGTCCTTCGCGAGATCTTTCTTATCGCTTCGAATGTCTTTCTTGTCGTTTTGAATATCCTGCTGCTGCGGAGTCGGATCCGGGCTCTGGGCATAGGCGCCCCCGGCGAGCAAACCGGCAAAAGCAACCGCGAGCACCCCTCGACGGACCACAAGTTCTGCGTTCATGGTTCTCTCCTAATTGAATTGAATGCTTTCCTGGCGTCACCACCACACTTAGGGAATCAAACACCGGCGGCGATACAAAGTTTCGCGACCGGACGCACAGGCGTGTTGCGGAAAGATTGAGAGAGGGAAAGTTGCTCGCAACTAATTTAGTTTCAACGACTTATGGACGGCGTCAAGGATACCGTTCACAAACGACCCGGACTCTTCGGAGGAAAATTTTTTTGCCAATTCGACCGCTTCATTCAGGATAACCTTGGGCGGGGTGTCCGTGCCGTTCATTTCATGAATCGCCAGACGCAAGATCGCACGATCGATGGCAGCGAGCCGTTCGAACCGCCAGTTGTCTGCGTACTTTACGATGATCGCGTCGAGCGCGGTGATGTCCTTCGCCGCGCCTTCAAATAGTTTATTCGCAAACGCGCGCGTCTTGTCCGCCGCTTTCGCGCTCTTCCAGAATTTTACTTCCAGCTTGTTGAAATCCTGCTGGCTCATGTCCCACTGGAACAGCATCTGCATCGCAAACTCGCGGGATTTTGTGCGCAGAGACACGTTACTTCCGCCGTGGCTTTCCCGAGGCATGCGGCATCGAACCAGAAGCGCGAAGCTTGCGTGATAGTTGAGCCATTTCGATGGCGGCGAGCCCCGCTTCGAATCCTTTGTTCCCGCCCTTGAGCCCGGCGCGGTCGATGGCTTGCTCCAGCGTTTCGCAGGTCAGCACGCAAAACATAATAGGCAAGCCGCTGTCCATCTGCGCGAGCTGCAATCCTCGCGCCGTCTCCGAACAAACATAGTCATAGTGTGTTGTTTCGCCCCGAAGCACACACCCGATGGCAATCAGCGCGTCGTACTTACCGGTCGCGGCCAGTTTCTTCGCTGCCAATGGCAATTCGAACGCGCCCGGAACATGCACCACATCGACATCCTTGCTGGCCGCCCCCGCCCGCTCCAGCGCGTCCACTGCTGCCGCCAGTAGCCGCTCTGTGATGAAGCTATTGAATCGGCTCACGACAATTCCAAAGCGAAAACCCGCGGCACTCAATGCGCCATCAATCTTTCCGGGCTGTATTTTCTCCGCCATCGCCAATCTATGCTGTTCCTTGCGCTATCCCTAATTCCTTTACCTCTCTTACTTCCTTTCTTACTTCCTTCATTTCCCTTTGAATTGTGGTGCCCTTTTCTCCAAGAACGCCTTCGTCCCTTCCCGCATGTCTTCTGTTGCGCAAGCCACGCCAAACAGCGTCGCCTCCAGGAACAATCCTTCTTCCTGTGGCATTTCTACGCCGCGCTCGATCGCTTCCATGGTAAATTTCACCGCCAGCGGACCGTTCGCTATGATTTTCTTCGCCATCGCTTCTGCCGTGGGAATCAACTCTGCCGGTTCATGGACGTGATTGACCAGTCCGATGCGCTGCGCTTCTTCCGCCGTAATCATTTCGCCGGTCAGGCAAAGTTCGTGCGCCACGCCCTTGCCGCACAGTCGCGCCAGCCGCTGCGATCCGCCATACCCTGGCAAAATTCCCAGCTTCACTTCCGGCTGTCCCAGCTTCGCCGTCTTGCTCGCGATTCGAATCGTGCACGAGAGTGCCAGCTCGCAGCCGCCGCCCAGCGCGAATCCATTAATCGCGCAGATCGACGGCTTCCCCATCGTCTCCAGTAAATGAAAAACGCCCTGCCCGAAAAGTGAGAATTCCTTGCCTTTGACCGGGGTTTGCAGTGCCAGCTCGCTGATGTCCGCGCCCGCCACAAACGCTTTTTCTCCGGCGCCCGTCAGAATTAGCACTCGAACGGCAGCGTCATCGCGCGCGTCGAACAGCGCGTGTTGCAACTCTTCGACCGTCTTGCGATTCAGCGCGTTCAGCACCTTCGGCCGGTTGAAGGTGATGTACGCAATCCCGTCTTTCTTCTCGTAAAGCAAATTCTCGTAAGCCATCTTTTGTTTTCCTTCTTCGCTCTGCGTACTCTACGGCTCCGCATTATCTTTTTCTTTTTTGCTTGCAACTAAAACTTCAGCGCCTTCGGATTCCCCGGATCGGAATAATCATAAAACCCTCGTCCCGACTTTCTTCCGTTCCATCCCGCTAGCACCATGCGCTTCAGCAACGGCGGCGCCGCAAACCGCCGCTCCTTAAACTCCTCAAACATAATTTGCGAAATGTAATACGTTGTATCGAGCCCTACAAAATCCAGCAGCGTCAACGGCCCCATGGGGTGGCCACAGCCCAGCTTCATGGAATTATCGATGTCCTCGATGGAGCCGACGCCTTCCTCCAGCGCGCGAATCGCATCCAGCAGATACGGCACCAGCAGCCGGTTCACAATAAACCCGGTGCTGTCATTTGCGCGCACCGCCGTTTTGCCCAGTTTCACACCAAACGCGACCATCTCTTCATACACGGCCGGGTCCGTCGCAATCGTTCGCACGACCTCGACCAGCTTCATCACCGGCACGGGATTGAAGAAGTGCAGTCCCACGAAACGTTGCGGCCGCTTCGTTGCGGTAGCAATTTCCGTAATTGTCAGCGAAGACGTATTGCTCGCAAAAATTGTCGCTGCCGGGCAGATCTTGTCCAGCGCGCTAAAAAGTTCCCGCTTCGCCGGCAGTTGCTCGATAATTGCTTCCACGATGACGTCGCAATTCTTCAGGTCGTCGATGGAGGTCGTTCCCTTCAACCGCCCGCGGATTTCGCGCTTCACGGTTTCAGTGATCGTGCCCTTCTCCACCAATCGATTGAGGTTTTTCTCGATGCCCTTAAGCCCCTTATCCACTAACTCCACGCTGACTTCGCGCACCACGGTTTCGAAACCCGCCGCAGCCGCCACCTGCGCGATCCCCGAGCCCATCAGCCCACACCCCACGACTCCCACTCTCTGAATCGCCATTTTTTCCTCGTAGATGATTTCGCCGCCCAATTGGCAATATGGCCGGCGGGGAACCGCGTATCCCGAATGCGGAAGTGTAGCAGAAATGCCTTATTCTTGATTCTCCCCGCGCTTCCTCGGCGTTCTCAACGTCTCTGCGTTATCTTTTCCTTTTCGTCTTCGGCGTGCCTGACTGGCCCGCGCAATCAATCCTTCAGGGCCTCGACGATCATCGCGATTCCCTGCCCTCCACCGATGCACGCCGTCGCCAAGCCGTAGCGCAATCCATTCCGCCGCAACTCATTCAAGATCGTTATCACCAGCCGCGTCCCCGAGGCACCCAGCGGATGCCCCAGCGCGATCGCCCCGCCATTTACATTCGTCTTATCGCGCTTCAGCCCCAGCACTTTCTCCACCGCCAGATACTGCGCCGCGAATGCCTCATTCACTTCCACGCGATCCATCTGCTCCAGCATGAGACCCGCGAGCTTCAGCGCCTTTTGCGACGACGGCACCGGCCCAATTCCCATGATGCTCGGATCGACTCCCGCCACAGCCCAGGACACAATTCGCCCCACGGGCCTCAATCCGCGCTCTTTCGCGGTTTTTTTTGTCGTCACCACAACTGCCGCTCCGCCATCCACAATCCCACTGGCATTCCCCGCCGTCACTATCCCATCCTTCTTGAACGACGGCGGCAATTTTTCCAGCGTCTCCATCGTTGTTTCCGGTCGCCGGTGATCGTCTTCGGTAACCACAATCGTCTTCTTCCCCTGCTTCACTTCCACAGGCACAAGTTCTTCCTTGATACGGCACGCTTTGTAAGCCGCGTCCGTCGCCTGCTGGCTGCGCAGCGCGTATGCATCGGCATCCTTTCGCGTGATACCCTGCTGTTCCGCGAGTTTTTCCGCCGTCAGCGCCATCGGCAATCCGCAATACGTATCCGTCAGCCCCGCCATCAATGAATCTTCCAGCGCTCCGCCGCCGAGTTTCAATCCCGTTCGTGCCCCGCGAATCACAAACGGCGCCTGCGTCATGTTTTCCATCCCGCCCGCCAGCACCATGTTGGCCTCGCCAAGGAGCAACCGCTGCGCCGACTGCGCAATCGCTTCAATCCCCGACCCGCACAAACGGTTCACCGTCACCGCGGGTGTTTCGATTTTCAGCCCGGCCTTCAGTCCCACGTGCCGCGCTCCATATAGCGCGTCCGCGCTCGTCTGCATCACGTTGCCAAAAATCGCATGATCAAACTCGCCCGGATCAACGCCGGAGCGTCGGATCGCTTCCTTCGAAGCGTGCGCCGCCAAATCAATCGCGCTCACGTCCGAAAACGCTCCGGTGTAGCGCGCCATCGGCGTCCGCGCCCCCGCCACGCACGGCCGTCTATTGCTACGCGCTAGATCTCGCTCGCGCTTTGGTCCTAACCGTTCACTTGGACAAAACTTCCCGGGCCTTCAGCGGCCAAATCGGTGACTCCATGTCACCCGTAATTTTCATTTCCCGAGCCATAAACCCGAACAAGTGGTCCTTCACACAGGCTCACCCGTCGCTTGAATGTCCCTGATTACACTTTGACATTTCGCCTTGAATACGCTCGCACGCATCTGCTTCATCGCATCCTTCCTCTCCATGATGTGTGCTTATTTGATTGTCCGCGCTTCCGAAACTGGCTGCGGATTGTCAGTCGACGGAATTTAGAGCTTCGGCGTTTCCAGCGCCACCACGGTATCCCCGCCGCGCTTCCTCGCCTCTTCAATCGAAAACTCTGCGCGATTGATCAAATCCGTAACAATGTCTTCGCTGTCGAACTCATGCTTGGGCACGGCCTCGACAATTCCCGCGCTCAGTGTAATTTGCGTCGAGTCCCACGGCGGCCGCAACCCGGAAGCGGCCCGCCGCAATTTATCAGCCAGATTTTGCGCGCCGGCCAGTGTCGTGTCTGGCAGAATAAACGCCAGCGACCACGACGTATACTTCACCGCCACATCGTTCTGTCGCACGATCGGCTGCAGCGACCGCGCCAATTGCTCCAAGAATCGCTCCAGCGGCGATTCTCCCTGTTGCCGCAAAATTTCCGTCCCATGGTCGATCTGCAAAATCGTCAGCGCGAGCGGCGTTCCCTGTGTACGCGCGCGGTCCGCTTCCGTCAGCAAACAACTCTGGTAGGAACTTCTGCTCAGCAACCCAGAGCGCTCATCGGAAACCCCCATGCGCCGCACCAGCGACCGCAGCCGCGTATGACTCACACTCATCAGCATCTGGTCGCCAATCGCTTGTAAAAAATACGCCTCATTCGGCTTCCACTTGTGCTCATCGGCATGCCCGACGATCAACATGCCCGCCGGCATCTGTGTTTCTTTGTCCATGATCATCACGCCCAGCGCCGTCGCCAGCCCCAAGTCACTCAAAATCGATCCTTCCGTCGCCTGAACGACCAGCCCCCCCAGTTCGTCCGGCTCGGCCTTCTCGATGTGCGCGAGAAGCAGCACCACCTGCGCGCCGGGTGCGGGCTTCACCCCAGGGGCGCAAAACTCCGCGGCCATTTCCGGTGGCCTCCCCGGTACGCCGACAACCGCCAGCGCGCGAGTTCCGCGCAGATAGGTGCCGACCTCGCTGACGGTTGTGTTCAGCATCGCCCGCGGCGTCTGCTGTCGGAATATTTTTTGGTTGACCTCGGAAATCTTGGAAAGGTCGCGCAACGTTTCCGCCGAATATACTCCGGTTTTCGTGGTGATGGGCGAAGGCGCTTCTTCAACCGGCGTGGCCGGCACCGCCACCACGGCGGCAGGAGTGGTCTTCGGCTTCGGCGCTCCCTGGGGCCACCAGTTCGCCATTTGATAGAGATTAGAAAGCCGCGCGTTCCGCTCTTCCTCTCCCGGGAACATTGCCGCGATTTTTTGCAGGCGCTCCAGTGCCTTGTTGTGCAGCGAGTACTGCAAAAAAATCTCCGTCTGCACGATCAGATCTTCCAGCGCCTGGAGCTGCCGCCCTTCTTCGCTGCTGGGAGATGGAGCCGGGGGAGCCTGAGCGTGAGGAGCGTGCGACGCGTGGCCTGGCGTCGGCGTGCTCGATTTCAAGAGCCGGCTGGCGATCCGCTTCAGTTGCGCGTCTTCCACTTTGCCTCGCAGCAGTTCCATCCGCTCTTGATTGCGAAAGTCGTACGCGTCGATGTCCACCAGCCTCTCGAGGGACTCCGCCGCCTTCTTGACGTTTCCTGAAGTCAGGTACACGTCGAACAACTTGATCAGCACCTCGAAATACTGTGATTCTCGGTTCAATTCATTGTGAACGGACGCCCAGAATTCAAGAATCGCCTGCGAATGCGGATATTTGGCGCCCACGCCGTCCATCAATGCCACGAATTCATTTTGCTTTTTGTCGGCAAACATCCGCCGTTTCAGTACCAGCAGGATTTCCACGGCCTTCTGATCCTGACTCGCGGCGACGTAGCGTTCCGCCAGTTCGAACATGTGCGTCGCGCCTTCATTTTTTTCCCGGAGAAGACGCTCGAGCAGCTGGCGCGCGCGCTCCAGGCTTCCCGATCGCATCAGCGCATCGCTAAATGTTACGAGAAAAGTCGTGTCGCCTTCGGACGCGGCAAACGGTTCCAGCAAGGCAGCGGCGCGCACCGCATTTCCCGTCTGGATGTTTGCCTGGGCGTACAGCAGCGCCACGCTGCGTTCTTGCGGCGCCAGTTTGTACGCGCGCCCTAGAATTTGCAGCGCATCGGCGGAAGCTCCGTTCGCCGAAGCCAGCTGCCCGGCCCGCAAAAACGCCCGGGCGGCAAGGGCATTCCTCCCGATGCGCTCGGCTCCTTCCGCCAGCCGGAGCTGTCGCGATAGATTTTCCGGGTCGAGCTGCGAGAGCCGCTCCCAGCAAAAGAGCGCGTCCTCGTCGCGGTTCGCGGCTACGAACAGCTCCGCAGCCTTCGTGTACTGCTCAATGGCTTCATCAGGATGATTCTGCTTTTGCTGCAGGAAGGCGTAGCGAGCGATGCGCTCGGGCGGCTGCTGGCCCCGGCCCGCTCGCAGAAACCGGTTGTAGATAGCCAGGGCTTTGGTCTCGTCCTTAGGATCGACCAGCAAATCAAATAGCAGGCCATAATAAATCGCCGCGCGGTCTGGTTGATCCATCCGCGCGTAGAGATCGCCGAGCGCCTGCGTGGCTTCCTGGTGTTGCGGAGACTCATCGAGCACGGCGAGATACGCCTCGATCGCATCCTCGACGCGGTTCTTCTCGAGGAAGCGCTTGGCGCGATCCAGATGTTTGCTTACGTCTGCGGCCATCCGTTCCGGTTGCCTTTGCGGTGACTGAAAGCTGTCAATCCGGTGCCAAACTAGTGCCAAACAATCTTCAAATGATGACGGGGCCGGGCCGCACGTGGCGTCCGGCGCGAACTTCCCTAATTAACTATATACCCCCATCGGAAAGGGGCAAAACGAGCGCAATCCACTGATGCGGTATGCGTCACCCGAGCCAGGGCGATGAATCTCAGTCTGCAACTCTGCGAAGGGTCAAGCCCCCACTATTCACTCACGTTCCCGGGCAGCCTTCTCGGAAGCAGCAACATCAGCGTCGCCGACGCAAACAGCGAAATGCCCGCAACCGCCAGGCCGCCGTACAAGCTGCCCGTTTTCTGGCTGATCCAGCCTGTCGCGTACGGTCCCGCAAATCCCCCAAGATTCGCAAGCGAACTCACGAGAGCAATCCCGGAGGCCGCCGCAAACCCTGTCAAGAAGTCGCCCGGCAGCGAGTAGAAAGGACCATAGACGCTATAGATGCCCAGAGCAGCAAACGATAGAAGCACGACCGTCCCGAAGATAGAATGTGTCGCCCCCAGTGACGCCAGAGCAATTCCAGCAGTGATGGCCGGAATCGCCGCATGAAATCTTCGCTCCCGCCTGCGATCGGAACTTCGCGACACCAGTACCATCACCGGCAAGCCTACAAGATGCGGAATCATGACCAGAACGCCGATCAAACTATTGGAGTATCCGCTGGATAATGATTTCACCAGCTTTGGCATCCAGAAGTTCATCGTGTACATGCCGGTATTCAGCGTGAAGCCGATAAGTCCCAGATGCCAGATCCTTCGGTTCATCAATGCCTGCACCGCTGAGATCTTGTGGCTCGCCAGTTTCTCGCGTTCTTCGGTCGCCAGCCCCGCTTCAATCCAGTCTTTTTCTTCCTTGTTAAGAAACTTAGCTTCTGCCGGGCGGCTGGGCAGCAGAAAGTACGTAAGCACTCCGCCAACTACGGCTGGAATTCCCTCCAGAATCAGGAGCCACCGCCAGCTGCTGACGCTCAGCCAATGGACATGGTCCAAGATGAAGCCGGAAACCGGGCCACCGAGTATGCTGGTGACAGGTATGCCGGCCAGGAACAGCGCAATCGCCTGCGCCTGATCTCGTTGGCGAAACCAGTACGTCAAATACAGTGCGATTCCCGGAAAATATCCCGCTTCCGCCAGCCCCAGCAAAAAACGCACTGCGTACAACTGGCTCACGGATTGCACCAGGCCGGTCAGCATCGCCAGAATTCCCCAGGTAATCAGGATCCGCGCGATCCAGATTCGCGCTCCCAATTTGTGCAGCAGCAAGTTGCTCGGAATTTCGAACAGGAAGTACCCAAAAAAGAATATTCCCGCGACCAGTCCAAATTGCTTGCTGGTGATGGCCAGCTCCTTATTCATCGTCAGCGCGGCAAATCCGATGTTGATCCGGTCGAGAAAGGAAATGATGTAGAGAAGAAACACGAAAGGAATAATCCGCATCTGGAGTTTGCGAACGATTCGGCGTTCGTCGGGCATAACGGCGGTATCGGTTTCGTTTGCCACGATCACCTCAGTGTCGTCCGCCCAGATCGAAGTGTCACATCGGCCGGCGCCGGCCGAAGGCTTGTAAGGATTGCCGAGACTCTATGGCGGGGAATTGCCGGCGTCAAGGTACGGGGCCGTTGGTGGGCGTCATCATGCGGTTGGTGACGAGCGTCTCTGCCGCAGAATTATGGCCGGGGAAGATCCAGTAGCACCACATCCGAGCGCTCCTGCACTCGTTCAAGGACAACTTCATGGCCATCCGCAGAGATGTCAAAGTCGCGAATGTCGAAGTCGGGAGGGAGGTTGGTCAATTGCCGCTCGGCGCCTGTCTCCAGGTCGATGAGCCAGAGATTCTTATGTTGAATCTCTCCTCGCAGGAACACCAGTGTCCGTCCTCCAGGCTGGAAGACTAGGTGTCGGGCTCCCCGAGTCAAGGTCAAGGCCAGCAGGGGATGCGCCGCGGCATCCGCCGTCACGGCTTTCACCGAAAACGTGGTGCCGATATCTGGTCCTGAGTAAATCAGGAGACGGCCGTCGGGCGCCCACGCGGGATCAACCGAATACTCCTGCACAAAGAGAGCTGGCGTACCGCCGTCGACCGGCACCCGGAAAAGGTGCGGGACACCGTGATCGTCCGCTGCCGACGTGATCGATTTGCCGTCAGGCGCCCATGCTGGAGCACCCTGCAATTCGAGTGAATCGCTTACGATCCGCGCGTTTGTGCCGTCGGCCTGCATCACGTACAAGAGCATCTGCGCGCGTTGCCGGACCGAGAATGCAATACGCCGTCCATCGGGGGAGATTGCCGGGCCGCCGAAGACTCTCGCTCCCTGACCACTCCACAACTCTGTTCCAGCTCCGTTGCCGAGCTTCCAGATGCTCTCGCCGTTGCCGGTCGAAGAAACATAAAGAAGATAATTTGGACCTAGTCGTGGGGAGAACCCCGTGCCGGTCGTCAGCGAGATTGGAGAGGCCGCTGATGCGCCGGCGAGTGCATCAGCAATGTGCAAGCGCCAGAGTGTTCGCTTCGGACTTGTGGCCGTGACAACCAGCCGTCGGCCGTCAGCGCTTGCGGCCAACGATGTGTACCTTTCAGGGCCAGACGTCAGGCGGTGGGGAATACGGCGCTCGACGTTCATGCTATAAAGGCACGGCCCGGAACCATCGGAATCGCTGGCCAGGTACATCAGCGTCCGCTGATCCAATAGGACTGGATAAGTCACGTTCCCATTGTGAGACGTGATCCGTTCTGGAGTTCCGCCGGTTGGACGGATGCGCCAGATATCCAATTTATCGGGAAGGGAACCCTGGACGAAGTAGATGAATGTTTTGTCGGGGGCCCACGACGGAAAGTGACTGTGGAGCCCGGCAGGAGCAGTGAAGATGGAAACATCGCCCGATCGCCTACTGCCGTCTGAAACGAACAGCGGGTCTCCGGGTCCGGGTGTGTGGTACGTAAGTCGCGAACCATCACGCGACCAGTCGAACTCGGCAACGCCCTCGAGGAAGGTTTTTGGCTGTCCGCCCAGCGTGGGCACCGACCAAATGTTGATGTCGCCACCCTTCGAGCCGTCTTGCTTGCGAACCCAAAACGTGACGAAAGTGCCATCGGGCGAGAACCCCAGCGTGCGAACTGATGGATTGACGAGTTCCGGCGCGCTCCCACGCGTCAAGTTGTGGAATTGTCCCGAACCGACCTGCGTAACCCAGACGTCCATCTGCCCGTCGCGGTCCGACAGAAACGCCACGAAATGACCGTCGCGTGACATCGCGGCGGCCTGCTCCACTCCCTCAAAGTCCGTGATCGTCTGATATCGCGCGTCAGCGATGGGGCTGCGCCAGAAGTACTCTGTCCCCTGAAACCACAGGCCCGCGCCAATCGCCAGCGCGACTCCCGCCGCTGCCATTGGCACGACGAATCTCCAACTGGTTCGAGTGGCCGATATCGCCGGGCGCGGCGGCGGTACAGGGGGATTGAGCGAAGGGGCGTCGTTTCCGTTCTCTTGCGCTGCTCGAAGATTCCGGCTGCGCGCCCACGCATCCAAGTCCGCTCGAAACGCGTAGACTGAGCCCATTTTGTCATGTAGGTGCCGGTGAACGGGCATCCCCTCGCGCTTCTCCCATCGCTGAACGGTCGTCACGTCGCGTTCGAGGTATGCCGCGATTTCCTTCCACGAGTCCAGGCGGTCTTCGGGCGGCCTCTCGGATGGTGCACCAGGGGATGGTTCGCCCATCGCGCTCTCCTGTTTGGTCCGCAGCTGTTGCGAGCCCCGGGGACCCGAATTGTAACGTCCACGGCCAGGGACGGCAAGGGACGGCATTCAACGGCAAATAGCGGGACGGCCGCAATTCTGCGCATTGCCGTTTGACGGCGCCTGCCAGAGTATCTGATCGTGTTCGCGCGTCTCCATCTGGCAACACCCGCGAGAAAAACGGCAACAAAGCGCCGAGGAGAACGCGTCTTGACTTTTTCAGCTTGAATAACCCGCGAAGAAAATGTCTTTCGGAGGACAAATGACTGCTTTCAGTTTCTTCAGGATTTCAGCGATATTCCGTTGCACGCTGGCGCTGTCGGCCTTTATCATCCCGCAGTTGGTGCAAGCCCAATGGCAGGTGAGCGTGGGCGCGGAGAGCCCCAATCGGGGAAGCCAGGCACTGGCCTTCTTGCCGAATGAACTTTGGGTCCATGCAGGCGACAGCATACTTTGGACCTTTCCCACGCATGAGCGTCATACGCTAACGTTCCTAAAGCCAGGCCAGACGCGACCGCCTGGTTTTGGTCCCACCTTCGGCGTGCCGGTTGGGTGCCCAGGACTCACACCTGATGGGTCCAGCTTTGATGGTTCCGCGTGCGTCACCACGGGCGTTTTGCTATTGCCTGAAGATCCGGAGCCTACCGCCACCGCGCCAACCTATTCCGTAACTTTCCCGGCTGCCGGCAACTTCAAGTTTGTTTGCCTCATTCACGCGGACATGACCGGCGTGGTCCATGTTGTCGATGCCTCTGAGACCCTTCCCCAATACCAAGATTTCTATGATCGTGAGGCGCAGGGCGAGCAAGTGCTGCTGCTTGCGGACGCCTCTCGCTTGGAAGGCCGCAGAACTCCTAGGAACCAGGATCGCGGGCAGAGCAACGACGTAGCCGTTGGTATCGGCGAAATCGTGACAACCACTGGAGGAGGTTCACAGACCGCATCTCTGATGCGCTTCCTCGGGGACACCATAGTTGTGCAGGTCGGAGACACGGTGGAGTGGACGAGCCTCGACCCGTCGATAAATCATACTGTGACCTTTGGGGCGGAACCTGCGGATCCGCGGCCGCGTTCGGCAAATGTGCAGCTGACCTCGGACGGGGCCAGGCAGGCAGTCATAAGCTCACCGACGGACAGCGTGAACTCGGGATTCTTGTCTCCGGCACCGCAAGACAGGGCGATGCTCGCGCAGTCGTCTCCGGGTGTAACGCGTTTTCGGGTGACCTTCCCGTCTCCCGGCACTTTCAATTACATCTGTGCCGTTCACGACCAGCTCGGCATGAAAGGGAAGGTCATCGTTCACCCATAGGTGCCGTAAGATGAATCTGCGCTTTCTCTGTTCGTGTGTCCTCACCCTTTCCTTGGGTGCCAATTCCTCTGCCGCGTCGGGGCAAGAAGTGAAACGCGACCCGGCCGATGCGCAGCATCGTGAAGAAACATACCGGGGCGGCTTGGTCGCGCCGCCCCTGCCGAAACCGAGATTTGTTCTCACTGACACGTCCGGTGCTCCGTTTGATTTCTGGAACAGGACCCAGGGATCGGTCACGCTCCTCTTTTTCGGCTATACCTATTGCCCCGATCAGTGCCCCATGCACATGGCAAATATTGGGGCGGCTCTGAAGAGATTGCCCTCCGGTATGGCCGATCAGGTCAAACTCGTTTTTGTAACTACCGACCCCGCACACGACACTCCGGTGCAACTGCGCCGGTGGCTCGACAATTTCGGTAAACACTTTGTCGGCCTCACGGGAACCGAGGCTGCTCTCGCGGCGGTCCAGAAGGCTGCGGGCGTCCCTCTGGCCTACGCAGAGCCCGGTAACCATTCCATTGCGCACGCCAATTTTGTTGTCGTGTACACCAAAGACAATCTGGCCCATGTTATCTATCCCGGCGGGGTAAGTAAGGGCGACTGGATACACGACCTGCCCCTTTTGATTAAAGAGTCTTGGCCACGCCCAAAGGCCGCCGATTAGAGCGGTGTACGAGAAACAAGACAAGTCGCGCCGGGTTTGAAATTCTCATGCCTTTCCCGCGCGCTATATGCTTCCTCAAAGCGGTGCCGCACTGTGTGGCTTCAGGGGACGAAATGGAAAACCGGCCGGTCAGCCGCCCTCACGCCCGGCATCATGTTTGGGGTGTACCAAATTCCGCTCGAAGGCAATCCTCGCCAATCTCCCGGTGTCTCCTGGCTGCCGCACACTTGCTAAGTCCACGGAAACATCCGAGGCTTCTCCTTCGTCTGTAATTTATGTCGCCGCTGTTGTCGTTGCTTATCGTAGCCAAGGAGGTTCTGCGATGCGTAACCTAATTGATGACTTTCGCTTCGGCCTGCGCATCTTGCTGCGGAATCCGGGGTTCACCCTCGCCGCATGCCTGGTCCTGGCGCTCGGCATCGGGGCCAACACGGCAATCTTCTCCGTTGTCAATGCTGTGCTCCTCCGCCCGCTCCCCTACCAGGATGCCCCCCGCATCATGCAGGTCTGGCACATTCCTCCCGCCAAGAGCTTCCCCGGCATGACCTTGTTTTCCGTCTCCCCCGCCAACTACCTTGATTGGCAAGCACAGAACCATTCGTTTGAGCAAATGGCTGCGTATGGATTTGCCAGCTTTAACGTGGGCGGCGAGCGTCCCGAAGCCATCCGCGGATCGAGCGTCGCGCCAGGGTTCTTTTCGATCCTGCGCGTGCAGCCGGTTCTTGGCCGCATCTTCTCTCTAGACGAAGATCGTCCGGGCCAGGGAAACGTCGTGATTCTGGGAAACAAGCTCTGGCGTGACCATTTCGCTTCGGATCCCACCATCGTTGGCCGGAACGTCCTTCTCAACAGCCAGCCTTACACGGTCATCGGTGTCATGCCTCCCAAGTTCAAGTTTCCCGATTGGGCGGATTTATGGGTTCCTATGGCCTGGAGCGACGAGCGGCGCGCCGTGCGCGGCAATCACAATTACATGGTCATCGGGCGCCTTAAGCCCGAAGTAAGCGTCGAGCAAGCCAAAGAGGACCTCAGCGCGATTTCCGCGCGTCTCGAGCAACAATACCCTGAAGACGACAAGGGTTGGGGTGCTACGCTGCTTCCCTTACGCGAACAGCTGGTCGGTGATGTGCGGCCAGCGCTGCTCGTCTTGCTAGGTGCGGTAGCTTTCGTGCTCCTCATTGCGTGCGCCAATGTCGCCAATTTGGTGCTCGCCAAAACTCTCGCGCGAAAGAAAGAAATCGCCATCCGCACGTCGCTGGGCGCCAGCCGCGCCGCGGTGCTGCGTCAGATCCTTGCGGAGACACTAATTCTCTCGATTTCTGGTGCCGCTTTCGGACTCTTCCTGGCACGTTTTGGCATTACGCTGATGGAAAAATTCCTTGCCGACCAGCTCCCGAGTTCGGTGGAAATCACGCTGGACGCTCAGGTTCTGACCTTCACTCTGTTTCTGGCGCTCTTCGCGGGTATCCTCGCTGGGCTCTTGCCGGCTGTGCGGTTCACCAAAACGGACATCTATGAAGCCCTAAGACAGGGCCAGAGTCGCGGCAGCTCTGATTCCAGCGGAAACAAGACGCGCGGCCTGCTGGTAGTTTCCGAGGTTGCCTTGTCGCTCGTACTATTGATCGGCGCCGGTTTGATGTTGCGCACTTTGTTGCAGCTCAGCAGCGTTCGGCCCGGCTTTAATCCCAATAACGTTTTGACGGCGGCGCTTCCCGTGCCTGGGACGAAGTTTTCGACTCCCGCCGCGGAGTCCCGCTTTTGTGTCCAATTGCTGGAACAGCTTCGCGCCACGCCAGGCGTCTTATCCGCCGCATTGATTGACAGCCTGCCGCTGGACGGCGGCGGCTCTCACCAGCCCATCGCCGTGGAAGGACAGCCCATTGTGCCGATGGCGGATCAACCTGAAATTGACGTTCGCGTTATCTCCCCAGGCTACTTGAGTACTATGCGCATTCCACTGCTGCGCGGTCGCGACTTGAATGATGCCGACATCGTGGGTCGGCCGCCCGTAGTGCTCATCAGTGAATCCGTGGCCAAGCGTTTTTGGCCCAACGACAATCCGATCGGAAAGCACGTCACTCTTACCTTCTCAGGAAAAGCGGCGCGGGAGGTTGTCGGAGTGGTTGGGGACGTAAAGGAGGATTCTCTGGGCCAAACCCGGCCAACTGAAGCTCTGTACTGGCCGCTCAGCCAGATGACTGCTCAACCGGGGGAAACTTGGCGTGCGTTTGGAATGAGCCTCGCCGTACGTACCAGCGCCGATCCGGCGAGTGCTACTTCCGCTGTCAGCGCCGCCGTTCACCGTGTGGATCCCGAATTGCCCGTAGTGCACGTGGTTACCATGGAAGGCCTTATCTCCGCATCGTTGTCTTCCCAACGGTTCAACGTGCTCTTGCTCGGCGCATTTGCCGGGCTTGCTCTTGTCCTTGCCGCTGTCGGAATCTACGGGGTTCTCTCCTACACTGTGCGGCGCCGCGTTCGGGAAATCGGCATTCGCATGGCGCTCGGCGCATCGCATTCCGACGTGCTGCGATTGGTCGTCGCCGACGGAATGAAACCGATTCTCCTCGGCGTCGCTCTCGGCCTTGCCGCCGCGCTCGCGCTCAGTCGCGTCGTCGCCTCCCTCATCTTCGGCGTCCGCGCCACCGACCCGCTCACCTTCGCGGCCGTGGCCCTTCTTCTCGTCGCGGTAGGTCTCCTTGCCACTGTTCTTCCCGCCTACCGCGCCACTCGCGTCGAGCCCGTCAGCATCCTCCGCGAGGAATAGGCGCAGCCTCTCACGCGCAACGCGAAGCTCCAGCGGCTTCGCCTCGTCCGCTAGTGATGCGCGTTTAATCAGTCCGCTTTACTGACGTCCAGCCGGACTTGTGGCAAACTGGTTGTTTATTACGGCACGGTTTTTGCGCTGCGTGTGTCGCTCGTTCGAGTGCAGCAGGCCCGCCGCGGCAACCGGCCGGGCCGTTTGAATCCTGCCTGCAATTGAGAAAATTGGTAAGCGATAACATTTTGTAAGCGAGAACAATGGACCCGAAGTTCATCCGAAATTTCTGCATCATCGCGCATATCGACCACGGCAAATCCACGCTCGCCGACCGCCTGCTCGAAATGACCGGGGCGCTCTCGCAGCGCGAAATGCACGAGCAAGTCCTCGACTCCATGGACCTCGAGCGCGAGCGCGGCATCACCATCAAGGCAAAAAGTATCAGGCTGCACTACAAAGCGAAAGATGGAAACACATACCGCTTGAATTTAATTGATACACCCGGCCATGTGGATTTTTCCTACGAAGTTTCGCGCGCCCTCTCCGCCTGCGAAGGCGCCCTCCTGGTTGTGGACGCTTCACAGGGCGTGGAAGCGCAAACCGTCGCCAATACTTTTCTTGCCGCGGGACACAACCTCACGATTATTCCGGTGATCAATAAAATTGATTTGCCCGCCGCGCAGCCGGATTTCGCCAAAGAACAAATCGAAAGCGTGCTGGCGATTCCCGCGGAAGACGCTCTGCTCATCAGCGCGAAAAGCGGCCTCGGCGTCGACGAAGTTCTCGAAGCCATCGTTGCCCGCATTCCGCCGCCCAAAGGCAGCGCGGAAAATCCGTTGCAGGCGCTGATTTTCGATTCGTGGTTCGACATTTACCGCGGCGCCGTCGTGCTTGTGCGCGTGATGGAAGGCCGCGTTTCGAATCACCTGAAAATCAAGCTGGTCGCTGGAAACGAAACGTACGAGGTCGAGCAACTCGGAACGCTCACGCCCAAACCTGTCGCGCTCGAGGAACTTGAAGCCGGCGACGTCGGCTTCATCGTCGCAAACATCAAACGCGTTGCCGATGCGCGCATGGGCGACACGGTGATTGAAGTGGCGCGCCCTGCTCCCGCGCTCCCTGGATTCGAAGCCATCAAGCCGATGGTTTTCGCCGGACTGTTTCCGGTGCTCGCTGACGACTACGAACCATTGCGCGACGCGCTCGGAAAACTGCAATTGAACGACGCGGCATTTTTTTACGAGCCGGAAAATTCCGTCGCGCTCGGCTTCGGTTTCCGCTGCGGCTTCCTGGGTCTGCTACACATGGAAATCGTGCAGGAGCGGCTGGAGCGCGAATTCGGCCTCAATCTAATTACGACCGCGCCGAGCGTGCGCTATCGCATCACGCGCGTGACCGGCGAAGTGATTGAAGTTGATAGCCCTTCGAAATTCCCGAATCCCAGCGACATTGAAAAAATCGAAGAGCCCCTCATCACTGCGATGATCATCACCAACGAAGATTCCATCGGTGGAATCCTGCAGCTCTGCCAGGAAAAACGCGGCGCGCAGAAAAAGTTCGAGTATTTGTCACCGACGCGCGTCATGCTCACCTACGAACTGCCGCTGAATGAAATCGTGCTCGATTTCTACGACCGGCTAAAATCCACGTCACGCGGCTACGCCTCGCTGGACTACCATCTTGCGGGCTACAGCGAATCCGACTTGATCAAACTGGACGTGCTCGTCGCCGGCGAGCCGGTGGACGCCCTGGCGCTGATCATCCATCGCGACTTTGCAGCGGAGCGCGGGCGCGACCTGGTGACGCGCCTGCGAAAACTGATTCCGCGGCAAATGTTCGAAGTGCCGATTCAGGCGGCCATTGGCAGCCGCGTGATCGCGCGCGAAACCGTCGCGGCGATTCGCAAAAACGTTCTTGCCAAGTGCTACGGTGGCGACATTTCCCGCAAACGCAAACTCCTCGAAAAACAAAAAGAAGGCAAGCGCCGCATGAAGCGCGTCGGCCAGGTGGACATCCCGCAAGAAGCCTTCCTCGCCGTTCTCAAAGTAGCTTCCTCCGACGACGACGAATAATTCCTCTCCATTCGGATGTAAAATCTGCTTCACTGTTCGTCCTTCCTCTTTACTTCCGTACTCAAGCGGCCGCGGTGGAGCTGGATGGCGACGGTGTCGCCGAGTGCGACTTGGGCGGCGTCGCGGAGGAGGTTGCCGGTAGCGTCAGTGGCGATGGCGTAGCCGCGTTCCAAAACTTTCAAGGGACCGCGTTCCTGGAGTTGCAGCGCGAGGCGCTGCCAGCGCTCGCGCTTGGCGCGGTGGAGGCGTTCGATGCGGACGCCGAGATCGGCGGTGCGCTTTTCTAGACGCAAACGGAAGGTGGCGATCTTCACACGAAAATCAAACGAAGCGATGCGCAGGTATGCCGCAGTGTAGCGCTTGCGGGATTGCTCGAGGCGCGTGCGAAGGCCGAGCGCGAGGCGCGAAGTCATCTCATCGGCGCGCTGCCGCTGCTGGCGAAGCAGATCGAGCGGCCGGCGGAATCCGGGGCGCGCGGAAAGTTCGTGAATGCGGCGGCTGAGCACGAGAACGCGGTAGCGCATTTGCTCGGCAAGGGCGCCGCGCAGCTCGGCGATATGCTTGTCAAATTCGCGGCGCGTCTGAACCACAAGCTCGGCGGCGGCGGACGGAGTAGAAGCGCGGACATCGACAACAAAATCGGCGATGGTGAAATCCGTTTCGTGGCCGACGCCGGAGATGACGGGAATTTCCGAGGCGAAGATAGCGCGCGCCACGATTTCCTCGTTGAAGGACCACAAATCTTCCATAGAGCCGCCGCCTCGCGCGAGGATGAGCACGTCGACGAGTTTCCCTTTATTGAAGAATTTCAGCGCCTTGACGATTTCTTCGGCAGCGCCCTCGCCCTGAACGCGCACGGGATACAGCATGAGGTGAACATTGGGAAAGCGCCGTGTGAGGATGCGCACGACGTCACGGACGGCAGCGCCTTTTGGCGAACTGACGATGCCGATGCGGCTGGGAAGAAGCGGCAACGGTTTTTTGCGTGAGGCATCGAAGAGGCCTTCGGCTTCGAGGCGTTTTTTCAATTGCTCGAAGGCGAGTTGCAGAGCACCCTGCCCTACGAGGTCGATTTTCTCGACGTAAATCTGATATTCGCCGCGCTGTTCGTAAACACTGATGCTGCCGCGCACGGTGATTTGCAAGCCGTCTTCGGGACGGAACTTGATGCCGCGCTGCTGCTGCTTGAAATAAACGCATTTCACTTGAGCGCGATCGTCTTTGAGCGTGAAGTAGATGTGGCCGGACTGGGCTGCGCGGCAGTTGGAGATTTCGCCCTGCACACTGATGTCGGTAAAGTTTTTGGCGAGGAGGTCGCGGATCTTTCCGGTCAGCTCGCTGACGGTAAAGGTGTGGCGCGTGGGCATCAGGTTGAAAGTGAGTTGCTGGGTCATGAGGAGAGACCCCGAAAGGACGAAGTAATGAAGTAAGGAAGTAAAGATGCAAACACGCGGTCGACAAGCGATCGAAAGTCAAAAGTTGAAAGTTGAAAGTTGAAAGTTGAGAGAGGGGAAAGGATGCCGTTGGTAGACAGGCGAAGGTACCCTCCTCCGCCCCCATCAATTTGCATGGGTATCAAAACAAAGGGATTACGAAAATTGCAATTCGTAAGTGCATGAAAGGAAAGGGGACGCATTGATGTTGATGCGAGGGGAGCAGTGAGTTTCGCCCGCCTCGCATCATTCTTGAAACGATATGATTCGATGGGGGTTAGCGGGCAAGGGTCTGCAAACGATGTGATTCCAAAAGAGTTAATGAAGCGTGGGAGTTTTCTGAGCGGACGAACTTCAGAAAACGGTTGGAAGGCGAGGCGAGTATGCGGCGTGAAATTCAAAAACTATTATAGCATATAGTCATTATTTGTCAATAAATTACTGGTAAGTACTTTGAGCTGTATCAGATAGCGAGTCGCGCCGTCTGGTCATGTACCGAAGAAACGGAACGGCGCGCGCGGCCCAAGCGCAGTAAGAGGCACTCATCTAACCAGGCTTGGACCAATCGACGAGACGAAGGCGGGGACGGAGGGAGCGGAAGGAACGATCACTGGTGACGAGAGTGAGGCCGGTAGCGAGCGCATGGGCAGCGACGAGCATGTCCATGGCCGCAAGGGGACGACCGTGCTTCCTAGAGGTAGCCCACCTGTGCCATCCATGCATACGGAAAAGGCACGCGGATTAGCGGCGCTTGAGGGCTTCGAGTTCCTCGAGGGTGCGCGGCCAGTCCGATCCCAATAGACGGGACAAAGCGCGATCCGCAAGAACTTTTCCGCCAGTTTGGCACCGTGCACAGTAATTCGTTTCGTTGTCCGCGTAACGAATCCGTTGAATCTTCTCTCCGCACCTTGGGCAAGGCTGTCCATAGCGTCCGTGAACCGCCATTTCCTTGCGGAACGCGGTCACCTTTTCGGGAAAGCCAGCTTCGGCCTCGGCGCGCAGCCGTTCTATCCAGACCTCGAGGGTATGGCGCGTGGCCGCGATTAGCCTTTCCCACTCGTGCGACTCCAGTTTGCGGGTGAGTGTGATGGGCGACAGTTGCGCCGCATGAAGGATTTCATCCGAATACGCGTTGCCGATCCCGCTAACCACGCGCGGATCAGTAAGAGCTCTCTTGAGCGTGCGGTTTTCGAACGTAAGTGCTTCGCGAAACGAGCTGAGATCGCTCGCGAAGATATCGATTCCTCCCGGGTCAATGGAACGCAAACCTTCTTCGCCAGCGAGCACATGCAGCGATGCGCGGTGCTTTGTGCCGGCTTCGGTCAGAACGAGAGAGCCGTTGGAAAACTCGAAGGCTGCCAGACTCTGGCGGCCTGCCAGCTTTGCCCCTGGCAACCGCCAGTGCAACCGGCCTGCAATCATCAAGTGCAGCACCAGCCAAAGATCGCCTTCTACTCCAATCGCGATACGCTTGCCGATTCGCCGCAGTTCGCGGACGACGCGGCCCTCGATACTTCTAACTGGTGGTTGTGCGGTTCGAAGCAAAAAAGGACTCGCAAGCTGCACTCGAATGAGCGGCTGCGCGACGATACGCGACTCAAGCGCACTTATGTAGGCGGCGATATCCGGCAGTTCCGGCATGCCTATCAGCTTGCAGGTTGTGCGTTCGCTTTTGCAACTTCGCCCCTTTTGCCGAGGGAAATTAACGGCGCTTCATCCGCATGTTCTCAAGGCGACGCAGTTTGGGACTGAGGCGGAGGCAATTGACGCAGAACTGGAGTGAAGGGCAGTGGCAGTGGAGGAGGCCCTGGAGAAGGGATTTGAGCTTGCGGGAGCGTGCGATGTTTTGCTCGACTTCGATGAGCTTGCGAGTGGCGAGTTTTTTCCAACGCGGGCCGACAGGAGTATTGTCGCGGAGACCGTTCAGGAAGAGCTTGATTTCGGCGAGGGTGAAGCCCATGCCGGTTGCGAAACGAATCAAGAGTACGCGTGACAGGGCATCGCTGGCGTAACGGCGTTGGCCGCCAGTGCGCTGGGGCGGTGCGAGCAGGCCGCGTTTCTCATAGTAGCGGATGGCGGAGGCGTTGAGGCCGGCGGTGCGGGCGAGTTGGCCGATTTTCACTTTTGGCTCTTCCTGACTGTTGCTCTTCGAAGCCACTAAAGATGTCGCTTGACTTAAAGCTAACTTTAAGTTCTAGCATCCGAGGATGGGACGTGGCAAATCCTAATTGGAGGAAGCCATGAAGAACGGGAAAGAGCGGTTTGTGACAATGAGCAAGAAGAGCGCGGCGGGCGTGACGCTGGCGCTTTGGATGGGAAGCGGCGCGGCAATGGGGCTCGCGGTGCAAGGCCCGACGTTCGTCGTAAAGCCAGAGAAGCAGGGGGCAACAGTGCAAAGCAAGTTCTATTGCAACATCAAGGCGCTGACGCCGGAAGAGCGGGCGCGGCACAAACAATTGAGCGAGAAATTGTTGGCGGCACGGAAGGAGACCGTGGAGACGGAGAAAGGGTACGAGTTTCAGTACGGTCCGGATGACGTGACGCTGGCGGAGTTGGCGCAGTGGGTGGTGGCGGAAAGCAAGTGCTGCCCGTTTTTTGATTTTCACATTGACTTGGAGAACGGGGGAAAATTGGTCTGTTTGCGATTGACGGGAGAAGAAGGGATCAAGGCGTTTATTCGCGCGGAGTTCAGCATTCATTGACGCACCGGCGGCGAGCATCGCCGATGAAGAGTTCAGCTCCAGAGGCGCCGTAGTTTATAGGTGTCAAAAACAGTGTCGTTCGAGAGAATCGGAAGATTCTCGGCCTGGCATTGCGCGATCAGCATGCGGTCGAAAGGGTCCTTATGCGGGCCGGGGAGGAGGCCCGCGCGGGCGGCCTGCGCGGACGTGATCGGAAGGGATTCAAACGATTCCTGGAGAAGGATGGCGTCAGAGCGGAAAGCCAGGTCGGCGGCCTGACGAAGTTTGCCGATGAGGGATTTGGTGGCGATCTCCCATGCCGAGGCGGCGCTCACAAAGACAGCATTGGAACGCGCGCGAATGAATCTGCGTGCGGTGGGCGGGAGCGCGGGATCGTCAGCGAGCCACCAAAGAAGCGCGTGGGTGTGCAGGAGCAGGCGTAGAAATCACTCCCAGGCTTTGAGTTCCGACTGGGGGAGAGGCTCGAAGAATTCAGGGTCGACCTTGAGTTTTCCTTTCATGCTTCCGGGTTTGCGCTGCCCCGTTTTCTCGCGAAGAGGCTGAAGGCGAACGAGCGGCTGACCGCCGCGGGCGATGATGACCTCTTCGCCTTCGTGGGCTTTTTCGATAAGTCGCGAGAGGTGGGCTGAGCGTGGTGAATCTTGACCGTAGGGATATCAGCTAACTCAGCTTAGCTAGCTAAAGGACGGATATCAACCGGGGGTCAACGGCGAAAGTGCGAAATGAGCCAAAAAAGAAGACTGAGACCGGCGCTAAGGACGAGGCAGGTGACGATCGGAAAGTAGAAGGTGGTGTGTTCGCCGCGGTGGACGATGTCGCCAGGGAGGCGGCCGAGGCGCAAGGGGAGCTTGCCGCCGAAGTAAAAGAGCGCGCCGAGGAAGACCAAGAGGACGCCAAGAACGAGGAGCATACGGCCGAGTTCGCGGAGGGGATCCATGAAAAACATTCTAGCGGAACTGCGGATCCGGGACAGGGAACAATCGAAGAGAGATTCCTCCGCTCCGCAGGGCGGCGTACGCTTGGCGCGGACGCGCGAACGGCCCGCTCCGGTCGGACGACAACGTAACTTTAGCGACTGCTAAATCAGTTCGAGGCCGGAGAAGAAGTAGCCGATTTCGAAGGCAGCGGTTTCCGGGGCATCGGAGCCGTGAGTGCAATTGTTGCCGATGCTCGTGCCGAGGTCGTGGCGAATGGTGCCTGGGGCGGCTTTCTTCGGATCGGTGGCGCCCATGGTGTCGCGCCACTTGAGGATGGCGCCTTCGGCTTCGAGGACCATCGCGAAGATTTTTCCAGAACTCATGAAGTCGGTGAGCTCGCCGAAAAAGGGGCGTTCGCGGTGCACGGCGTAAAAGCCTCCGGCTTCTTCTTTGGTCAGGCGCATGGATTTAATGGCGATGATTTTAAAACCGGCCTTGTGAATCCTGGCGAGAATTTCGCCTTGCTGGCCTCGGCTGACGGCGTCTGGCTTGATGATCGCGAAAGTACGTTCGAGAGACACGAAAGATTCCTCCGAAATATCAAATCAAAGACGCCGAGCTGAAGCCCGGCGCCGCAAAATCAAAATCAGGAAAGAGCCTCGCTAAAAGGCGCCAGCGACAGATTCCTCATTTTAAGGCCGCGGCGAGAGTCGAGCCGAGATCCGCGGGAGTTTCGACGGTGCGGATACCGGCGGCAGCCATCGCGGCGTATTTGTCCTTGGCCGTGCCCTGACCGCCGCTGATGATGGCGCCGGCATGGCCCATGCGGCGTCCCGGCGGAGCCGTTTGCCCCGCGATGAAGCCGACGACCGGCTTCTTCACGTTGGCTTTGATCCATTCGGCGGCGCGCTCTTCGGCGTTGCCACCGATTTCGCCAATCATGATGATGGCGTGGGTGTGCGGATCATCGTTGAAAAACTGGATGGCGTCAAGAAACGTCGTGCCGATGATGGGATCGCCCCCGATGCCGATGCAGGTGGATTGGCCGATGCCGAGCTGCGTCAATTGATGGACGGCTTCGTAGGTGAGCGTGCCACTGCGGCTGACGACGCCGACGTGGCCTTGCTTGTGGATGCGCCCGGGCATGATGCCGATTTTGCATTTGCCGGGAGAGATGATGCCGGGGCAGTTTGGGCCAATGAGGCGCGTTTTCTTGAAATCGACGACGGAGGAGACGCGCACCATGTCAAGGGCGGGGATGCCTTCGGTGATGCAGACGACGAGCGAAAGCTGAGCGTCAGCGGCTTCGAGGATGGCATCGGCGGCGTAGGGAGGGGGAACAAAAATCACAGAGGCGTTTGCGCTAGTGGCCTTGGCAGCGTCGGCGACGGTGTTGAAGACAGGGCGCTCAAGATGTTTGGTGCCGCCCTTGCCTGGCGTGACCCCGCCCGACGACCTTCTGGGCGCCGTCCTTCATGCCGTCGGCGATGGTAAAGTTCAAACCGCTTTCGCGAAGAATTTGCTGACCGGCTTCGACGTTGGTGCCTTCCATTCGAATGACGACGGGGACCTGCAAATGCAATTCCTTGGCGGCAGAAACGACGCCAGTGGCGAGAACGTCGCAGCGCAAGATTCCGCCAAAAATATTGATGAAGACGGCTTTGACTTCCGAATCGCTCATCAGAATGCGGAAAGCGTTCTTGACTTGTTCGGCGGAAGCGCCGCCGCCAACATCGAGGAAATTCGCGGGAGAGCCGCCAGCATACTTGATGATGTCCATGGTGGCCATGGCAAGACCAGCGCCGTTGACCATGCAAGCGACGCTGCCATCGAGCTTGATGTAGTTGAGGCCGTACTTGGAGGCTTCGACTTCGAGAGGATCCTCTTCATCGAGGTCGCGAAGTTCGCGGAGATCCTTGTGACGGAAAAGCGCGTTGTCGTCAAAGGCCATCTTGGCATCGAGCGCGACGAGTTTGCCCTCGCCGGTGAGCACGCACGGATTGATTTCCAGCATGGAGGCGTCGGTGTCAATGAAAGCGCGATGCAGCGACTGGAGGAACGGGATTGCGGAATTCACGACTTCGCCCGGCAATCCGAGGCCGAAGGCGATTTTGCGAGCCTGGTAAGGCTGCAAACCGACGGCGGGATGAATGGTTTCACGCAAAATGGCGCCGGGATTTTCCTTGGCGACTTCCTCGATTTCCATGCCGCCAGCGGCGCTGGCCATGAAGACGACACGGCCGGTCTCACGATCGACGAGAAGGCCGAGATAAAGTTCGCGCTTGATGTCCAGACCTTCTTCGATGAGCAGGCGCTTGACGATGCGGCCAGCGGGACCAGTTTGCGGAGTTACGAGCTTCATGCCGAGCATGTGGCTGGCGATGTCGGCGGCTTCGTCGGAGGAGTGCGCCAGCTTGACGCCGCCGGCTTTGCCGCGCCCACCGGCGTGAATCTGCGCCTTTACGACGACGACGTTGGCGTGCGATCGCAGGCGGTGCGCGGCCTCGCGCGCTTCTTCCTTGCTGAAAGCGACTTCACCGCGTGGAGTCGTGACGCCGTAACGAGACAGAATTGTCTTCGCTTGATACTCGTGAATCTTCATCGCGGTTCCGTTTTCCGTTCGAGTTTGAAGCAGTCTGCTAGTATTAGAATTTTGACGGCAATGGAAACATAGAAGTTTACCCGGAAGGCGGAAACGGAGCAAGGCGCGGGAAATGGCACGAAAATTGGCGACAGCCGACATGGAGCGTCGAGAGTCGAAATGCTATCTCGCGGCGACATGGCGATGAAATTGTCGAAACTATCGCTGGTTGAGCGAGTCGAAGCCGGAAGCGTCCTGAACCGAGCGGAAGCGGAAGCTATGATGGAAGAGCTGCTTTCAGGACGCGTCAAGACAGCGGAAATTGTGCGATTGCTGGAGGCGCTCAACCGGCGGCCAATTGAGACACAGGAGCTCACGGGATTTGCGCACGTCATGCGAAAGCACGCGACCCGCGTGTTTGCGGACGGCGAAGCGCGTCCTGCAAACATGGTGGACACGTGCGGAACGGGCGGAGACGGCGCGAACACGTTTAATATTTCCACGGCGGCGGCGATTGTTGCTGCGGCGGCGGGCGCGCGCGTGGCGAAGCATGGGAATCGCGCGGCGAGTTCGCGGAGCGGTTCGGCAGACGTATTGGAAGAACTGGGGGTGCGAATCGACCTGCCGTTCGAACGGTATGGGCGGGCGATCCGTGAGATTGGTATTGGGTTTCTGTTCGCGCAAGCCGCACACACGGCAACGCGGCATGCGGCTCCGGCGCGAAAACAGATTGGCGCGCGAACCGTGTTCAATTTGCTCGGGCCGCTGACGAATCCAGCGGGGGCTCAAGCGCAGGTGCTGGGCGTTTTTTCAGAGGAGGTGATCGCCCTAGTGGCAGCAACGCTGGCTGAGCTGGGCGTCGAGCGGGCGTTTGTGGTGCATGGCGCTGGTGGCCTTGATGAGATTTCTCTTGCGGGGGAAACGATGGTCGCCGAGGTGCGAGGCGGTGCCGTCCGGCGGTTCACGGTGACGCCGGAAGAGTTCGGCGTGGCACGCGCGCCGTTGGAATCCATTCGCGGCGGTACAGCGACTGAAAATGCGGCCCTTATCGTGCGCCTCCTGCAAGGCGAAGACGGGCCGGCGCGCGATATCGTTGTGGTGAATGCCGCGGCTGCGCTAGTCGCGGCAGGCGCGGCTGCCGATTTTCGCGAAGGGGCGGGACTGGCGAGTTTCGTGATTTCATCAGGGGCGGCAGGCAAGAAACTGGCGGCTTTGGCCGCGTTCACCGGCAAGAATTAGATTCGCATTCGGGGCTGCGCTTCGGGAAAGAACTCGGAATTAAGAGCTGCCGGGGACGAGGCACGTCAGAGGAGAGAACTTTGAGAAACATCGTGGTCACTCTGTTGATTGCGATTCTTCCCGCCCAGACGCTCGCGCAGAAGCAAACTACTCCTGCGCCTGCGCAGGTCGCGCAGGAAATTCGCGAATATCGGATGGACAATGAGGAGCGCATCGTACGAGAGCTGAGTGAATTCCTTGCGATCCCCAACATTGCGAGTGACATGCCGAACATCCAGAAAAATGCCGCTCACCTGGCGGAGATGCTGGAGGCGCGGGGGATCGAAACGCACTTGCTGCCGATCAGCGGACGCGGGCCAGTAGTCTACGGCAAATTGATTTCGCCGGAAGCGAAGCACACAGTAATTTTTTACGCGCACTATGACGGGCAGCCGGTCGACGCGAGCGCATGGAAATGCGCCAAACCATTTGAGCCGAAGATTTGGACGAACGGCAAGGACACCTGCGATGGGCAGGCTGAGCCGGGTAAGGGGCTCGAAGAGAAACCAGTGACATCACCAGATAATTGGCGGATCTATGCACGGTCCGCGTCTGACGACAAAGGGCCAATTGTGGCGCTACTAGCGGCAATCGATGCGCTTCGGGCGAAGAAGATCCCGCTGGCGGTGAATTTGAAGGTCATTTTTGAGGGAGAAGAAGAGGCAGGTTCGACAAATCTGCAGCGAACGCTGGAACTTCACAAGAATTTGCTGGGGGCGGACTTGCTGATCACGGCCGATGGGCCTGTGCACCAGAGCGGGCGCCAGCTGGTTTTCTTTGGAAACCGTGGGGACATCGGGATCGGCATCACGGTATTCGGTCCGGTACGGGCGTTGCACAGCGGGCACTATGGGAACTGGGCGCCGAATCCAGCGATGGAGTTGTCGCAACTGCTGGCATCCATGAAGGACGCAGACGGACGCGTGCTGATTGATGGCTACTACGACGATGTCTCGCCACTCGGCGATGCGGAAAAAAAAGCGCTTGCGGAAATGCCGGCGAACGACGCTGATCTGGAACGCGAGCTTGGCATCGCCAAACCGGAAGGCGGCGGGAAAAAGCTGGTGGAATTGATCATGCAGCCGTCGCTAAATATACGCGGATTGCGCAGCGCGTACGTGGGCGAGCAGGCGCAGAACGTGGTGCCGGACCGGGCGGAGGCTTCGCTCGATGCGCGTCTTGTAAGAGGAGAGAACCCGCAACAGAAATTCGATCAGATCGCGCTGTTTATACGAAAGCAAGGCTTCTACGTCATTGATCGCGAGCCCACGATGGAAGAAAGGTGCACCTACCCGCGGATCGCAAAAGTTGTCAATGAAGGAGGATATCGCGCTTCGCGGACGCCGATGGATTTGCCGGTTTCGAAAGCGCTGGTACAAGTGGTGCAGGAAGCGACAGGAAACACCACGGTCGTTGCGCCCACGCTAGGGGGCAGCGTGCCGATGTACATTTTTGAAGACCTCGGGCTACCCTGGATCGGCGTGCCCATCGTGAACTACGACAATCACCAGCACAGCTCGGATGAAAATTTGCGGCTGGGGCAGTTTTGGAGAGGGATAGAGATTTACGAGGAGCTGTTTGCCGGAATCGGTGAGGACGGACTCCGGATGGAACTGCACGCCTTCGATTTTGTGGCGGCGGTGACGGAAGCCCATGATGATGCCGTCGTCGGTCTCGGCAGTGATTGCCAATTCGCGCGGCAGGGATTTTTTTTCGACGATCAGAGAGTGGTAGCGCGTCGCGGTGAAGGGATCCGCCAGCTTGCGGAAAATACTCTTGCCATCGTGATGGATCTGGCTGGTTTTGCCGTGAAAGAGTTTTGGAGCGCGGACGATTTTCCCTCCAAACGCAGCGCCAATGGCTTGATGACCGAGGCACACGCCAAGGATCGGAAATTTCCCGGCGAGGCGCTCGACGAGCTCCACGGAAACGCCTGCCTCCTGCGGCGTGCAAGGCCCAGGAGAAATTACGATTCGTTCGGGCTTGCGGCGGATAATTCCTTCCACGGTAATCTTGTCGTTGCGGTGGACTTCGACCTGGCAACCCAATTCGCCGAGATACTGCGCGAGGTTGTAGGTAAAGGAATCGTAGTTGTCGAGCAACAAAATCATTTTGGCTTCCTTGAACGGCCTCCGCAGTGCGCTTTTTCCAACGCCGTGAGCAATGCTTTCGACTTATTCACACTCTCCTGATATTCCCCTTCCGGCGTCGAATCCGCAACTATGCCGCCGCCGGCTTGCACATAGGCGACCCCGTTTTTCACGACCATGGTACGAAGCGCGATACAGGAATCGAGGTTGCCCGCGAAATCGAGGTAGAGGATTCCGCCGGCGTAGATGCCGCGGCGAGTGCGCTCCAGTTCCTCGATGATTTCCATGGCGCGGACCTTCGGTGCACCAGAAACGGTGCCGGCCGGAAAACAGGCCATCAGCGCGTCAAAACAATCCACGTCCTCGCGCAAGCGTCCGCGGAGACTGGAAACCAGATGCATGACGTGCGAGTAGCGCTCCACGGTGAGCAACTTTTCGGGCTTCACCGTGCCGTAATCGCAGACACGGCCCAGATCGTTGCGCCCGAGATCGACGAGCATGATGTGCTCGGCGCGCTCTTTTTCACTGGCAAGCATTTCTTGTTCCAAGCGCTGGTCCTCGGCTTCGTCCTTGCCGCGCCAACGCGTGCCGGCGATGGGGCGGTAAGAGACATCTCGTCCCTGAACTTTGACGAGCATTTCCGGCGAGCTGCCCACAACGGACACGTCGTTCAGTTTTAGGTAAAAGAGATAGGGCGAAGGATTCAACGCGCGCAGCTCACGATAAACCTGAAAAGGCTCGGCCTGCGTCTTCGCCGAAAACCGCTGGCTCAGCACGACCTGAAAAATATCTCCCGCACGAATGTAATGCTTCGCTTTTTGGACGGCGGCAAGATATTCGGGCCGACGGAAATTGGAAGCCACTTTCAGCGGCACGCGGTTCCTTGGCTTTGACAGCTTCTTCGGGCGCTCGGCGGCCACAGGCTCATCAAGCAGTCGGCGGGTCTGCTTGATTTCGTGCACGGCGGCATCGTATTTCGAGCGAAGGCTGCCGCCGCCCTCCATGAAAACATTGCGAACGACCCACAAACGATGTTGCACGTGGTCGAACGCGATGAGGCCGTGGTAGAACATCAGCATGGCGTCATACAGGCCGATTTCATCGCGAAGGCGCTTGGGGATGCGCTCGATCAGCCGCACCATGTCATAGCTGAAATAGCCGATGGCGCCGGCAACCAGCGGCGGCAATCCGGGAAGACGCACGGGGCGAAAACGTTCGATGCGCTCGCGCAGGAAGGAGATGGGATCGCGCTCTTCCCAGACGACGCGGTCGCGGCTTTCCAGAACGCAGGCGCCGTTAGCATAGCGGAAGATTTCCTCCGGATGCGCTCCCGCAAAGGTGTAGCGGGCGATTTTCTCGCCGCCTTCCACGCTTTCGAGGAGGAACGAGTGCCGCGCACCCTGCGCGATACGCAGATAAGCGCTGACGGGGGTCAGCAAATCCGCGGAGAAAACATCGTAGACCGGAATGAGATTGCCCTGTTTGGCGAGGCGCTGAAATTCGCGGAAGTCCGGCTGGATCATGGGAATCAGTTCACAGTCGATAGTTCACAATCAAAAGTTAAGAGCGATTATTATTGCATTTCTGGATTAGCGGCGCTGGCGAGAGTGCTCCTCGACGCGTAGGGCGGCAAGAACAGCGCGGCGAATTGTAGCCTCAGGAGCGCGCTTTCCCGTCCAGATTTCCCATTGAGCGATACCCTGCGCTAGAAGCATCTCGACTCCCGGGATGATGGCGATGCCTCTCTGGGCGGCGATCTTCAAGAGCTGTGTCCTCTGAGGGCGGTTGATCAGGTCCATGACGAGCCGGCAGCGTAGCTCGCCCGGCGCGAGTGGAGAAACACCATCGTGGGGATGCATCCCGACGGGGGTGGCGTTCAAAATGGCGTCGAAGGACTCGGCGCGCAAAGCAGCGCGGGGCACAACCTCTCCGCCGAAGGCGTGAGCGAGCTGCCTTGCCGCTTTTTCGCGGCGAGCGCAGATGGCGACGGTTGCGCCGGAACGTATCAGCGCGAGAGCGGCTGCCCGAGCCGCGCCACCGGCCCCGAAGATCAAGACGCGGCTGCCTTTGATGTGGAGTTTTTTTTCGAGCGCGCGCAGCACGCCGAGATAATCGGTGTTGCAGCCGTAGAGGGAGCCGTTGCGGCGGACGACCACGGTGTTAACAGCGCCAATTTCCGCCGCGAGAGGATCGCAGTCCTTCAGATACTTGAGAATGGCCTGCTTGTGTGGATGAGTGACACTGAATCCGCGGACACCAAATTCGGGTACGGCAGACAGAAAATCGGGAAGGTCATGCACGAGGAATGGGAGATAGACGGCATCGATGCGACGCGCTACGAACCCCGTGTTGTGCAAAAGCGGAGAAAGAGAATGTCCGACGGGATCGCCAATCACTCCGTAGACTTGCGTGCGACGCGTGAGAGCGTGCGCCCGATACAGATGCTTCATCTCGTCCAGGGAAACCTGGCCCGGGGCGGTAGCGGCGGCGACGGGCGCGTAAGCCAGCGCACTTCCCTGGCGCAAGGCGAGGATCCGCGCGGGCAGGCCGATCTCTCCCATGGGGACGGCGACAAAGCTTTTCGAATTACGCGCCAGGCGCAGCAGCCTGACGCTGTCTTGGATGGTTCGTGCTTCGGCCGCGATTTTGACGGCGTCGACGCCGCCATGTGCCGGGGTGTTGATACTTCGCGGGAAGTCCGGCGTGTGCTCAAAGTCGTGAACGGAGAGCAGGACGCGCGGCGGCACGGGATTTTCCCGCACGGACTGACCAGGAAGCTTGCGCAAAGTTTCCACTTCAAGATCACACCATTGGCAACCAGCTTCGCGTGCCTGGATCAGCCAGTAGAGTTCGCGGTCAACGCCGCCGGCAAACTTGCCCCCGCCTTCGCGGCGGCGGCAGGTGGCGAGAAATGTAGCGTTCCGAGGATGGGACTTACCGAGCCAGCGGAGGAATTGAGCGCGCTCCGCGTCACTGCTGAGCCAGTCGAGACGCAATTCGACGGTGCTGGTTTGCGTTAAAGCGGAGCGCACCAGCTTGGCCATTTCGGCCGCCGTGGAGGCCGCAACGACCGCACAAATCCGCCGTAAGCCTGTGCCGAAGAGGCCCATACCTCGCCTTGTGCCGCCAAACTGTTGAAAACGCAGCTAGTAGTATGCCGTATCCACTGCCCGACCCGTGTCAAAAGTGTAAAGCAACCTCGGTCATTTGGTTGACGGGTCGGGCCAGCCCTGATATTTTCGCTAGGAAAAGCCCATGCACGGCCCGTCGGGCGTGTTTTCGAAGGAGTTCTGGAATGCGCGCTAAAATCGTGGTCTTGTCTCTATCGGTGTTTCTGAGTGCTGCGGTAGGTTCGGCACAAAGCGCACCTCAGGCTGCTCCGCAAAGTCGTCCCATCGACTATAGTGCGGCGAATTGCTCAGGATTCGTTACCGACCAGAGAGTCCCGGATGAGATTCGACTCGTCTCCGGGGAGCAATCGAACTACAAAATCACCTTCGCTCGCGGCGACTATATTCATATCAATCGAGGCCAAGATAAGGGTGTTCGCGTCGGCGACAGGTTCTCCGTAGTGCGACCTGACAAAGATCCTACGGATGTGCCTTGGTTCAAGTGGCAGGTGAAGCTCATGAGAGCTATGGGCACCCCTTACGTGGACGCGGGGCAGGTGAGGGTTGTCAACGTCCAGCCCAAGGTTTCCGTCGCACAGGTCATCTTCTCGTGCGATTACATGCAGCGCGGGGATATCCTCGTACCTTATCAGGATCGTCCGGAGCCGCCCTATAAAGATGCTGCCGACTTCGACCACTTTGCGCCGGTGAGCGGCAAGCCGGTGGCCATGGTAGTGGCAGGAAAAGACTACGGACAGGTCTTCGGTAAACTCAACGCGGTCTATGTAAACCTCGGAACCAATCAAGGAGTCAAGGTCGGCGATTACTTCCGAATCTTCCGTTATCAAGGTTCGATGGCAGAAACGGTGCCACAAGAAAGAGGTTATCAGTACACGATGTATGGATTCGGGAGTGCGCCCGCGCGGTACGAATGGAACGACCTGCCGCGGGAAGTTCTGGGCGAGGGAATCGTAATCAACGACAGCCACAATTCGTCGACGATGATCATCACTTTCAATTCAGTGGAAGTGTACGCCGGCGACTACGTCGAAATCGAGTAGAAACCCGCGACACACCATTGAATCGTTCAGGCCCGTTGCGGTTTCTCTGCGGCGGGCCTTTTCCTTTTTGCCTCGCTATTCGAGTTCGACCCTCCGTGGTCAGTTGTATTCTTCAGGCTTCCCTGGAATTTAGACGCTCCGAAAAAACCTCGCAAGTAAATCCAAGAAGGCGAGCTTCGGGATCGCGCCAGGCTTCGCGCTGCAGCCCGGCTTTCCGGCAGGTCTCTGCGAGGAACTGCTCGCGCGTCAAGCGATGTTCGATGGCCACTTGAGGGAGCAAAAGCCCGCGCTGTGCGTGGAGATGCACGAATAGACCATGATGCCCGATTTCGATGGCTTCGGGGTCGATGGGCTCCATGGGTGAAAGCAATGAGATCTCGATGCTAAGTTCATCAAGCTGTTCCTGCTTCATGGGGGCAAAGCGCGGATCTTCCAGCGCGGCACTGGCTGCGCAACGAACGATGGCCTCTCCCAGCGGCTCTTTCGCCTCAATGACCCCGATGCAACCCTGCAAGCGATCGCGCACGTGAAGAGTCACAAAGACGGCGTGGCGCTCCGCGAAGACTCCCTCGCGAGGGAACACCTCCGGAAGCTTGCGATGGGAGACAGCTTCGACAACAGCCATCCGGGCCAGTTGCAGGGCGGCACGGCGGTCCGCTTCAGAGAGGGACGGCATCCTCGGACTTCTTGCGGGCTTCGAGCATGCGGAGCCGGCGCCGCTGCTTGATGCTGTCGTCGACGTGGCTCCAGAAGCGCCGGAAGTACTGGGCGGCAGAGACCAGCGCGCTGACGACAACAAGCCAGAGCAAAATTCGCGCCAGAGGTTTGAGGGACGGGTGGCGCGCTCCTACGATTAAGACAGCCACAGCGCACACTTGCAAGACCATCTTCGTCTTGCCAAGCGTGGAGGCTTCGATCGTGAATCCCTCGGCAGAGGCGATATTGCGCAAGCCGAGAACGGTGAATTCCCTTCCGATGATAATTACCACCATCCACGCCGGAACAAGGTGCATGTCCACGAGCGAAACGAACGCGGCTGAGATCAACAGCTTGTCGGCGATGGGATCGAGAAGAATTCCGAGCGTCGTCACCTGGAGGCGCCGTCGGGCCAGATATCCGTCGGCCCAATCGGTCGCGGCCGCCAAAAGCAAGATCAGGACGCCCCAGACCTCGAAATGCATAGAGAAGCCCCAGAATTCGAAGTTGGGACTGCGTGTGAGGAGGATCACGATGAGGACGGGAACGAAAAAGATCCGCAATAACGTCAGTGAGTTAGGAAGATTCATGGCGCATGACGGCGCGGGTGCCGCCCCGTGGCTTCAGCCACCGCAGTTTCACTATAGACTTGGAGTGAGTAGGCGTCAACACGCCAGAGGTGGTCCCGCGATCACCATTAAGGCGTGAATGCGCCGGAATTTTGGCACCTTCTAGTAACTTCTGGAGCAACACGACTTCAACGGGCCAGGCGAGGAAAGCTGTACTCATTCGTAATGCGCGTGCTGCAAATCTGTGCAAATGTGAAAAGTGCCCCTTCGCGAGAAGGCGGGGAAAGAGATTGCTTTTTGTACTCCAGGAAGCTATATAACCATTTTACTTTGAGTTATATACATGGATATGGTGATTGAATCCGCTTCCGATTGCGGTAATTGGTATACGCGAGTCTCCGCGAGGGGAACTACGGTTTCCACAACGTTTTCCACAGAGGATAGACTCTCCCTCTGGCCATGAAAAATGCCTCACAAATGGCTGCAAGTGAATAAAAACAGAGGTTTTGCGCGATATTACTCTACAGTTAGCGGTCGGGCCGCTCAAATGGCCCGAGGACCGCGGAGAAGTCTTATCGGAAGCATGAACATGGCGCTGAATAGTCCCAGAACTCCGTGAACCGCAATTCCTACGATGCGGAAGGGCAACGTCAGCAGCCAAACGACTGGATACAGCGCGAGAGCAAGCAACGCAATGGGCCAGCACAGAATGAACAAAATGATCCACAAGAAGAAAGCAGCCATGGCAACCTCGTTTGTGGCGGAAGCTAATCGGTCAGTCCAGAGTTATGACCAAAAACCGCCAGCCTCAATTCTATATTACGAAACAGCGCGCGGAAATGTTTCTTCAACGGAATAGTCTTTGAGCCGAAGGCGCTTGGCTATAGACGCGGGCACTTCGGCGTCGAGCCGCATGTGTGAATCGTCAATTTCCGAGTGGAGAACCCGTCCAAGCGCGTGAATCATGGCCAGAGTGCGACCCTCGGCGAGCGGCATCCGGATCGAAAGCGTTACAAGAGGATCGGTAGGCATTTCAGCGTCCATTCGCCGAAGCAATTCTTCGATTCCGTCGCCAGTAAGAGCGGAGACCAGCACAGGGGCGTTGCCGGTATCAGCGCATTTTCCAGCGCCGTTCGTGACCGCTTTGCGCTCTTCGGCAGTAAGCCGGTCCATTTTATTCAATACACTCAGCTTGGGGCGTCCATCGACACCCAATTCGCGCAAGATCTTGTCGACTTCCTCGTCGAGCTCTTCGTGGTGTGGATTAGAAACATCACTCACGTGCAGAATCAAAGCGGCCTCCTGCACTTCTTCCAGAGTGGCGCGAAAGGCCGTCAGCAACCCCTTGGGCAGATCGCGGATAAATCCAACTGTATCGGAAACCAGAACGCGGCGGTTTGACGGAAGACGCAGAGCACGGATCGTGGGGTCAAGCGTGGCGAACATCCTCGAGGAAACCAACACTTCGGCGCGGCTCAACGCGTTGAACAACGTGGACTTGCCGGCATTTGTGTAGCCCACGAGCGCGATGGTGCCGAGAGGGACGGCGTTGCGAGCCTCACGCCGCAGCGCTCGCTGCTTGCGGACGTCATCAATGCTGATCTCGATCTTGCGGACGCGGTCGCGAATCCGGCGACGGTCGGTCTCAAGTTTCTTTTCACCAGGGCCGCGCACACCGATGCGCCCTGCTCCTCCGCCCGCCCCGCCGGCGCCACCTCCGCCGCTCTTGCCGCCAAGGCGCGACATCGCGGTTCCCTTTCCGGTCAGGCGAGGCAGCAGATAATTCAGTTGCGCCAGTTCCACCTGTAGTTGACCTTCGCGGCTCCGGGCATGCCGCGCGAAAATATCGAGAATCAGTTGCGTGCGGTCGATGACCCGACGTTCCGTCGCCTCTTCAATGTTGCGCTGCTGCACCGGAGAGAGGTTACTATCGAAGATGATCAGTGGCGCCCGGTGCGCGGTGGCTTCAGCGCGAATTTCATCCAGCTTGCCACGGCCGACGAGCGTGGCGGGATCCGCAGCGTCACGCATCTGGAAGACGGTTCCAGCGATCTCCGCGCCCGCGCTGCGCGCCAGTTCAACCAGTTCCGCAAGCGACTCGCGGCCTTGCTCGCCAGCGGGCATGCCGGGAAATCGGGGCGCACGCTTCCATCCAACGCCTACCAGCAAGGCGCGCTCTGCCGTCGAGACCTGATGTTGCGCTTTCGTCACTGAGATCGGCCGGGAGTCATCATCGTGCGGACTTGCAGCATTCCTGGCGGGCTCATCCCGGAAAACAATTATACGCCTCTCTCTCCGGCCCTGCGACCCGTGTCTTAGCCCGCAAAACGCGCTCGGAAAAACCGCCGTTTGCGAAGCCTATGAACCCGTGGGAAGATGGGTCATGCGAAAACCAATTCTCACTATTGTAATTTTTGCAGTGGCCGGAATAGTGCCGATCGAGAACACCCAGGCTCAACAGAAACCTGCGGCGAAAACTGCGCCAGCGCCCTCCTCCAGCGCTCAAAAGACGCCTGCGGCGAAGACTGGACAAGCCGCGAAGCCGAGAACGCAGCCTGTCCTTACTCTCAAGACGCAGAAAGACAAAGTCAGCTACGCGCTGGGGGCTAACCTGGGGATGAACTTGCACAGCCAGTCCGTGGAAGTAGATACCGCCATCGTGCTGCGGGGCTTGAAGGACGCACTCGCGGGAGGCAAGTTGCTGCTGACAGATGAGGAGGCCAGAGCTGCGCTCACCCAACTCCAGACTGATTTGCGCACCAAGCAGATGGATGTGAATAAGAAAGCGGGCGCAGATTTTCTGGAGGCGAATAAGGCCAAGGAAGGCGTCGTCGCGCTCCCAAGCGGCCTGCAATACAAGATCTTGACCGAGGGAACGGGGCCAAAGCCTTCACCGACCGACACCGTCTCTTGCAACTACCGGGGAACGCTTCTAAACGGTACCGAGTTCGACAGCTCCTACAAGCGCGGCCAGCCCGCATCATTTCCGGTAAATGGAGTCATCAAGGGCTGGACCGAAGCTCTCCAACTCATGCCCGTGGGATCAAAGTGGCAACTGTTCATTCCATCCGACCTGGCTTATGGTGATCGCGGAGCGGACCCGCGCTCGGGCATCGGCCCCGGCGCAACCCTCATCTTTGACGTGGAGTTGCTTTCCATTCAGGACAAAGCCAAGTCACAAGTAGCGCCGAAATAATGTGGCTCGCTAGCTGAGAAGCTTCCGTTGCTTCAGTCCTTCTGCCTGAAGCCATTCGAGGATGCCGGTTTGCACGTCGACATTGTCGCCAAAGCCTGAAAACCAGCACACGCCCGGCTGCTTGCGAAACCAGGTGAGCTGGCGCTTGGCATAACGTCGCGTGGCCTGCCGAATTGCGTCCCTCGCTTCTTCCAGTGTTTTTCTCCCACGGAGCACCGCGCGCAATTCCCGGTAGCCGATAAAGTCAAAGGGCTTCGAATCCTCGCTCAAACCATCCTTAAGCAGCGCTTGCACTTCGCCCAACCATCCCTGCTCGAGCATGGCGTCCGTTCTGGCATGGATGCGCTCGTTGAGTTTTTCGCGCGGGGGCATCAATCCGGCTTTCAGAACGCGCCATCCTTCGAGGGGGACGCGGCCGGTACGGTGCACCTCGGATATCGGCTTGCGCGCGAGGATACATACTTCGACGGCGCGAATGAGTTTCTGTTCGTCGGCAGGTGCGATTCTCCTGGCGGCTTCCGGATCAAGGCGTTTTAGGACGCGGTGAAGATGGCCGGGGGGATGCTCATGGACGCTCGCGCGAAGGCGCTCGCGCAATTTTTCCGAACGCTGCGGGACATCCGCAAGGCCTTCGAGCAGCGCGCGCAGGTACAATCCGGTGCCCACGGTGAAGATCGGCAGGCATTTTCTTTTCCGCAGGTCTTGCAGAATTTGTAAAGCCATCTGGCGGTAGCCACCTGCGGTTGCACTGTCCTTTGGCTCAAGAACGTCAATCAGATGGTGCGGAATCCCCCGACGTTCGGCGAGAGTGGGCTTGGCCGTGCCAATATCAAAGCTGCGATAAAGCTGCGTCGAATCGCAGGCCACCACTTCCCCGCCGAGCTGCTCCGCGAGCTTCACGCCAAGCGCCGACTTTCCCGAAGCCGTCGGACCGACGATGGCCACGAGAGGCGGGAGCGTCTTGTTTTCGCTCATCGAAAGAGGAGGTGCCGTGCGCGAACAAAAAGAAAAATGAGCAGGAAAAGTGCGAGGAGAAGACTGCCAAGAATCTGCTGGCGCTGAATTTTCACTGGTAAGCGGCTTCGATGGGCAAATTGTATAGGAAATAAAAACGCAGCTCGATGTACGGTCCACTGAAAGCCGGGGGGAGCGGTTCGAATGGATTCGAAGAGCGAATAGCCGACACCGCCGCGCGGTCGAGCGGCTCTTTTCCGGAGCCCATCAGCCGCACCGGCTCCCCGTCAGGCACGCTGCCATTCTTCATAATGCGGAATTGCAGGGCCACGCGGCCGCGGTCGCCGAGCATGGCGGACTCCGGCATCACCGCGTACCAATTCCGTCGCACCGCGGCGATGACGCGCGCCATGTAATCACTGAAATCGACACCTTCCGTAGGCGTGAGAATTTCATAACCATTGCCGTAACTGCCGCCGCCACCTTGTGCACCGCCCCCGCCAGGCGCGCCGCCCGACCTCGGCATAGGGCCAATCACGGCGCCGGAACGGCCACCCGCAGAGGGACTCCTCGCGGCATCGCGGATCGTATCCTGGAGCGATCGGCTGGTCGAATTCTTCGGCAAAATCAACCCTCGCTGCGGCTGCGGTGCATCCGGAGCTTCAAGTCTAAGTGCAGGCTTTGGTGCATCAGTCTTGGGCAAAGGGGCGCTGGGTTGCGGCTCCGGCTGAACATCGTTCAGCTTGGGCACAGGTGCGTTGGGCAACTCCTTTACTGGACGTTCCGGCTGCGGCGCGGGCGTGGGAGCGATCGGCGGCGCAACTTCGCGCAGTACGCGCGGATCAACATGCACTTTTGGCACGGGCTGAACCGGCCGAGTAGACGGAGTAGCCGGCTTCAACGATTCAAGCGCACCTAGAGGAAGGAGCACTGTCAGTTGCCTTTGCGCGAGCTCTATTTCGGCTTGCGTCGGCTCGTGCGGCGGAAAGAGTTTCGATTGGAATAGCAGAACAATGAACAGGAGAACGTGAAACGCGATGGAAGACAATCGAGTAGTGAGCTGCCACTTGGCCTTCTCTTCTGCGTGCTCGGGGACAATCAGGTGAACTTCCCCAGTGCTAAAAATGTCGGGGCCGACAAGGTCTTCCGGAACATGCAGCGGATGCACGCTCATTTCCGGCGGCGCGGAACCAACAGGCACAGCGATTCGCTCGTCGAGGTCTGTCGGTTGTACCGGCGTTGAAAAATCCTCCCTGACGCCGTAAGCTTTGCGATTCACATCGCGGGGCACAACTACCCGCGCGGCAATGGATTCGAGCGGCAGATTCGTGGGGATCGTGGAGTTCCCGTTCAAGTGCACGATGGGCAGCATGGCCGGCACCAGCGTGCGTTCGTCCATGGTGGTGGGACGGCGGCGCTGCGTTGGCGCATCCACCGCCGCGGGCGGACGAGCATCGATCGGTACCAGAATCCGTGAAATCATCTTGTTTTGTCTTGAGTAGCGAATGAGCCTATTTGGACGCGCGCAGCGTGCTCTTGGATGCTTGCCATGACGCGGCTGGCCAATTCGAGCGCCGCTCTCCCCGCTGCCCCATTGGTGCGCGGCTCCCTGCGCGACCGCGAGGCAGCGACGAACGCTTCGAGCTCCGCATGCAGCGGCTCAACCGCAGGCGCGTTCAGCTTCTCAAATCCAAACTCGGGCTGCGGGCCGGGCTTCTTCACACCAATGCGCAGGGCGTCGCGACGGGCATAATCCAGCGAAATGTACTCATGCTGCTGGAAAAAGCGCATCTTGCGCACGCGTTCCGTGGAAACCCGGCTGGCAGTGACATTGGCGACCGCTCCTCCGGCAAATTCCAGCCGCGCATGAGCGATGTCCACTTTTTCCGTGAGCACGGGGATCCCGACGGCCTTGACTTCGACCACCGGTTCATTGACCATCGCCAGCAAAATGTCCAGGTCGTGAATCATTAAGTCGTAGATCACGTCCACATCCAGGCTGCGCGGCGTAAAAACGCCCAACCGGTGCACCTCAAAAAACAAGGGGTGGTTCAGGATCGGCTCAACCGCAATCACGGCAGGATTGAATCGTTCGACGTGGCCCACCTGGAGAATCCGTCCGTTTTTTTTTGCAGCATGGAGCAAGGCATCGGCCTCCGACAGATTCACAGCCATAGGCTTCTCAACGAGAACGTCGAGCCCCATTTGCAGAAGCCGGCAGCCTACTTCCGCGTGCGCGACTGTCGGAACGGCCACGCTCGCAGCATCCGCGCGTCGGGGCAATTCCTCTAGTCTCGTCAAGACTAGAGTCTGGAATTCTGCGGCGACAGTAGCGGCACGCTCGGGATTCTCGTCGAAGACTCCCACGAGCTCCACGCCATCCAGTTCGCGGTACACACGCGCGTGGTTGCGCCCAAATTCGCCTGTGCCCACAACGGCGACACGGATCTTCTTCGATTCTCCCGCCGCCGGACTCATGCTTTGTAAATTCCCTTCAAAGCCTCTTTAGGTTCCGGCATAACGAGTGGCGGAAAAGCCTGAATCGCTATTCCGGCTCCATCCGCCAGTTCGATCAGTTTTGCCCGGTCAAAAAGAAGTGTCCGCCCCGCATCCACCGCAAGAGCGGTCGCACCGGCGGCCCTCATTTGTTCGATGGTTGGCAACCCAACCACGGGTACGTCAAAACGCATATCCTGTTCTGGTTTGCTAACCTTAATTACGACCAGGGGCTTTCCTTCCGTAATGCGAGCCGCGCGAGCGATGGTTTTGTCTGTGCCTTCCATCGCTTCCACCGCCACGCAAGCGCGATCCGCAATCACAACTGTTTGTCCGATGTCCATGCTTGCAATGCGCCTGGCCACTCCGAGTCCATACGCAATGTCTTCCGCTTCATGCTCGTTCGGAGCACGCCGCGTAAGCACGCCAGGGTCAGGCACCAAGGGCTTCAGGAACAGGGTCGAATCCACCAGGCGAATCCCTTCGTCCTCCAGAACGCGCGCGACTGCGCCGATTAGCGCATCCGTATTTTTCCGCGGCAGCGAAAACAGCAGTTTCGCCAGTTTCCAGTCAGGACGGATGGCACTGAAAATCTTGTTGTGTTTCACTTGCCCAGCCATGACCGCCTGCTTCACGCCTTCCTGGTGCATCAAGTCGATGGTTTTGCTTAATTCGCCGAGGCTTACCCAATGTAGTCGTTTGGCAATTTTTTCCAGCTCCACGGAGGCCTCTTCCTTCAGCGCGATTACCGCCATTTCGATTCCCTGGCTGCGCGCACCTTCCAGCACAAGGAAGGGAAACCGGCCGTTTCCCGCGATGAGTCCCCAGCCGGTCGTGTTGGTGTTAGGCTCCAGCATGAAATCAGCGGCCAAGCTTTACTTCACGATGCCGCGCTCCGCGCTCTCGATAAACTTGATCAATTCCCGCACGTCCGCGGAATCGCCTAGCGATTCCCGCATCTCGGCAAGAGCCTGCGAGGTATTCAGCTTCGCGCGCAATAGCAAACGATAAGCACGCTTCAAAGCCTGTAACCGTTCGGGCGAAAATCCTTTGCGTTCCAGCCCGATCGCGTTGATGCCAAAGCTTTTCGTCTCGCGCTCGGTAACGATTTTGGAAAACGGCGGGACGTCCTGGGTAATCACCGTTGAGGCGCCGATATAGGCGTAACGTCCGATCCGGCAGAACTGGTGTACCGGGCAAAACGCGCCAATCGTCGCGAAATCTTCCACGGTGACGTGACCCGCGAGGGTTGCGCCGTTCACAAACAGTGTGCTGCTGCCTACCTGGCAATCATGGCCGATGTGCGCGTACGAAAGGAAAAAATTCTCGTTGCCAATGGAGGTTCGGCCTCCGCCTTTTTGCGTGCCGCGGCTTACCGTCACGTATTCGCGGAAAATATTGCCGTCACCGGCAACCAGTTCGGTGCGTTCACCGCGAAAGGTGTAATCCTGCGGGTCGCCCCCGACGACGCTGAAGGCGTGAAAAACGTTGGTCTTTCCGAATTTCGACGGCCCTTGCACCACCGCATGGGAGTGCAGCACGCAACCTTCGCCCAATTCCACATCTTCGCCAACCATCGCGTAGGGGCCAATCTTGACGCCTTTGCCAAGTTTCGCGCCCGGCGCCACGGCGGCTTGCGGGTGAATCTCGTGCATCTTCATTTCGCGGATTTTTCCGCCTTCGCGACAGCTTCGCGGTCCACCATCTTGCACATCAGTGTTGCTTCTGCGGCCAATTGCCCGTTCACCGTTGCTTTGCCTTCCAGCTTGCAGAAATCGCCGCGCCACGAAAGCACATTCATCTCCACTTTCAATTGGTCACCGGGCACCACCGGCCGGCGGAATCGCGCTCCATCCACGGCCACAAAGTAAAGCAGCTTCTTCTCCCGGTCGGGAACTTCCTGCAGCAACAGTAATCCGCCGGTTTGCGCCATGGATTCGATAATCAGCACGCCGGGCATGACCGGCGCTCCCGGGAAATGCCCTTGAAAATGCGATTCGTTAATCGACACGTTTTTCACGCCCACGATGCGCTTCAACCTATCGATTTCCAGGATGGCGTCCACCATCAGAAAGGGATAGCGGTGCGGCAGAATTTTCTGAATTCCCACAGCGTCCAATATCATTCGCGTTTCCCTGTCTCGCCGCACACCCGTTCGGCGGCGTTTAGCTCTTCCCCGGTAAACTTCTAATTATATGCGAAGCCCTGCCCTCCGCGATATGCGCTCTTCGAGGTCATCGCGCTCTGGCCGAGAATGCGCCATCAGACTCCGGCTCCTCCCCTTCGAGGCGCTGGATTTTGCGAGATTGCCCTGATGGCGGTGCGTTGTTAGCATGTCCGCACCATGCCAGATTCGAATTCGGCCAAAGAAATCCTGTGTTTCTTGAAACCGCGTCTGCCGCAAATGCTTGCGACACTGCGCCGGTTCGTGACTGCGGAATCCCCCAGCTTGGAAAAAGCCGCTGCCGATCGCTGCTGCGGCATCATCGGCAAAGAATGGAGTAAGCACGGCACATGCGTGGAACGAATCGCGCAAAAGCATCGAGGCGATCTTCTTCGCATTACTTACGCGTCAGGCAAGTCTCGCCCTTCGGGCCAACTACTCGTGTTAGGCCACTACGATACGGTCTATTCGAGTGGAACACTCGCCAAAATGCCTTTTCGCGTAAGAGGCGGCAAGGCCTATGGACCGGGCATCTTCGATATGAAGACTGGAATTGTGCAAGCGCTTTTCGCGTTGCAAGCCCTTCAGCATTTGCGGCGGCAACTTCCCAAACGCCTCGTTTTCCTTTGGACTTCTGATGAGGAGATCGGCAGCGAATCTTCGCGGAGGTATTTCGAAGCGGAAGCGCGTCGCAGTGACGCCGTTTTGGTCCTCGAACCCTCTTTTGGCCCGCGCGGGCTGCTGAAGACGGCGCGCAAGGGCGTCGGTGAAGCCGAGTTGATCGTGCATGGCCGCGCTTCGCACGCGGGTCTTGCTCCAGAGGAAGGCATCAACGCCATTCACGAACTGGCGCGGCAACTCACGCGCATCGAGAAGTGGAACGATCCTTGCCGTGGCGTCACGATCAACGCCGGCATCCTTGAAGGCGGCACGCGCACCAATGTAATCCCTGAACGCGCTCGCGCGGTCCTCGATCTCCGCGCGCTTCGCGTTTCCGACATGCGCAGCCTCGAAGTACGCCTGCACGGCTTGCGCGCGATTCAAACCGGCGCCCGGCTTGAAATGACCGGCGGCTTCGACCGGCCACCGCTCGAACGTAGAATGAGCGCCGCTCTTTTCGCGCGCGCCCAATTGCTCGCCAAGGAAATGAATCTTCCTCTGGGCGAATGCGCCGCCGGTGGCGGTTCCGACGGAAATTTTACTGCCGCGCTCGGCGTCCCCACGCTGGACGGCCTCGGAGCCGTCGGCGACGGAGCACATTCCTCGCGCGAGCACGTGCTCATCAACGCCATACCCGTCCGGGCCGCACTCCTTGCCGCGCTTCTTGCCACGCTCTAACGCCACGGAATTTGGTGGTAACAGAGCAAACCACAGCACCAAATAGCTCAGCGCCCGTAGCTTTTCCTTAGATAATCAGCCGTGGATTGCATCAAATCGTTGTAATCACTGTGCAGCACTTCGCGCAGCGCGGTTTCAGTGGGCATTCCCGCTCCGATGCGGTCGAGGATTCTTTCAATATCCACCATCCCGCCGGTCGCCACGATGTATTCGATGTTCGCCAACGCCCAGCCATACGCATATCTCGCCGTATCTCCGTTCATGTGCAGCCACGACCCTTCCAGCCGGCTGAGCGGGATGGCATGTCCTGCGTTGTAAATCTGCAGAAGGACCGCGCCATTTTCTCCACTGCGCTGGCCCTCCATCCATTGCGCCAGTCCTTCCTGAATCCAGGTTGGCGCCTGAATCGCGCAGCTGGCCGCCAGCCCGATGCAAGCGCTGCGCGTTTTCTGCGCGATGAAGCTGTGGGTCAGCTCATGTCTGAGGACGCGCGACAGTTCCGCGTCGACGGCCGCAAGACCCTGCACCGGCACGCGGATGCGTCCATCGTTCAGCGCGCCCGCCCACGCCGGCGCCTTGGTGATGTCGCTAAAGGCATCTTGCGTGTAGAGAATCACGCCGATCGATTCCGGCGGCGAGAAATTCAGCTCGGATTCAATCTCCGAATAGTGCCTTTCCAGTGTTCGCAGCACGTCGCGCGCCAGCGCGGGCGCAGCCGCCCCGCTGTAGCGCAGCTTGAAGTGGCTGCTCTCGTTTTCCTTGTAGCTCTCTTCTTCCGTCTTGTCAGCCAGCGCTTTGTCCAGCGCCACCTGGACTTCCTGGTCAGGACGCAGCGCCAGCGCGCGCTTCCACTCTGCGACCGCCTGGTCTAATTTGTTCAAGCCGTAATAGGCCCAGCCTTCCAGCTTCGGCACATCGGCGTTGTCCGGCGCAAACCGGCGCACACGTTCCAGGTATTCCAGGGACGCTTTAAACTCGCTCCGCCGGAGCAGAAGGTAGCCAACGTTCAGGAGGAACACCGGTTCTTCCGGCGCATAGTTCAACGCCGTTCGAGCATCGTCGAGCGCATGTTCCATGTCGCCGTGGGCAAATTCGAAATTTGAAGCCAAATGATGTCCCAGCGCCGCGCTCCGGCTGGCCTGCCGTTCTCCCGAACGAGCCGCGCTTTCCAGTTTCGCGATGTATTCGCGGTCGATCGACCCATCGTGGACCGCACCGCGTTCCACCTCGGCGCTTGCCCCGGTAGTTTTCATCGCCGGTGGAGCGATCGCTAGGTTCGCGGCATCGGCTCCCGGCGAACCGGTCATCAGCGCTCCGCTGCCCTTCTCAATATGATCGACAATAGACTTCGGCAAGCTCAATTCGCCGGCGGTGGTCAGATACTTTACCTTGTCTCCTTCTTCGACCGCGCTCAGAGCTAGAATGCGGCGGCCGTTCTTGAGCACAATCGTGTCCGCCACCGCGCGGCCGCCTAGGGAGAGGAGCGCGAGGCCGAGGAATAAAGCGCGAATTCGGCTAACTGGAATCACGTGGGGCATCTTCCCATTTTAATTCGAGGCTATAGATCTGCACCGCTTGCCTTGTTCCCTCATGCCGAATATGACTACACTTCCTTTATGAAGGTGGGGGGAGTCTTTCTCGGGCTATGGTGTCTCCTGGCGCCGGCGGCATTTCCAGATACAGATAGATCAGCACATGAATTGTATGATGCGATCAAGGCGCTGCGCGTCGATTCTGCCAACGTTTATCGCATCACTCCCGTCAATCATATCCAACTGCGTCGTGGCGAGGCTGTTCTCTCATTTGAGGAAGGGACGCTCGCTTTTTTCGCCCCGCTCGATGGACAAATCACTGGCGCTGTTTTCTCCGGGCGTGGCCATGTGCTGGCGGCCCCGCGCGATCCAGTAGAAAAACAGCAGATGGGGCGTTTTCTAGGCGCTCCCATCCTTGATCAAGAATTCATTAACGGTTATCTGCGATTCACGGACGATACTCCAACCGAACTTCTTCACCAACTTCGCGCCGCGAATCTTACGGCTCAAACGGATACATCCATTGGTGCACAATGGGATCCCGCGGCGGCTCAGCTTAACCCCAGCTACACTCTGCGCATTCTCGCTGAACGGCTGTCGGCCAGCCCCAGGCCCTGCTTTTACGCCGGGCTGGAAGGCACGGTCACGGGCCCGTTCGATGTCGTGCTTGACGCGCAGCGCGACGAGCCATTCCTTCTCGGACAACTTCACAAAGCTGGCGGTGACACTTTTTATGACGTCTGGACCTCGCACCGAGTTCCAGATATTTCTGCGCCGCCAGCGGCCTTTCGGGCATTGCACTATTCCATTGAGACCACAATTTCCTCCAATAACTCGATGGACGCCACGACGAGCGTGCGTTTGCGCGCGGAAACGGGAACGGAGCGCGTCCTCGCCTTCCAGCTCTCCCGGGCTCTGTCGATTGACACCGTTACGGGAGACCAAGGCGTCTCCCTCGCTTTCTTTCAAAATGAGGGCATGAATCTGCAAGAGCGCAGCACACGCGGCAACGACTACTTGGATGTTGTTCTTCCGCAAGCTCCTCCGCGGGATAAGGAATTCACTCTTCACTTTCACTACCGGGGCAATGTCATCCGGGACGCCGGAAACGGCGTGCTGTTCGTCGCTGCAAGAGAAAGCTGGTATCCCCATTTTGGAGATAGCGCGGAATTTTCTGGCTATGAATTCCTTCTGCGTTGGCCGCGCAAGCTTCGCCTAGTCGCCACCGGCTCCAAACTCGAACAGCATGAAGAGGGAGAATTCCGCGTGGGCCACTGGAAGGCGGAAAAGCCCATGTCCGTGGCCGGCTTTAATCTTGGCGAGTATGCTTCAGCCTCCGTTGTCTCCGGCCCTCGTTCCGTCGATGTCTATGCCAATCGTGAACTCGAAGAAGCTCTCCGCAAACGTCTTTCCGCGCAGAGCCTGGAAGCTATCGACGTCCCTTCACGGCGATTCGGTGCTGCCTCTTCGGGGCACCCGGTCGCGTCACCTCCCCCGCCCCCTCCCAGCCCGGCAGATGCGCTTAGACAACTAGGCAAGGAAATCGATTCCTCGATCCGTTTTTACGAAACGTTCAGCGGCCCTTTTCCTTTTCATAATCTCAGCGTTTCGCAGATTCCGGGAACTTTCGGGCAGGGCTGGCCCGGCCTCCTCTACGTCTCCACGTATTCCTTTCTGCCTTCGGAAGCCCAGCAGCGCGCCGGCCTGAGTACTGCCGGCCAGGAACATTACACCGAGCTGGTCCCTTATCACGAAGTAGCGCATCAATGGTGGGGCAACGTTGTCGCGTGGTCGAGCTACCGCGACCAGTGGATTAACGAGGCCATCGCGAATTATCTGGCCGTGCTATTCGCCGATACCAAGAAAAATCCGGACCACAAACTGCACCTCTGGCTGGCGCGCTACCGCCAGCAACTCGTTGAGAAATTGCCGGGCGCAAGTGAGCCGTCAGGAGACATCGGGGCCCTCACTCTCGGCGTCCGCCTCAGCTCTTCGAAGTCGCCCTCGGGCTACGAAGAGATGGTCTACAGCAAGGGCACTTGGATCGTGCACATGTTGCGCGAAATGCTGCGGCAGCCTGGTGCCGGGAATCCTGACGCGCGCTTTATCGCTCTCCTGCAAACGCTGGTGACCAAGTACGCCTACCGCGCGCTTTCTACTGATGACTTGCGGCACGAAGTGGAAGCCATCATGACTTCGGCCATGGACCTCGAAGGCGGGCATTCCATGGAATGGTTTTTCGAAGAGTGGGTGCGCGGAACCGGGACTCCGCACTATCGCGTGGAATTCACGGCTCACCACACGGAGAAAGGCTATCTGATTCGCGGAAGGCTCTTTCAGACCGGTGTGCCGCGCTCGTTTATCGCCAGCGTTCCCCTCTACGCGGCCGGCCCAGGACACGGCACGCTTCTCGGCACGGTGGTCGCGGCCGGGCCGGAGACAACGTTTCAGTTCGTCGCTACGGTCCCTCCGCACAAAATTGTCGTCGATCCCCGGATGACGCTACTCTGCACTTCGGAGTGATCGACAAGTTTTCTTTTGGAATTTCGGAATCCCCGCCGTCGCTCTCAACGTTGGTCTTCCGCTTCCGTGTCCATGACTGGCGGGATTATGGTCAGGGGAAACGAATTTCAGGGCATGGCCTTCCTAAATCGCTCCTGCATTAGTTGTTGTTCGAGGAGCGGACTATCCAGATTGAGCTCCGCTTTTCCGTCCTTCCCGACAACATAAGCGTAACCCGAGGGATCACGAGGGATGCCGCGGATCAGCCCCGCCTGAGCAAGATCACTTATGCGCGCGGGTCGCCTGCCGAAACGCTTCTCAAATTCATCGGCCAGCGCATCGAGACGTTTGCAATCTTCTTTGACCTTGAGCAACTGCATATGCGTCAGCGCATTTTTTTTGACCATGGGATCGGCGGTGGAATCGTAAATGTCCTTCCACAGGAACATCGACGTTTCAAACGATTCCCCTTCCGCCGCCACCTTAGCAGCCATGATTTTCATCCACACCAGGGCTTTGGGGTTCTTGCTTCCTTCCAGAAAAGCCGCCGAAGCCTTCTGATAATCCTTCAAATCAAAGTAGTAGACGAATCCCAGATCCTCATAGAGCCGCCAATAGTCAGGATTCGCCTGGATCCCCCGCTGAATCAATTGCACGGCCAGATCCGGCCTTCCCGCGCCCCCTGGAGCCGGCGGGCTTAGGAACATCGCACCGAACCTGTAAGCGATTACCAGATTCGGATCGAGCGTCGTAGTGATATCTAGAAGGGGCCAGAGCAATTCGAGATTCGCCTGGCCTCTCAAGTGTTTGTTTCCGTAGTATTGGACCACGCGAGTCCAGTAAATGTCCGCCAGCAGCGGCGCGTATTCCAGGCCCATCGCTTTCACGAGCCTTGGCGATCGCAGCAGGACCTCGTCGCGCTCCTCGCTGATCGATGCGCGCTGCGTGTCGATGCGGTGCTGCAGCAGCCAGATGCCTTCAAATCCAAGGGGAACAACCAGTAAGAGCAGCCACGCGATGGTTTTTTCCGATTTCATTTCAAGTTCCGCCGCGAAAACACCGCGGCCGCCGCGGTCAGAACGATCGTGCAATAAACCAACGTATACAAGGTATTTTGCAGGACCAAAGCTCCGGGAACCGCCCGCCCGTGTGCAGCCATGGCCATCACATTGAAATTCTCAAAATTCGGAAGCAGATAGGAGAGCCATTTCGTGAAGGCGGACATTGCCGGGCTCATTACCTGGACCGGCAAGTTCCTCAGCTCCTGAACGTACAAACCCACAATGTACAAACCAACGGTAAACAAGATTGCCAGCAGCGGCGTGGTAAAGCAGGAAAACAGCAGCGCCAGTGCGACGACCAGTGCCAGCTTCAGCAGTATGAAATACACCCCCACCAGCACCACGGTGTCGCTTCCGCCCAGTCCGTGCTTCACGTAGAGCATCACGAGCAGCAAACCCAGGGCCATCGCCGCTGTGTTCACCGTCAGCGTCAGCACCAGCCCCCCGAATTTTCCGAGCAGGAATTCCCATCGTCGCACCGGTTTGGCCAGCAGCGCATAGAGCGTGCGCTTGTCCATTTCCTTGGAGACCAGCGCGACACCAAGAAAAACAGAAATCAGCAGTCCGATCACCGAAATGGCGCTCAACCCAAGGCTCACGATGACGGTCTGCTCGATCCCAATCGAAATCTGTCCTACTGCCACAGACGCGGCTATCATGAGCAGCGCAAAAAACACCAGGTTGTAAAGCACCCGGTCGCGCACCGCTTCACGAAACGTGTTCAATGCCACAACGCCGGCGCGCCTCATTGCTCGCTCACCTCGACCGCCGCTCCCTGCGCGCGGTCCGCCTCCACCAGGTTCATGAAAAATTCTTCCAGCGTTGCTTTTACCTGTGACACGGATAGGATGCGCGCCCCCGCTCCTCGCAATTGTTCGATTGCCGCGTACAGCTCTTCTTCGGCCACCTGCAGACGGTATCGGTCGCCGGTACGTGTCGCCTTGGCGACCAGCGGCGCGTTGCTCGCTCCCGTCAACTCGAAAAGAATTTCCATTCCAAGCGTTTTCATGTCCACGAGCGTACCCGGCGCGCCGACCCCGCGCAGCTTGCCGCCCACAATCACGCCCACGCGGTCGCACAACATTTCCGCGTCCGAGAGAATGTGCGTGGAAAACATCACCGTCTTCCCATCCTTTTTCAATTGCAGAATAATGTCGCGCACCTCGCGCCTGCCGACCGGATCCAGTCCCGACATCGGCTCGTCCAGAATTACTACTTTCGGGTCGTGCAGGATCGCCTGCGCCAACCCTACGCGCTGCAGCATGCCTTTCGAATATTTTCGAAGTTGTATCTTTCGCGCGGTTTCGAGGCCCACCTTCTTGAGCATGCGCTCTATACGGTCCTTCCGGTCCGCCGCCGCCAGGTCGTGAAACCGCGCAAAATAGTCGAGCACTTCCGTCGCCGTCAAATAATCGTAGAAATAGGGCTGCTCGGGCAGGTAACCGATGTCCCGGTGCATCTCCACGTCGCTGATCGGCTTGCCGAGGATTCGCGCGCTCCCAGCCGTCGGGAAGATAAGCCTCATTAGGAGTTTGATAGCGGTCGATTTACCGGCGCCGTTCGGCCCGATAAAACCAAATACTTCGCCGGTCTCGACCTGCATGTTAAGCCCTTCGAGAGACGTTCTTTTCATGAGGTGCAAGAAACCGAAGGGATATTCTTTGGTCAGATTTTCAGTTTCAATCGCTGGAGCTGGCATGCCTTCATTGTTGGCAAGCCGCGCCTGACCGTCAATCCTTCAGCGCGAACCTGTGTACGGAGAGAAAATACGAAGAAGGAAACATTTCAGTCCCGCTGCGCGAAATCAGGAGTCGCTGCGGACATGCCCAATCTGGACCAACTCCGCCTGCGGCGTCGCCGGCGGCGGGACCATTGGCAAGGGTTTCAAGTTTTGCGGGTCGCGCCAGTTATCCAATATCCCCACCTGCTGCACGCAAGAAACGGTGCAACGCGGCGCACAAAACTTTTTGGTGGAGTACTCTCGGCGCCGCATCTCCGGCGTGTACTGCGCCAGGGAAATCCCTGGATACCCGCGCTGCTGCGAGCACCAATGGACCAGCCCGTCCTCGCAAATATACAGATATCGCGACCCTGAGCGGCATCGCCAGTTGTGTTCCTTCCCACGCGCCACGTTGTGCTGAAATTCGTTGAATCGGGAGAAGGACCGCTTACTGAGTGTCATGATCTCTTCAAAAATCTCGATCTCTCGCGGGCCCAAAGGTTTCAACTGCCCGTCGTGGTCATGAATAATCCCCACCGTGCTCGTCAAACCAAGAGCCACCGCGCGGTGCGCAATCTTCAGGGCGTCTTCCGGATCTTTCACGCCGCTCCCGAGCACTGAGTTGATGTTCACCTGAAAATACGCATGCTTCGCCAGCAGATTGAGCTTCTGGTCCAGCGTTTTCAGGCTCTTTTTGGAAACATCATCCGGCATCGTATTGTCGATGCTGATCTGCAGGTGCTCCAGCCCTGCCTGATTCAACTGTTCGATGCGCTCTTCGGTCAGCAGGAATCCGTTGGTGATCATGCCGGCGATCATCCCGCGCCGCCGGATATGCCGGATGATTTCATCCAACTCCGGGTGCAGGAGCGGCTCGCCGCCGCTGATGGTGATGATCGAAGTCCCCATGTCCGCGAGGAGATCGAGACGGTTTTTCATTTCCTCCACGGCTACTGGCTGCGAAAAATCATCGAATTCATTGCAGTAAGTGCACGCCAAGTTGCACCGCCGCGTGGGAATGATGTGCACCAGGAAAGGGTGCTTGGTGGAAACCAGCGCCTTCGCGATGGCGCGCAATTCGCGCATACGTGTATGCAGGAAGCGCTCGGCCCGCCAAAACCAGACCTTTACCGAAGCATGCGATTTGCCGTATCCCTGGCTCATGAATCTCGCGGAATTCCCCCGGCCTGCAATTATACACGACCGCCCAGACGTCAACGGGCATTGGGGCGGAGTTGTCACCTTACCCGGGCCCTTGAATCGGAACTAAACCCCGATGGCTACGTATACGCTTTAAGCGGAGTCGGCCTCGCCTAACCGTCGGGGTCCTCCGTCGTCTATCCTCCCAAAGGGGGGCGAAGACGAAGCGGTTGCCGTGCGAGGTGCTGATGCAATCTCTGGCCTCTGATTTGCGCTATGCCGCCCGTGAGTTGCGGAAGCGCCCGGGCTTCACGCTAACAGCCGTGCTCTCCCTAGCTGTTGGCATAGGCGCCACCAGCGCCGTCTTTAGTGTCATTTACGCCGTCCTGATTGACCCATTCCCCTATCCGGGCTCCGACCGCATCGTGGAACTGCGGCTCGTGGACAAATCCGGCAGCGATCGCTTCGCTGGCCCCAATGGCCAACAAGCAGACCAGCTTCGCCAAGCGAAATCGATCGAAGACGTTACACTGATGGATTGGTGGAACCTGACCACCACGGACGGCGACCTCCCCGAAGACGTGCAGGCGATGTACATCGACCCGAACGCCCCCAATCACTGGGGTATCCGCGCCATGAAGGGACGCTGGCTGATTCCCTCGGACGCGCCGCCAGGACAGTCGCCACAGCCCGTCGTGGTACTGACCTACCACTTCTGGCAGCGCTATTTTATGGGCGACCCCGCTGTAATCGGGCGCACCATTCAGCTTGTCCACAAGCCGTATCAGATCGTTGGTGTGATGCCGCCACGCTTCAAATGGGGCAACCCGGACATGTACGTGCCGCTAAAGGTCACTCAGGATCCGAATATCCACTACGCGGCTTCCATCAAGCTCCGGCCCGGCGTGAACCCGGAGCAAGCCAGCGCGGAACTCCAGCCCCTCGTAGAGGAGTTCGCGAAGCAGGCACCCACGCAATATCCGGACAAGTTCAAAGTCAAGCTGCGCAGCATCGTGGAGGTGTACGCGCGGCCGCTGGGGCCCACACTTTACTTGCTGCTGGGCGCGGTCGCGTCTCTGCTGCTGATTGGCTGCGCGAACGTCTCCATTTTGCTTCTGGCGCGAGGTACGGAGCGCCAGCACGAGCTTGCCGTGCGTGCCGCCATCGGAGCCGACCGCTTCCGCATCATCCGGCAGTTGCTCACGGAGTCCCTCGGCATCGCGACAACCGGCGCCGCACTGGGCATTCTCTTGGCTTGGCGAGGGCTGGCGTTCCTCGCGTCCCGTCTGCCGGAAAATTCGTTTCCCGCCGAGTCTGTCATCAAGATGAATATTCCGGTACTGCTCTTCAGCGTCGGTTTGGCGTTTGCCACCGCCATTATTTTCGGACTCTGGCCGGCGCTGCAGCTCTCACGGCCGGAGATCGCACGGCTCATGCAGGCTAGCTCGCGCCGCGTGGCCGGAAGCGTCGGAGCGAGGCGTAGCCACGCCGCGATGGTGGGCGCTCAAGTTGCCTTGACACTTCTCCTGCTCTCCGCGGCTGGTGCCGCGGGCAAAGGCTTTCTCCGGCTTGTCGACGCGGATCTCGGCTACGACCCCCACAATGCCATGTCCGTCCCCATTCCTGTGCACGAAAACACGCACGTGACCTGGAAAGACCGCGCCGAATATTTCGAGCAACTCCGCGCCAAAATCGCTGCCATGCCTCAAGTCGTCGTCGCCGGCATTTCCACCAACGCCACCCCGCCTTCGAGCGGCTGGCGCCAGAACATTGAAATTATGGGCAGTACGGCCTCGGAGAAACCGGAAGTGCGCGTGAATTTCGTCAGCCCGGAGTATTTCCCGCTGCTGAAGATTCCACTCGCCCAAGGCCGCCTCTGGGACCATGCCGAGACCATGCGTGGCGCCCAGCTTGCGGTCATCAATCAAACCATGGCCCGCCAGTATTGGCCCAATGGTGACGCCATTGGCCATCATGTCCGCTTACCTTCGCTGAAGGACCAGCCACCCTATCAGCGTGCCGTTCCAGGAAGCGATGGGTGGCTACAAGTCATCGGTATTGTCGCCGACGCGCGTGACGATGGCCTGCGAAATCCCATCAAGCCTGGCGTCTATATTCCTTTCACAACGCAGATGTGGATGTTTACCCAAATTCTCGTGCGCACACGCGTCCCGCCGCTCTCTCTGTTACGCGATATTCGCGCGCAAATTGTGCAGATCGATCCGGAACAACAGACCATGCGCGTCCGTGACCTCGATCAGTGGATTACGGGCCAGCAGGAATATGCCCAACAGCGTCTTGTCGCCACTCTATTCGGTATCTTCTCGATCCTTGCCTTAGTCCTCGCCGCCGTCGGCCTTTACAGCGTGGTTTCCTACGGCGTTGCGACTCGCACCAACGAATTTGGCATTCGCATGGCTCTTGGCGCGAATGCGGCTGATGTATTTCGGATTGTCTTGTCTTCGACGGCGGTGAATGTGGGTGGCGGGCTGGTGGCCGGTCTTCTCCTCAGCATCGCGTTCGACAAACTCGCCACAAAGTGGGTGATGGAAAGCTCGCGCGACCCGCTCATCCTCGCTGGCGTAACTCTGTTATTGATCGTCGCTGCCGCGCTGGCCTGCTTCCTTCCCGCGCGTCGCGCCGCGGCCGTGGATCCAATGGAAGCGCTCCGCTACGAGTAAATCATGGTCCCTCTGGGGACCACAACGAAGAATGAAAGGAGTCGGGGCCGATGCTTTGTTTTCAACGAGATAGCCGGCTTCTTTCCTAGGAGTAGCCGGCTCGCATCCTTACTGCGGTTTCGGTAGCGCCGCCATGGCGTCGCGAAACGCCGCCAGATTGCTCTTGTCCACCACCGCCGTTCCCGTATCCACTCCGCTCGGCAATGGGGACGCCGGGGCGGTGCGCCAATCCTTGAATTCCTTCACCGCATTGTGGTGCAAATCGTCCAGGAATTTCAGCCCATAGTAGCTCATCACGTACGGTTTCTGAGCGATCGTTGACGAGATTGCTCCCTTCTCGATCAGGTCCAGTGTCTTCGGATCTTTGTCGAACGCCACGATCGGCAGCTTGCCCGACATGTCGAATCGGTTCAAGGCATCCGCGGCCCCAGAACCTCCGCTGGCTTCGAGGCAAAGGATTCCGTCTATTTTCTCCTTCTTCAGGATCAGGTCGGAGATCTGGTCAAACGCATTGCGCCAATCTCCTTTGTCATCCAATATCTTCGTCAGCTTCATCCCTGGAAAATTCTTCAGTGCCTCGGCCACCCCAGCCAGGCGATCGTCCAGATTCCGCTGGCCGGGAATGGTGATCACCACAATATTTCCTTACGGAGCCAGCGCTGCCATTTGCTTCACGCTCTCTCGCCCCGCACGCACGTTATCCGTTCCGATGTACATCACTCGCTTCGAATCCGGCACGTCCGCGTCCACGCAAATCACCGGGATTCCTTCCGCCACCGCCTTGTCAATGTTGGCCTTGAAAAACTCAGGTCGCGCCGCGGAAAGGCAGATTCCCGAAGGCTGCTTTTCCACCAGGTCCCGGAATATGCCCGACTCGGCGCCGGGGTCGTAGGTCGCCGGACCAACCAGCTCGGCCTTCACGCCCAGCGCCTTTGCTGCGTCCAGAAAGCCCGCCTGCGCTTCCTGCCAGTACGGGAGATTAATGTTGGTCGCAACGAAGTAATATCGTTCGGTTTCCTCGTGGTAAGGTTTCGCACAAGAGCCGATGACCGCCGCCACCAGGAGAAGAAGAAAATATGCCAGGGCTACTGCATTTTTCCTCATTGAAATTCTCCTTTCGCATTCCGTCCGGCCTTCGGGGGTCCTCGTACCGATGGCACTCTGATTGTGAGGGAGATCCTCCATGCTGTTTTCCCGGAGGCTGATTCGCAGTCGGATTCTAGCACCACCCGCTGCCGCGAACGTATTCTTTTGATTTAGGAGTGGGCCCGCTCAAGCATTTCAAATTGGCCGGTCAGACGGGGATGCCAAGCCTCGCAGTTCGCAACTCACTTGTGGAATTACTTCAGGAACCCTTGCGCGACTCTTCGGCAGGAACAGCAACCGCTCAACCGTCGCGCCAGATATACATCGGCAGCCCTTCGCGAGCGTGTTGCTCAATAGCGTTCTCAATTGCCGCCTTAAGCGCGAGTGTGGCACGTTCGAGCAACGGCAATTCGAGAACGTTTGCAGGCAGCTTAGTCACGATTCTCCGTAACGCGCGATTAGCTCATTGTAGCGCCTGCCTCAAATACAATGTAGAGATTCGGATCCACGAGAGTTGGGAAGCAACCTTGCACCTTGCCCCATTCGCAAGGGAGGTCCGCTCTTTCGGAATTCTTCGACGTCAGTCGGCCCCTCGCCTGCGCTATCCCTCCCTATCCAAACGACTTAGCAGTAATTACTTGACAAATATAGAAAATATAGTATAATGGTAATCCAAGTCGGGCACGTTCCTTCCGCGCCCTCGGATCATGCTCGCCAGAAACGCGGTTCTTCTAACTCCCTCAAGATGAGTCCATCTACTCCCCTTACCTCCCCATCAACAAATCGCACCCATAGGTCCTTTGTTTTCCGCACTTGCAAAGAGTGCGCAACCCTCTCATTCCACGCGCTTTAGTTTTCTATTGTTTTCATACACTTACGCACTCTTTTGCACTGGCAAAAATCTCAACCCTTTTCTTTTCAGGGGATTCCGCACTCTTTACCAAAAGCACCCTGGGTGGGGGTGGGGCGACCTTTCCCATTCGCCGCTCCTCGTCCTTTCCTCACCTCCCTACTTCCTTACCTCCTTGCTTCCACCCTGATAAACTCAGGGCGAAGCCACATCGAGGAGCCACCTATGTCTGAAGCCGCCAAGACAGCAGCCTCCACGTCGACTCGCATCGAGTCCGACTCCATGGGCAAGATCGAAGTTCCCGCCGACCACTATTACGGCGCGCAGACCGCGCGCTCGCTCATCCACTTCGCCATCGGGAAGGACACCATGCCGCCCGAGCTCATCCGCGCTTTCGGTATTCTCAAGAAAGCCGCCGCGCTCGTCAATCAGGATCTCGGCAAGCTCTCGCACGAAAAGTGCAGCCTCATCTCCCGCGCCGCTGACGAAGTCATCGCCGGAAAACTCAACGATCACTTCCCTCTCCGCGTCTGGCAAACCGGCAGCGGCACGCAAACCAACATGAACGTCAACGAAGTCATTTCCAATCGCGCTATCGAAATTTCCGGCGGCGTCATGGGCAGCAAGAAACCCATCCATCCCAATGACGACGTCAACATGTCGCAATCCTCCAACGACACCTTTCCCACCGCCATGCACATCGCGGCCGCAACGGAAACTTCTCGCCGCCTCCTCCCCGCCATCAAAACACTTCGCGACGCGCTGGACGCCAAAGCAAAAGAATTTGCTGGCATCGTCAAAATCGGCCGCACCCATTTGCAGGACGCCACACCGCTCACTCTCGGCCAGGAATTTTCCGGCTACGTCAATATGCTTGACCGCGATGGCGGCCGCGTCGCTGTCGCTCTCGACGGCCTCTACGATCTAGCCATTGGTGGAACCGCCGTCGGCACTGGCCTCAACGCGCATCCCGAATTTGCCGAACGCGCCGCGCGCAAAATCGCCGAGCTTACCGGGCTTCCGTTCCGCTCGCATCCCAATAAATTCGCCGCGCTCTCCGCGCACGACGAAATCGTTTTCGCCTCCGGTGCGCTGAAAACGCTCGCCGCCTCGCTCATGAAAATTGCCAACGACGTTCGCTGGCTCGCTTCCGGCCCGCGCTGCGGCCTCGGCGAACTCACGCTACCGGAAAACGAGCCTGGCTCTTCCATCATGCCGGGGAAGGTGAATCCCACGCAGGCCGAAGCTCTCACCATGGTCTCTGTGCAAGTCATGGGTAACGATGCCGCTATCGGCTTCGCCGGCTCGCAAGGCAATTTCGAGCTCAACGTTTTTAAGCCTGTGATGATTTTCAATTACCTCCACTCCGTCGAACTTCTCGCCGACGCCTGCAACAGTTTCGTCGAGCATTGCGTCCGCGGCATCGAGGCCAACCGCGAACAAATCGATCGCTACGTCCACAATTCGCTGATGCTCGTCACCGCCCTCGCTCCCAAGATTGGTTACGACAACGCCGCGCAAGTCGCGAAAGCCGCGCATCATGCCAAGATCAGTCTCCGCGAAGCCGCCATCAAGCTCGGCTACGTCACCGCCGAAGAATTCGACGCCCTCGTCAAGCCCGAGGACATGACCCACCCATGAGCCTAGTGCAGTCATCCCTTTCGTCGCCGGCCATCACGACGACGGACAAATTGAACAGTCAATGGCTCGGTCGGTACGCAGGACCTGGAGCTGGAAGAATCATCTTGAACGTAGATGAACGCGATACGGCCTATGAAGGCGTCGCCTACCTACTTCCCGACGACTTCAAAACGTTTCCTGCTAGCGCCGCTTCTTTCAGGACTACCGACAAGCAGACGGCTCACTTTCAGTTCAGGACAACCTCGGTCATGCCCATCAATCCAGTGTCACTCTTTGTCGAGCCATGGGATAAAGTTAAGTCACACTTTGGGGATAATGTGGCGTTCTCGAGCTACGCTGATGTAACAGGAAGCGTGGACGGCGAGTTTCTGAAGCTGTCGTGGAAGTCAGATATCGACGCGACGGGCGAGGCTGCCCTGCCTCGGTCGCGTGCGGACAAGCCTTCAGAGCTGGCCTCACTGAAGAAAAACTGGTCTGAATACAAGGATTACGTCGGCTCCCTAAAGGGAAGACGGTTTTTATTCCGCGGGCAAGACGGTCCGTGGCGGCTACGAACATCCTTTCACCGCAGGGGCAGGGCAGACCTCATCAGATTTCTAAACGAAGACATCAAGACCCTGCACAGCCATCTGATGCTGCGAACGAAGCATTTTTTCAAACTTGATATTCCTGACGAACTCGGTGCGTTCTTCAATCTAGTTCAACACCACGGTTATCCAACACCACTCCTTGATTGGACGTATTCCCCATACGTGGCTGCATTCTTCGCCTACCGTCACGTGATAAGGGAAAACTCGCGGAAGGCTAAAGCAGACGAAACAGTTAGAATTCACATCCTAGATCAGATGCAATGGAAGCGTGACAACGCACAGATTCTCCTTCTTCTATTTCCAGGCATAAACCTATCAATAGGAGAGTTCATCGCCATCGAAAATGAAAGAATGATTCCCCAGCAAGCCGTTTCGACGCTCAGTAACGTTGATGACATCGAGTCATATATCAGGTCGAGGGAATCTGACGATAAAAAGTACCTTTCGGCGATTGATTTGCCGGTTGCCGAACGCGATCGTGTGATGGAGGACCTAAGCTACATGGGTATAACGGCCGGTTCTTTGTTTCCGGGACTCGACGGAACATGTGAGGAACTTAGGGAACGTAACTTCAGCGTGTAAGGCTAGAGAAGAAAAGGAGCACCCTTGAGAAATCTCAAGATCGTGCTAACGGCTGGTTTGTTATCGTTTGTCGGATTGGGGCGAGCAAGTGCGCAGGCGACGCACACGCTGAAGCCGACGCCGAAGACCGTGGCATGGGGTTACTACGACGCGAAGGCTGCGGCGAAGACTGTGGCATCGGGCTACTACTATGCACAGTAAATCACTGCATGGTTGCCCTGGCTTAGGGATGGCGATGCAGAACGTGTGTTGCGATGTCTGGCCAGAATTCGCGAAAGGCATTGGTCGCGGCGTCACGCAGCAGGGCATATCCATACTTCGCGCTGATCGCTCCGAACGTCCGCGTTTTGCTCGGGTAGTATGCCAGCGAGATGCCCTGCGCCATCCCCCGACCCAACAACTCGGACGCGTTGATGGTATTGTTCCCGTCGTAATTCGGCGTGATGATGATGCGAGTGGTCGCCTAAACAAAGCGCTTCACAAAGCCACCCTTGCCTTTGGCATAGTAACGTTCGTCCTCATGAAGTATCGTCGGCAAAGCGAAAATCACAAGATAGTTTCCGTCCGTTTACCCGCGCCAGTAATATCTTCCAAACCCGGCCACACCTTTCCCCAGCTGTGGATGGGCGTCGGATTCCTCCGCGATCATGGAGGTGAGTCCAACGAAAATAAACGAGGAGTAATCGAAAGAGTTTTTCGTGGCGATCACAAAGGCTTCTTTTGGAGTCGGTGGCGGCGGAATGGCCCCGGCGCTGACTGCCCGGAAATTAGGCATGACGCCGAGAATTCTTTTGGGCTGTTGCTTCGAGGGGTCAACGGTGTGCTCCCCAGGCTTAGCGTCCGGCTTGCTCTGGTCCCCAGCGCCTGTTGGCGCTGGTTGCGGATTCTGCTGGCTTTGTTCCTCAAGACACACGAACTCACCGGACTCCAAACCGACAGACGCCGCCGGCGAACCGTTCTGCTGGGCATGGGCGCAAACCGCCGCCAACGCAAGTGCCAAACCGAACGCACGAAGCAATTGACCTTTACAAGCCATGGAAACCTTGCCAGTAAGAAGCATTTTTTTCATCCCCGAGAACACTGGCTCGCCAACTACCTCAACTCCAACTCTGTGTTGCAGGGTGCGGCGAGACCATTTCCTTTTTCAAAGGTATTTTCACGGCTTCGTAACTCAGATGAACCGTCTGCAATTTCGGTTGCACGCAATACGAGTGTAGCGTCGTTCTGTTATCGCGCCTGCGACTTTTATTGGCGAAGGTGCGCATACCGGCGTTCTTTTTCTGGCCGCCCGGCGCACAATCCTGCGCCGCAACCAACATTCCAACACTGCGAGGCCCTATGATTCGCTGCGCCATGCTCCTGAGCTTCGCGCTTCTGTTTTCCTGGCATCCAGTTTCCGCTCAGCAAGCGAGTGCGCAGGCGACCTACACGCTGAAGCCGACGCCGAAGACGGTGGCGTGGGGATACTACGACGCGAAGGCGGCGCCGGTGTTGCGCATCAAGTCGGGCGACAGGGTGGAGATTCAGACGCTGATTACCAACAGTCCGAAGCGGCTGGAAGATGCGGGCTTGCCGCCGGATCAAGTCGAGCAATCGCTGCGTGACATCACCGATCAGGTGAAGGACAAGGGACCGGGCGGGCACATCCTGACGGGGCCGATTTACATTGAAGACGCGCAACCCGGCGACGTGCTGGAAGTGAAAATTCTCGCCATAAAACTCGCCATTCCTTATGCCTACAACGCGTTCGGCGCAGGGCGCGGCTACCTGCCCGACGATTATCCTTACTCGAAAATAAAAATTATTCCGCTGGATGAGAAGCGCATGGTGGCGAAGTTTGCGCCGGGCATCGAGATTCCGCTCCATCCTTTTTTCGGCAGCATGGGCGACGCGCCGCCGGAAAGCGCGGGCCGCTTCAACAGCGCTCCGCCGTGGATTATGGCCGGCAACCTCGATAACAAGGACCTCGTTGCCGGCTCCGCGCTCTACATTCCCGTGCACGCGCCCGGCGCGCTCTTTGAAGTCGGCGACGGTCACGCCGGACAGGGCGATGGCGAAGTGGACATCACCGCTCTCGAAACTTCGCTCATCGGCACGTTTCAATTCATCGTGCGTAAGGACATGCACCTCAAGTGGCCGCGCGCCGAAACGCCCACGCATTACATCACCATGGGCCTCAACGATGACCTGAACGCCTGCGCCACGCTTGCCGTCCGCGAGATGATCGATTTCCTCGTGAGCGAAAAGCATCTCTCGCGCGACGACGCCTACATGCTCGCCAGCGTCGCCGCCGACCTCCACATCACCGAGCTTGTCGACGGCAACAAAGGCGTCCACATGATGCTTCCCAAATCCATCTTCGTTTCCGGTGCGAAGTAAACTGCGATGGGCTGGTCACTTTCATGGGCGGCGCTGAAAAACGGAAACCTGCAAACAGTATGCTCGACTCTGGTCTGCGCGCGACGGGAAAACGCGAGAATTCGCCGAATCCAAGATAGTCGGCGCTCAACTGCCGACAGGATGGTACGTGGTTCAGTTTGATCGAAGCGAGATGGAAGACCGCGTGCTTGAGCGTTTTTCCCGCTCGGGAGAAGTTGTCTGCTGTTTTGTCGAGGACCACGTCATGGTCAGTTGGGCTTCTGGATGGCGTAAGGGAAACAAAGTCTGGTCAGTTGTCCACGACTGCGAGAAGGGTCGGTTTCATCTCGACATCAAAGGAGAAGCGCCAGCTGAGTTAAAAGGCATTGCGGAGCGGCTGATCGCCGAACAGCAAGCCGCTGGCGGTGAGAAGGCCGAAGTGGATCATGTTTACGATGTGCCTGCCGAGCTTGCTAAGGACCTTACTGGCTACCGGCACGATCAGGACATTCCCGGTGCGTCAGGCGATGTACTTGAAGTCTTGGTGCCAACGAATGAACCCCGCCGCTCTTCAGGAGCCGCGGGCTTGATTGGCCGACTCTTCGGCAAGCAGGGCCGGTCATGAAAATCATTACGGCGGTGCCATTGACTTTCTTGCTTTTCATTCCGGCAACCTTGCAAGCGCAGCAGGAAAAGCAAATTCCGGAATGGTGCAAACCCCTGCCCCGCCCGGAATACAAATCGCTCCAGCGCGTTCTTCCCGACGAGCCCTGGTTTGAAGTCTACAAAGTCGCGGCCGGAGTTTTTGCCATCTACGAGCCGCATCAAGCGGAAGAGACCATTTCGTATCTGATTGTCGGCACCAAGCAAGCCGTGCTCTTCGACACCGGCATGGGCATCAGCGACATTCACAAAGTCACCACGAAATTGACCTCGCGCCCCATCGTGGTTCTCAATTCCCACACCCACGACGATCACGTGGGCGGCAACTGGCAATTCCCTTTCATCTTCGGCATGGACACCGATTTCACGCGAAAAAATGCCAAAGGTTCGCGCGAAGATGCTCAGGCCGAAATTGCATCCGACCAGATCTGCGGCGATCTGCCGAAGGGCTTCAATCCAAAAACGTACGCCACGAAGCCCTGGAGGATTTCGCACTTCATCCATGACGGCTTCACAGTGAATCTGGGTGGGCGCAAATTGGAAGTTCTTGGGACCCCGGGCCACACGCCGGATTCCATTGCGCTGCTCGACCGCGCCAACGGCTTGCTCTTCACCGGCGACACTTATTATCCCGCCCCTATCTGGCTCTTCCGGCCAGAGACCGATCTCGACGCGTACGTGAATTCTGCGAAGCGGCTTGCGGCGCTCGCTCCGGAACTAAAACTCGTCTTCGGTGCGCACAATAACCCTGTAGCCGAACCTTCCGTGCTCCCAAGGCTCGTCACCGCGATTCAAGCGGTGCGGTCTGGCCAGGGAACCGTCAAGCCCGCGGGAGAAGGCAAAGCCATTCACACCCTCGACGGTTTCGATTTTCTTCTCGCCGCCGCGAAGAAGGAGAAAAATTAGTTGGAGAAGTTCATCGGACATGCGCACTTTGCAATACCAAACTGCTGGCTTGGCGATCCTCCTCTTACTGCTCCTCTCACCAGGCGCGTCAGCGAGCCAGTCTCGGCGCGACAAAAATATTTGGAACTATGACGGCGGAGTCTTCTTCGCCACCGATGGCTCGCTCCCGAATGGAGTCTGTTTCCGCGTTTCCGGCAACCTGGATGCCCCCGATTTCTTCCTCAATCTGAAGCGCATCAACGACGAGAAGGGCACCATCTTCCGCCGCGGTACGGAAACGGTTACGCACTTCCCCGATGAACTTTTTTTATCTTTGGATATTCACGATCTGCCGTGCACGCCTGGTCTCCGGGAAACGGAATCGCGCACCTACTTGACTCCGGAAATGATACGCACGCTTGAAGTTTCATTTTATTGGAAGCGTGGCGTGGACTTGCGTCCCGCGAAGAATATCACTGAGCTTCATTCGGCGGTCGAACCGATCGTCCCCTACGCGTCGAATTTGACGTCGCAATTGCCCAAGCGATTCGAGTGGTCCTATCAGTTGGCTGTTCCCAGCAAAGACGTCCCGCTCACCGATAGTCTCGTGCTGGTTTTTCGCACCACCGACGGGCGCATCGCCGCGCGCGTCGCTGCTCGCCTCTAGCCCTCCCCCCTGTCTCTCCTTGACATTCTACATATCGCGGCATATATAGGTAGAGTCTCTAGGAGAGCGGAAGCGTGACTGTCCAAAAATCCGATCTGCTGCAAGGCACCCTGGACTTGCTGATTCTCAAGACCGTAGCGCTCGGTCCCGTCCACGGCTACGGCATTTCGCAGCGCATCCAGCAAGTCTCCCGCGAAGCCCTGCAGGTCCAGCAAGGATCGCTGTACCCCGCGTTGCACCGGCTGGAAAAGCGCGGCTGGCTGCAGGCCACGTGGGGAGAATCGGAGAGCG
>MNEA01000035.1 GCA_001917435.1 Acidobacteria bacterium 13_2_20CM_2_57_6
GGTTTCGCGAATGAGTAAGCTTTTATAGGTAGAGTAAGGTGCCACTCTGGTTTGACACGTAAGTTCGACTTTTCATTTCCAATGGAACTGCTCCTACAGAGAGTGTTGTGGATCGTTTCGAATGTTCCTTATTTCCTGGGCGCGATTCTACTTGCCCTCGTTTTGATAGTGGTGTGGTGGAACAAACGTCACCTGCGCCGGACTGCGCACCCTAGAGAAGCCGCAGCGTAACACTTAAACTCTGGGATGCGGTCAAAAGTCAGCAATCCGTTTCAAGAACCAGCGGCTTAGGCGAAATCAGTGAAAGAGACGCGTCGCAGATGTGATCCTCAGCACTTCCAATTCGACCAACGCAATGGTGGACAGTATTCAGGAACTGAGCCTTTTGAGGAACTGAAAAGAATTCTTAGTGCCCCCTAAATGCCTCTAAGAAGTGTGCACTGGACCTGGGACAAAGTTCATTTTTTTCGAAATGGCAGCCGATCTGCGCCGCTTGTTCTCGCTCTGCAGAGCCTGAGGCGGCGAGGCCAGTGCCTTCGTCCGCACCATCGTTCGCGAGGACTGCGGCATCCCCTCTTGCCGCTGTATAGCGCGTCTTAAGTAAGGTAGTTATCGTTGGCCGGATGGAAAATGTGGACAGCTATTCGAGACCCTTTATTCGACGAGTCTGAGGTGCTTGAGCGCGGCGCGGGCCAGCGCCTTCGATTTTTCCATGCGCGCGGATTCCTGGCCGGCGCTGCCAACGCTGATTCGCAGGAACATCTCTCGTTTAAGTACGTAGAGCGCACTGGCAACCGGACTGGCGACCCAATAGGCCTCCTCGCCAAGACCGGGAATGGGACGTGGCTTGCGGCTCTCTCTCTCTCGTTCGAAGTCGAGCTTCTTTACGTATTTGCCTGCGGCCGATTCTTTGTCGCTTTCCACCTCGGGAGAGTGGAACTGCTTCTGCCAAAGTTCCCGGGCGGTCAGCGCGGCCGGACGCAGGGGATCAGACGCAGTCAGTGACAGGCTGACTGACTTGCTCACGGTAGGCGTGCGAAATAAGCATTGCGCTGCGAACAATCCCCCGCTTGGCTGTACAGTGGATTTAGTTTCCTCGACGCGCTCACCCTGGATGGCTTCAATTTCAGCGGGGGTCAGCAGCGCGCATGCATCTGCAGGCCCTTTCGTGACGCCCGTGGCATTCTTGACGTTCTGCGGCGCGGCTTCTCCGAGCACGCTGGCAAAGACAAGTCCGATGCAAGGCAAGATCGTCAGTGTTTGACGCATAGATATTCTCGATGCGGTGGCGAAGCCGCCTCCCCTACCTAATTGTTGGTCTTGCAGCCCGGATCGCCTTGAATGCCCGACGCGGGGTCTCCAAAGCACAGCTTGCCGTGCCCCTCGATGACTCCACTCTGAGTGCCGAACTGCGTTCCGTCGAACGCCTTAAATAGCCCGCGGCCTCCCACTTGGCGGGCAATCGTCGCCAGTGCGTCCTGAGCGCTAGCAGGGCCCGTGGAGGCATTCTGCGTCGGGTCGGTGACGCAACTTCTCGTGCAGCCGTCGGCGTAACCCACAAGTACCCGCCCGAACTTGTCCACGGTGATATCGTTGAAATCGAGAAGATTACGGCACGGGTTGCTGCCTCCCTGGTTCCAGACGCAGCCTCGCTGCACTGGGTCCGTGGGAGTAGCGTCAACGGTCGTCCAAGTGAGGCCGGAGTTGTAAGTGAAGGCCGCATAGAGGTGCCAGACCCCCTGGAAGTCGGCCGACTGCGTATCACCCGAGGTCTGTGTGCCGAGGAAGGCAAAGGCCGCGCGCTCATCGTCGCCGGCGATCACTTCGGCGAACTCCGCGTTCTGGACTCCGAAAGGAGTCCCCGCATCCTTGGACTTCGACCAGTGCAAGCCGCGGTCGCCCGAAACCGCAATCTTGGCGTGGCCGTCGGAGTTCACATACCCGAGGTATATGGTGTTGTTCGCTCCTTCTGCGACCGACGGGTCCGTGCCGGGACTGATGCTCTTGCCGTCCGGCACAGTGCGAACCACCCAGCTCAAACCACTGTCCGTAGAAACGGCCACGCCCGGCCGACTAACGCTGTTGGCGTCGAAGCAGTTTTCGTTGGGAACGTAGACGGTGCCGTCAGGCGAAACACGCACGTGGCCGTGCAAACCGCCGCAAGTGCCCGGCGCAATGGGAACATCTGCGCCGTTGACATGGGCGAAGGTATAAATGGGAACGCCGGGCCCGAAGGTCGTCCCGCCGTCATCGCTGCGCGAGCAGAACGCTGTCACAATGTCCTGCGAACAGTAATAAATCCCATGCGGGTACCCCGTTGGCGTCAGCGGCGCTGGAAAGGCGTAAGGACCTCCGCCCACTGTCTGATGGTCGACGCCCGCAGGCTGGCCGGACCCCTGCGTTGGAAGCCAGGTGTTGCCATCGTCGTCGCTGAAGGAAAGCTCGCTGGTGACAAGGATGAGCTGAGAAGAAAACAGGCGATTTGGGCCCCCAAAGTGGCCGTCGTCAACGAACATGATCGGGTCCAAGCTCACTCGCGCGAAGAGCGAACGCTGGTCCTCCCAGAACGCCGTAGCCGGATTGACGCTGTCGTCGAAAGTCACGCGAAGAGTATGGTTTCCCGCCTCGATGAACGCTTTGCCCGTGTTCCAGTCGACTCCAATGGATGGCTCCCCCGCGCCGTGCTCTCCGGCAGTTGTCGAGCCCGTCGACGGCTGTATGCAACTCGGGGGTTGTTGCGTTCCCGTGCAATCGTCGGGAGCAGGATAATTGATGAAAGTTGGGGCTCCAGGAGCTGCTGGAGGAGGCATCGGCGCCGTGGGCCTAGGTGCGATCATCAACGTAACCGCCACGTGAGCCGCGGTGGGCACCGGGGCCAGCGAGGCTACAGAGCGAATGTGCCAGAGTCCGTCAATAGGATCGGTGACCGTGAGATTCTCCTGGCCGGGTCCGGTGGAAGTGTTGTCAGGCGAGCCTGGGCCGTGGTCCGCTCCGCTGGGGCTGATGGCAAAGATGTCCAGATCCGTGGGCAGCGTGCTCGTCCACGTGTATTGAAAGGTGAGCTTGGCCGTCATCGTCTGATAGAACGTGGCCGCGGGGGCGGGGAGCACCACGGTCAAGTCGTGGTCATCGCACAGGCCGGGCGGGCAGATATCCTGTATCCCCACGTTTATCACCGTTCCGCCGCCCACCGGACCGAAGTCCCATGCCAGAGGCCCCGAACTACTACTGATCGTGCTGCTGGGAGGCGTTCCGAGTTGCGCCCACGCTCGGGGCGGGTCAGTGACGAGCAACACTGCGGCCGAAGCGAAAAGCAAGACGACGAATGAAATCCACAAACAGAAGCGAATTCCTCTCATGAGCAATCCTCCGCTCAAGTATTTGACCGCTTGACTGACTCACACCCCAAGGAAGACTCGAAAGCTGCTGGCCGGATAATTTGGTAATCGATAGGGCATGTTTCCACAATCGGGTCGCAACCTGATTCATGACTACGGGGTATGCCCTAGTACTCACCCGTTGGCTTAGTCAGTGAGGTGTGAATCCGCCAGCGGTATGGAGAGAAAGGAGTTTCCCTCGAATGCCCTCTTCCCCGTCACCATCTCGTACAGCACTGCCCCCAACAAGAAAATATCGCTTCGCCCGTCCAGTTCTTTCCCTTCAATCTGCTCGGGAGACATGTACTGAAATGTGCCCACAATGTTCCCCTGCTCGGTCACCGGAGATTGATTCTTCAACGCCGGTGGAGAACAGCCCCAACATTCTCCTTGAACGCTGGATACAGGATGGAGGCCGCAGCCTGGACCATGCCGCGTACGTCGTCGATCGTCTTTCCCCCGAGGCGGGCGATCGTCGATTTGCCGCAAGGCAAATTTCACACTATGCCTTTTCCCTCGATTATGTGGATGTAGCGGTTTGGGGCGACACTGGTGAATTTGTCGACACGCTTACTTGGCGCGGGCCAATGGATCTCAAGTTCGTCGAGTTGAGCTGCGGCGCCGATCCCTAGAACTTCCCGGAGGTCATGCGAGGAGAGATAGCTGCCACCATTGTTCTTCAAACTCTGGCGCAGTTTGCCGCCCGCTTTCCAAAGGATGCGCGCGCCGATAGCATCGCGATTGCACGTCGCGCCTTCCAGCCTGAGTCCCAGCCAATTGTTTCCCTTGGCGGCGTTGTTTTTCAGGAGCACAGGAGCGCCGCCGTTAGTTGCAACGAGCACATCAAGGGCTCCGTCATTGTCATAGTCCCCCACGGCCAGACCTCGCGCAGCGAAGCTCTTCTCAAACGCCGTCCCCCCTTCTGTGCTTACATTTTTCAGCTTGCCGTCCGGGCCCTGATGAAAGAGCAGGAGGGGCTCCTTGTACCGAACCTGGCGCGAGTAACGCCCGATCATGTCGTCTGGATGGCCGTTGGCCAGGATCAGATCGACCGCGCCGTCGTTGTCATAGTCGAAATACTTGAGTCCCCAGCCACTCAGAAGCCTGGTCGCTTGCGCAACGCCGTGCGAGTGTGCGATATCGTTGAAGGTCTCGTTTTTATTGTTGTGGTAAAGCGAAAACATTTCCTGATCGACGTTAGCCACAAAGAGATCCTGCCATCCGTCGTTGTCCAAATCGCCGGCGTCGACGCCCATACCGGAGCGAGGCTGGCCATTGTCGCTAAATGCTACCTCGGCCTGCAGCGCGATTTCTTCCCAGCGGGTTTTTCCGGAGGCATCCGGACCGCGATTGACGAATAAAAAATTTTGCACAGTGTCGTTAGCGACGAACAGATCCATGCGTCCATCGTTGTTGATGTCGGTCGCCACCACTCCAAGCCCCTTGCCTATCGCTCGCGCTATATCCGTGCCCTTGCTTACTTCAGAGAACGTGCCATCGCCATTGTTGTGGTAGAGAAAGCTTGAGGTCCCGCGAAAGACTCTAGGAATGCAATAATAGTGGTTTCCGATCTGGTTATCGCCGCAGGCAAGCTTCTGCTTCGCGCCATAGTCAACAAAACTGCAGACAAATAGGTCAAGAAGGCCATCATTGTCGAAGTCGAACCATACCGCGCTGGTGGTCCAACCGGGGGCAGCAAGGCCAGCTTTCTCGGTGACGTCGGTGAATGTACCGTTACGATTGTTCTTGTAAAGAATGCAGCGTCCGTAGGATGTGACGAAAATATCCGGCCACCCGTCGTTGTCGTAGTCGCCGACGGCAACACCCATTCTGAAGGTTCCGCCCGCCACGCCCGCTTTCTCGGTCACATCGGTGAATGTGCCATCGCGATTGTTCTTGTAAAGCGCATTGCGGAGCGGCTTGGCCGGCGTCCAGAAATCGCATGGCCCGCTGTTCACCAGGTAAATATCCATCCATCCGTCGTTGTCGAAGTCGAGGAAGGCACAACCGGGCCCCAGAGTCTCAGGAAGGTAGCGATTGTCCGACATGGCATTTTCGTGGACCCACGCGATGCCACACGATGAGGACGCAATTTCGAAAAACAACGACTCTCCGGATGCTTGTGGAACCAGAGCAGGCATTGGCAGAACCTTCGCAGCACCAAGAGCCATACCTATTCGCAGAAACCCGCGTCGGGAGAAATTCATTCAGAGGATCCTATTGCAAAATAAACGTGGTCACTTCCTCAGCCGTCTCAGCGGCCTGTGTGGCGTTGAAACGTATCGTATATTCACCGGGTTCGAGCGACGCGACCGGTACAGTGGCCACGTACTGAATCCGGCCGTCTTTGTCTGGCTGCCCAAGCTCTGGTGAGCCGCTTCCCAATACCTGGCCGTTCCTGCTGAACTCCATGGATAAGTGGGGAGGCTGAGAAGAGTTCTTGTCAGGATAGACCACCACATAAAATGACACACTGGAATTGCTTGCCTTGCTGATGGTCGGATTGAGCGTCGGCGAAACCACGCGGCTCCCAATCAGGAGCGGGTCAGATTGGTCCGTAGAAGCGTCTTTGTCCTTCAAATTGCGGACAACACTGACGCTGCTAACGGACAGGGCTGTAGAGGGCGGTGGCATCATCAGACTGTTTTTTCGAGTGCTAATTCGGTTTCCTTCGCCGTCGAGCATCGCGGTTTCGAGCGTGTAGTGTCCCGCTGGCAAATCGAAGTGTTCCGTGTAAATAAAGTGTCCTGCCGTAAGGGCATCTCGCTCTGCGCTTGGCACGTGGAAGGGGATGTCGTTCCCAAACTTCTTAACGACTTCCCCATTTCCTTTTTTCACCAATGCGACATAGGACAGCCGACCTTCCAACTGATCACCACCCTTCTTCTGAAACGTCAAATTGGCAAGTGGCACATCCAGAACCAGATCGCACACGGATTGGTTCTGCGCACCGCGGAAGTGTAAGGCCATAGACTGATATCCAAATGTCTTTGGCAGCTCCGCTGAACTCAAAGCGGTCAGAAGAGGGACCTCGAAGGCGCGCAGCACGCTGCCCTGACCGGCGAGCCCGGGAGGCAGAGCGATGTATCCAGATCGCGATTGCACGCGCAAATCGCCCGAATTCATTTTTATGGCGATTTTGCGGAACGAGCCGTCGTAGCTTTTAATCTCCGGCACATACCCGATCTCGTAATAGGTCTGGATATCTTCTGCGAGTTTATGAAGCGGCGTCCCTACGTCATTCGTGTTGGCGATCAGCATTCCTCCAGTAGATTCTGCGAGATTCGCCAATGTGTTTTGCGTGTTCGCACGCGTACTCTCAATGCTGGTGTCAAAGAGCTTAGCTTCGTCGGGTCTGACGGCTTGGCTACCGTCATTAGCCATTTGGTCTTGAGAAGCTCGCGCTGCTCTGTTCAGCGTGTTCATGGCGCCCGAATTGGCGCTACCCGTTGTCAATCCACGTGCGTCGACAGCGTAGAAACTGACGTTCGAACGGTTGGCCACGCTGATAACGCTCTTGAATGGCTCTTCCATTCCCTGGGGTATTACGAAACCACCCTCTCTAAAATAGAGTATGGTTTTCCGTCCCGGCAGGCGGTACTGCTCCTTCACGGCGTCGAGCAAGGCGTATATGTTCACCCGGCCGGCTTCTTTCAGCCCGCTGCTTTGCTGACTCTCAAGCATTTGCAGAACCATTTGAGCCATGGCTATGTTGGCCATCTCCGCGGCGTCCGGCGCTCGTCCCTGCGCCTGCGCGACAATGGTGGCATTCTGGTTGTCGATTTGCCCTTGGATGGACTGCGCTCCGTTTGTGTCCGGACCGACCATTTGCTCTAGTTGTTTTTGAACCATTGCAGTGTCCGAGGAGAAATCGGTATTCTCACTTCGAGTGGCGCGGTCTATAGCTTTACGCAATAGAACTGGATCATTGGTGAATGACTGAAGAACTTCGAGCTTGCGATCGATGGTCATGACAGCCATATAAACGTTTTGCGGGAGTTCGCCCTTCAGGAGGCCCACAGCCGCATCATGGGCGAGCCGCCGGGCGTCGTTGTTCCAGCATTGAAAGATCATCGTCACCAGTCGAACCTGGCGGAGCGGATCGAGCGGCATCCGTGAGCCGCCTGCGGCCACAGCTTCACCGCCTTGGACGAGTCGAAATGCAATAATTTTCTTCAGCTCACCGTTGTCAAATACCTGGAAATCCTCAGGTTTGAGGTTGTTAACGGGATGCCCCTTCTTATCGCGGACCACAACATCCAGCAGGACTTCTTCGCTGGTTGTACGTACAGCGGGGCCTTGCGGCGGTGCAGTTGAGTTTTGCTGCCCGTAGCAAGCGGGTGAAAAAGACAATGCGATCGCTGCGATACAAAAGCACATGACTCGGGAGGAATTTTTCATTGTTCGTTTCCTTTTCCTAAGAACCCTATCCTGAATCTCCGCCCTCGGAGATCTCCATCTCTGTACCAGGAGTATGAAATTCAAACTCCGCTAGGCACACCAGCCAGGCCACAGCCCGAATTTCAAGTGACACTCGCGCGCTAATCTGGATACTGTTCATTTGGCTTCACGATTCGAATTCGATGATCCGAAAACTTGTGGTGCGCGCCGGGCAGCTCGAGTTTTGGCATATGGCAAGTCACGCATTTTTCTGCGGACACCTTGCAAGCCCTCGCGCCTGGTTTCCCGCCGCCATGACAGGACTGGCATTTCGCGTCGTAATCGGCTGGTTTGCTGCTCACTTCGTGGTGCGGATCATGGCAGGCGAGGCAGCTAATTCGCGGATCATCGGCGTCGTAGCACCTGCTCCCAGTCAACCGGTAAGGCTGGAAGCGAATGTTCGCAATGCTCAGGTTACCCTGCAGCGCAATTTCTTCCCACGTCCGGTGGCACTGTCCGCAGAAGTTAGACACTTGTTCTGCGGATAGTCCGCGTAATTTGGACAAATCCTTTTGCGCCTCTAGTTCGAAACTGTCAAGCAGCCTCGCCGCCAGGTGGGTTTCGGCGGACTCATGACAGCGCTCGCACCGCACACCGGGAGTCATTTTGTCCAACGTGAGTTGCCTTCCAAAAGTCGCGTTCGTCGCGTGGCACCCGAAGCAGCGCAGTTTATCGTCGCGGCCCATGAGGCGCCCGGCAGCTTCGTTAATGTCCGATGGGTTAGACCCCTCCGAACCTAGAGTTGGAGCGAGACCATTCAGCTCGCTGAAATAGCTGACGCGGCTCTCATAGAATTCACCGTCTTTCTCTAGGACGTAAGTTTGGCCAATTGCAGAACTGGCTCCCATCGCCCACCGGATGGGCATGGTCATCGTCTTGATTCCATCGGAAACCGAATAACTGCTCTGTACTCCCTTGCGCTCAATCTTGTAGGAGTATCTGCCAACCTTCGTGGTCAGAACGGGATGATCTATAAGAATCTTGCACTCTCCAACCGTTTCGAGCGCATGCGCCATCGAAGTGGCCGGCTGAGACTTCGCCTGTGCGTGACACGGGGCGCACGCAGACACACCGCGCGAATCGGTTTGCGCCACGGCGGCTGCAGGAATAACTAAACACAGAAGTTGCCGGCGCCATCTCATCACGGTTTGGAAACAGCGACTTCGCTCTGGCCTCT
>MNEA01000021.1 GCA_001917435.1 Acidobacteria bacterium 13_2_20CM_2_57_6
ACCTCGTTCTTGCCAGATGCGCCTTTGCAGCCGCTCCACTGCTTTAGCTCTATGATGACTGCGTTAGGTGCTTTTTTGCTGTCGTACCCGGTCACAAGGCAGTCAAGCCGCTTGGAGGTGAGTGGGAGTTGAAGTTCCAGCAAAACGCCATGATCGAGCAAGCTTGCTGTTTGAAAAACTTGTGAGACGGCGCGGAGAGAATTGTTCCAGGAATTCACCTCAGAAACTGGTGGCTGATACCGAAATTCAAGGAAGAAGGCATCTTTTAGCTTCGTGGCAATGCGGTTGTAAGTTGAGTCTTCGATAAGGGATTTTGTGGTGCCGGAATAGAGGCGCATGCGTTCCCAATTATCACATCAGATGCTTCGATTTAAACTATCCAAGTCGAACGGCTTGGGGAATTCGGTAGTGTCCTAATTTCAAAGACACTACCGGGAATTCCCAACTGTTGACACCCGTACGTAGGCTTCCTAGACTTTCAGCTGGAACGGAATTAAGGAGGCGCGCAAGTCGGTGAGCCTATCGCTCGGGTATTATGGCGAAGTAACTCTCAGGTGATGAGGCGGCGAACCGGCGAGCTATCGTTAACCTACATAATTAGCAGACCGCTCTGTAAGAGATAAGTTTCACCACTCGGGTTGGTGAGGAGGATATCAACGGGGCCGGAACCGAGAGTTGGTACTCTCATGGTCAGAGTCTGTTCGTCCACGAAAGTAACAGCCGCCGCCTGACCGCCGATTTGAGCCGTAGTACCAGTGGTGAATCCACTCCCACGAACTTGGATCTGCCCACCGGGTGTCGCTTGCGCTACGCTGATGGACCCTATCGAGAGCGGCGCAGCGCCAAGGTCGACGACAGCTAGGCCCTTGTTGGTCAGAAGGAAAACCCGCCGTCCGCTCGAGTCGATTGCCATGGGTACAGCGGTATTGGAAATCGTTTCCTGCAGCGAGAAGCGCATGCGCAAAACTCCGTGCTGCACGTCAACGATGTCGAAGACATTAGGATAAGGGAGATAATAGAGGCTGCCGGAGTCGTTTAGCTTCGGTTCCTGAAGCAGGAAAAAGTTAGAAGAGACATCCTGTGAGTAGGCGCCATAGTAGATGTCCGGCCGCGCCATGCGGCCGATATTGTGTGCCGCCGAATCGATAAATACCCATTGAGATGCGGCTACGTTACCATCGCCCGAAATCGCGGCACCGTAGAGCTGATAAGTATCCAAGCCAGACAGTGTTTTCTGCAAAGCATCGTAGATGCAAAACCCGCCACCGCCGAGTGCCACTTTGCTACCGTCACGCGTCGCGGAAAGATAACCACCGCCAAAGTTTGGACAAGTCTGCGAAGAGGGCTCGAGAACGGCTGTCCGGGCCGTAAGATCTACTTGATAGACGGGACCTCCGGGCCCACATCCAATGTTTGGGATACCACCAATCGAGACGAAGGCCTGGTTCCCGATAAGGGATGCCACATAGAGTGGGCCCCGGGTGCAACGTGGATCGGCTGTATTGACAGGGCAATTGGAATCACGTAGCTGTTCGAGGGTGTGTCGGGATTGATCGCTCCAAGGGAACCATCGAGAAGATCCGTGGCTAGCAGGAGCGAACCATCAAGCGAAAGCGCCAACCCAGCAAATTGTTTCGAAGCCCCTTGTGCGGGGGGAGTGATCGGAGTGAGGAACTGATTTGAGACCAGCGAGAAAACGTCTATGTGGTCTCCGGCCGAGAGGTAAAGTTGGTTGCGCCCCGCATCAAATAACACTGCTGTAAAAGAGTCCGCAGATGGATAGTCTTTAACACTCGCTGCGTAGAACAGTGATTTTGGAAGCGTCGAGGTGCCATCTGGAGTTTGGACATGGATGTCTGCCCATCCTGGAGTTCCAGGGGGTACGTCGAACTTTAGAAAGGTCGATGGAAACGGAGAACCCGTAAAGGGCAAATACTGCGTCTTCGTCGTAGTGATCGAGGCAGGTGCGCCGCCCACCGACAATGTGCCGCCACTGCCATCGAGAGGCATGCCAAAACCTGCAATTTGGCCGGGTGTCCCACCATCTGGCGAAGCGCCCGAGAGCACGTTGTACTGGACATATGGGCCGTAGGAAAAGAAGTTGGGGTCAAACACCTCGATGCCATCCGGAAAAAGCATCTTAATGCTGACGGGGCCCGGAGTGGTGCTGGGTGGCGAAGTGATTGTCAGTGTGTTCGACGAGTCGACATGAGCGGAGCCGCGGTTCGCACCATACCAAACATCTGGAGTTAATGAGAAAGCGTTGCCGAATCCCCCAGAAGTTGTGCCGCCAACCGCTGGCCCGGAGTATGGTGACATGTGCTGCAGAAACGTAGGGCTCCCTGGCTCGTTGGTCACAAAGTTCTGGAAGAAGGTAGAGTCGTCGAATGCAATTCCGTAATCTTCGATACCGAGTACCATCCCAGTGTCATCCACTGCGAAAGGTTCGGGCATATAAAAGGGAGGACTCAGCTCCGTCATCACAGGAATCAGGGGCATCGCTGGGGCGATGCCGATACTTTTCAGCGAATTCGAGTCAACGGTGTAGATGACTGGCGTAGAGAAAGGCATACAGACTTCGAAGAGATAGGCAGTAGTGGGGCTAAAAGTCATCCCGCCGCTGAAGAGAGCACCAGGGAAGCCACCCCCGGGGAGTGGTCCTATTGGAGCTAGGTTTCCGTTGAGCATATTAAGGCCTGACGCGTCGTAGACAGCGATGCGAGAGGCGTCGAAGTTAACTGCGGCTTCGAGTGCGTAGCCGCCGAGTTGCACGACGCCGCTGATTGTTTTCGATGGCACATCGTAGAAGAATGAGTTTCCGCTGGAGTTGTCGGCGATCGAATAGACACGCTGGCCATTGCCGGAACGCAAAATAATTCCAGGAGGAGCGCTTGCACTGGGTGGCGTAAGAGTGGTTAAGGAATTCGATGTGGGATCCCAGAACGCAAGATAGACCGATCCGTCACCAACCGCATGTGAGAAATTCAATAAAACCCTGCCGTCCGACAGGGCGTAGAGCTGCCTTCCCTCCCAAGCCTGCGAGCCAAGCGTGATGCCAGAATAAACGGGAAGAAGGTGGCGCTTCACGCCGAAGCTAACTGGGTCGATCTCGAAGATCTGCTGTGATCCGGTGGCTATCCAGACTCGAGAATTGTCGACTGCCATATCCATGCCGTGAGGATCGGGTATCGGAATGGTCTTGATGACGGCGTGGGTCGTCGCTGAAATAACATCAATGCGGTTCCAGGAATTGTTGCTCGAGAAGATCAATTTATGTGTGCGATCGTACACCGCAGCATAGGGCGTAGCTTCGGTAGAGAGATAATCCGTACGATTCTCCGGCAAACTGCCAGTCTTCGGCGAAATATCAGCAAGGAAAGTAATGCTGGACGCTGGTACGGGAGCTAGCGGCATACCACTAAGAGTCACCTCTGCATTTTGGGCCGCAGCCGCGGTGGAAGCCGCCGTGATCGTCACTGTTCCCGACTGTCCCGGCAGGATCGTGCTTGGGTTGAAGGTGGCTGTAGTGCCGGGTGGGAGTCCACTAATACTCAACGCCACCAAGTACGTGGGAGGGGAAGTTGCATTAAATCCTGTAGAGAATTGATAGGCCCCCGAGCCTCCGATCGGGACCTGCACTTCAGAAAACAACGGTGAGACAAAATAGAAGGCGGGCAACGGCGTCGTCTGCACGGTGACCGGTATCGATACGGACGTTGTTGTAGAACCAGCTTGGCCGCTCAGAGTGAGCGTGTACTGACCTGATGCTATGCTTGCCGAAGCTTGAAGCGTGATGGATGCTCCAGTGGCGGGGACACTGAGGGGGAATGTGGTTGTTGTGGTCAACCCCGCAGGCAAGTTGTTCAAAGTCACTGTTGGCGTAGCTGAGATGTTGGATCCCTGAGCGGTGACATCTACTACGAGGCTGCTGTTCGGCAAAAGAATTATCGCGGTGGGCGTCACGGTGAGTGAAAGGGAGGCTGGCGTGGGTGCGGGTGCGGGAGTGTTCGATGAACTTCCTCCTCCGCACGAAACTGCCGTCCAGGGTAGAGACAACAACAATAGCACTCGAATGAGGCCTATGAACTGAGGTGAGGGCTGCCACACATTAGGCACGATTCGTGGGAAATGGAGCACAGCGCACCATTGGGCTGAGCAAAAGAGAAGCCCTTGCAAAAGCAATACCAGGGCGTCCACAAATAAATCGGCGGCTAATATATTACAATATTTCTGCGTCATCGAAAATGCTCGACCGGCTAAATCGGTTAAATACCCGTCAATAGACGATGGTCTCGCTAGGCCGGGAACAAAGAGGCAGACCCAACCCATTGTTGCCCCTGTTGCTGTAGGGTGCAGGCTGCAACCACCCGAGTGTGGTCGAGTGCCAAGGAGTGCTGACGCCATGCACACTGGTGCGTGGCACGGCTTCTCCGGCGTGAGGTAGAGCCGCGCAAATGACGAGGCCCTCGCAGAACCAGTCCAATAGTGAGTATGGTTCCCTCGAAGGGCTTGGCGCTTGCACCAATTCAGTTCCAAGCAGAAGTCCTTGCTTTCTCAGGGCGAGAACTCGCGCCTTGGAACAATTGCAGTACCCTTAGAACATTCTTGGGGCAAAATCATCTGTCCGACGGCAATATTCAGGAGGCACCAGGTGTAAGGGCAAGTGAATCAACAAGGCTTGTGGAGCGGACGATGGGAATCGAATCCACATCCGAAGTTTGGGAATCTACTAATCCCTTTGTTGGTCGGTCAGCTGCGTTCATGCGGCCAAGGCGTCGGCGAAGGAGTAGCGAAAAGGCACGGTCAAGATGGCAGTTTCGGTGCATTGCAGCCCCCCGCAACCATTTCGTGATCCGCAGGCCGGAATCCAGGATTCCGGCCTTTTTCGTGCAACCCCTGGCGGGCTAGCCATTTCGTCGCACACCGTCTCCAGGAAACCCTTCTCCGCTTATAGAATTAACCACCGCGTCCGCTCCCGCAAGACAGGAGAGGACGGAAAGACTTGGCGCGAATATTTTCGATTGAACTTTTTGTTAGCTACGGCGGTGATTGTGAGCACAATCCAGCCCCGTGAAATATCGACGCTTGCTTAGGGTCAATTGCTTTTGTCTTGCGCACCGGGGGAAGGAAATCCCCCCGGCGCGTAAGAAATGCCAGAGGGCGGATTACAACAGCTTGATCGAACTTACTTTCAGCGTGTCGCCCTGCACGTCTCCGCTCACATCCACGCGCAGGTGATCTTTCTTGTCCGAAGCTTTCAGTGCCTCCGCAATCTTTGCGTTCCCCTCCGCGTCGAACTTCAGGAATTGTTTGTCCTTCGTCACGATGCCAAAGCCACTCGCCGCGCACTTTAGTGCGCAAGCCCGCGGGTGGGAGTCCGGGTCGGCGGCCACCTTCTTCGAACAGTTCACGTCCACCACCGGCACATCTTTATAGCTCTCTGCAGCACCAAACGCCGGCACCGCACAGAGCCAGGCTACTACTAGAAACGAAGCAAGTTTTCTCATCGTATCCTCCGATTCAGTTTTTTGGTCTTACCGAGTGTAGACTGCTTTTGACCTTAGTGCCCTGCTTACTCCCCTTTTGTGCGGGTTTGTTCACGCACCGCCGCCAGTTGCGACAGCGCAAACGCACCAATCGCAATCTCGACGTCCCGCATGGCCAGGTCATAGAACATGCCGGTTGTCAGCAGGTTCACCGCAATGCCGACCAACCAGAGCATAACGATGTAACTTCCGAGTTTTGTCCACCGGCTCAGAACAATCAGCCCGGCTAGAATTTCCACAACACCAACGCCGCGCATGAAGGTTGTCGTGCTGACCGGCACAATTTTTGTCGCGATGGGGCTGAGGTACATCCCCCAGTCCGTCAACTTATTGAAGAATTTGTCGATGCCTGTGATGATGGGCCCCATGCCAAGGCCGATTCTCAGCGCCCACCAGCCGGCATTGAGACGGCCATCGAAGTCTGTCATTTCCTACCCCCACTTAGAAGAGCGGCGAGGGCCCGAATGGTTACAGTCATTTCGCGGCCTGAAGTCCTCGGGAATCGATTCCTGGCAAGCCAGGGATCATTGACCACGAGCGCTTTGACTCTAGCAAGACCCCTGTAACCATTCTTCTCCTCCGCGCTCTATACTTTAGAGAGCCATGGATACCATTGGAATTCTCGAGAAGGCCAAGTTGGAAGGCTGGACCGACGAGGAAGTCATCGAGCGGGTGAAAGCCGGCGACACCGCTCTATATGAGATTGTCATGCGCCGCTACAACCAGCGGCTTTATCGTGTCGCCCGCGCAATTCTGCACGATGATGCCGAGGCGGAAGACGTGATGCAGGATGCATACGTCCGGGCTTATCAGCACCTTAGCCAGTTTGCCGGACGCGCACCGTTTTCCGCCTGGTTGACGCGCATTGCGGTCAACGAAGCGCTGGCCCGGCTCCGCTCGCGCAGCCGGACCGGGCAATTAGAAGAAGCAGAGCAAGAGGGAGAATTTTTTATGACCATGGCTGAAACTTCGCCGGATCCGGAGCAAGGTGCATCCCGGGCCGAGCTTGGTCACCTCCTGGAAGAGGCCGTGCTTGGCCTTCCGCAGCAGTTCCGCGCCGTGGTCATACTGCGCGACGTCGAAGAATTGACCACTTCAGAGACCGCCGTGGCGCTCGACCTCTCTGAGGAAAACGTGAAAGTCCGCCTCCATCGAGGCCACGCCTTGTTGCGCGGCTGGCTGTTTAACCGGGTCGGGGCCGAGGCAAAAAATGCTTTTCCATTCATGGGCGTCCGCTGCGATCGTGTTGTTCACAGCGTACTTCTGCGACTTGCAAATTTAAGCAGCGATAAGCCCCAAATACACTGACGGTTCTCCCGCTGAGTAACCAGAATCCGACGCAGTCGATCGGCAAGTCGAAACGCTATCTGATTTTTGCCTTGCTCTATAACGCGGTGACCCATGTTCGGCCGCACACCGAAGGGTCACACCAACAAGCCTGAGTCCGCGGTGCGGGGCACGTCAATGCCGTGCCCCTTCTCTTGTCCAATTGCTTTTCTTTTCCGGACATCGCATAAACCCAGTTTTGCATCTTACTAAGTGAAGGTGAATGAGATGCGTGGTCATCGATCTCCAGTCACCGACGAAGAAGAGCTGCACCTAAGTGCAAATCTCAGCAACTCCTCACCGTCGAATTCTCAACCCTTTCCCAAAACGCCAAAGCCATCAGCAAATCTTGCCGCTAGCTTGCTGAGCAATAGTGGTATGAAACCTCCCAGTCGAACATGGAAGGTTTTGCTCTCCTTTCTCGGACATAGCGTTGCTTTGACAATCATTATCCTCATTCCTTTGCTATACAGCCACTCGATGGATCTCTCGCAATTCCGAAACACCTTCCTCGTGGCTCCGCCCCCACCGCCTCCTCCGTCTGCACCTCGCATAGTGCCAAGCCATCCCGCTTTCCATCTGCGAGAGGCAGAGCTCTATCAACCTCGAGTAATTCCGAGGCAGATTGCCCAGATCAAAGATGAGCCTCCGCCCTCACAGCCCGCTTTTTCCTGCGTGTCAGGTGGGGTACCTGGTGGAGTACCGGGCGGACAATTGCGTGGTGTCTTGGGAGGAATTCTAGGCCCTGGAAGCCGCCAACTTGTTCCCCCGCCTCCGCCGAAGCTAATACCCCGCCACGGACCATATCGTGTTGGAGGAAAAGTCCAGGCGCCCCGCCTTCTACGGCAAGTCCAACCCATTTATCCAATCCTGGCCAAGGTAGCCAGAGTTTCTGGAAAGGTGGCAATCGATTCTGTGATCGACGAGCAAGGCAACGTCACGCAAATGAAAGTTGTTTCTGGAAATCCCCTTCTGGTGACTGCCGCCCTCAACGCTGTAGAGCAGTGGAAGTACCAGCCCACGCTTCTCAATGGGCAGCCCATTGCGGTTGATATGGAAGTGACCGTAACCTTTAAACTCGGAGTTTGAATCTCGTCAATCGGATCGGTTCTCTGTTGCCGTTGGCGGTTGGATCATCCGCCAGGGATGCAGCCAAAGCCGTTGTAGCGATCAAGGGCCCAAACGAGCTCTCTTGAAAGTGAGTGCTTGTTATGTTCCAGCATCCAACTAGCGTCCACGATCCAAGGTTTCGGTGCGGTTTTTGGGGTCTCCGAACTGTAAGGGCAATTGAGTCATCCAAGACTTAGGGTTTGATCGTTAAACTCATAACCAGAAGGTCGTCAGTTCAATTCTGCCCCCCGCAAGCATGGGCGCTGCAAGGAAAATCTTGTAAGCACCCTCCTCATTATTTTACGAGTTGAGCTTCTGCACGCGGCACTCGGCGTCCCGAACCATTAGTCCCGTCAATTTATTCCGGAAACCCAGCCTCGGGGAGGATTGAAATCAATTGAAATCAATACCAAATCAATACTGCTTGACATTTGAAAACACGATGTTTAGACTCCGCGGCAATGGTAGTGAAACGATTTAGCTGAGGGTGCTAGGCCATTTGGCAAGTTTTCTTGGGGTGAAGGAGCGACTCATGAGCCTGTCCAAGATTTTCTTCCGCATCACGTTGTTGCTGGCTTGCGGAGTGTTTTTTGCCGTGGCAGCGCATGCGCAGTTTAAGGCCAGCATCCAGGGCACGGTCATGGATCCTCAGGGGACAGCAGTTCCCGGCGCTAAGGTCACCGTCACCAATGAGGATACCGGAATCGCCCGCGATACTGTTACGTCAGACCAGGGCTTCTATCGTATCAGCGAACTGCCACCCGGTAAGTACACGGTTAGTGTCGAAGGGGCCGGATTCAAGACATCGGTTTCAAAGGGCGTCGTGGTCGAAGCGGAGCAGCCGCGCGGACTCGACATCACGTTGGCGGTAGGTAACATTCAGGATTCCGTCACAGTAACCGCCTCTACCGGGGGACTGGAGACGGAGAACGCCAACGTAAACACCACGATTGGAACTCAGGAGGTGCTCACGCTGCCTCAATTCGGGAGGGATCCCTACGAACTGCTCCACATGGCGCCCGGCGTGTTCGGCGACAACGCGCGGCAGGGCAATGGAAATTCTTTCGCTCTTCCTCAGCAGGTTGGGCCGGGCCAATCAAACAGCTCAATCTTCCAGACCGAAAATCAGGTACAAATTGTCTCCAACGGTCAGCGCGTAACGGCAAACAATTACAGCCTCGACGGCGTAAGCGTTAATAGCCTGAGTAACGGTGGCTCCGCAGTTGTCACCCCGAACCAGGAATCGGTCCAACAGATTATTGTTACTTCTGCTTCATACAACGCTGAGCAAGGGCGAAATTCCGGCGCTCAGATCGAAGTCATCTCCAAGGGCGGCAGCAACAATTACCATGGAAGCGGTCTGATTAAGTTCAATGACAAGGGACTGAATGCTTTCAACAAATTCTACGGAGCAAACAACATCCCGCTCAGTCAAATCACTTGCGAGGGTGGCGCATTCAAGATCGTGGCTCAGCATTGCCCGACCAGAAACGACCAGAAGTACCGGGATTTTGCGGGGAGTCTTGGCGGCCCCGTCATAAAGAATAAGCTCTTTTTCTTCTTCTCCTATGAGGGCCTCCGTCAAACCAATACAGTCGTCAGCCGCAGTGTGAAGCTGGAGACCCCAGCCTTTGAAAAATACGTCCAGCAGGCCGAGCCGAACAGCATCGCCGCCAAGATTTTCAGCACACCCGGAATCGCGCCGCGGATCACGACGACTCTCTCGCAAACTGATTGTTGCTCCCTTATTACAAGTCCGAGCGACCCCAACTATCATCCATTGGGGACGTGGTATCAACCTGGAATCGGAATTGGTCAGGCCGTCGGCAACGGGCCAGATGGCACGACGGACTGGGGCCTCTTCGACCTCACCAAACCCAATTCGAGCAGCGGCAACCAGTACAATGCTCGCGCTGACTACACTCTGGGTGCAAACCAATTCTTTGCTAGCACTTACCTTGTGAACTTGACCAGCGTCAACGGGGGAAATCGGCCCCTTGAAGATGTTGGCTTCGCTCCGAAGAACTATGTCGGCACGCTCGGGTGGACTCGCACGATTTCTTCCGTCATGGTTAACGAAGCTCGCTTTAATTTCACCCGCTTTGCTTTTGACCAGCTCCAACCCACGGGCCAGACCAATTATGGCATCCCTCAGATCGAGTTGTTCGATTTCGATGCTGGCGGCTTGGGGGACGCAGGGACTATTATGGGTATCGGCCAAGCAGGCACCACCCCCGGTAACCTTGCAGAGAACACCTTCGCCTTTCGCGATACGGTGAGCTGGGTGCACGGTGTTCACGCATTCAAATTCGGCGTGGACATCACGCGCGAGCAGAACAATGACGACGAGCCTGGCTTTGAGCGACCCAAGTATCAATTCCGCGGCTTGCTCAATTTTGCCAACGACGCCTGTTGCTTTTTCGAAAATGTCGCCGTGGATCCGAACACTGGCGGCCATCCCAACGGAAGGCGTTATTTCCGCGACGCTGCCTATTCTCTTTTCGTTCAGGATGACTGGAAACTTCGGCCAAACTTAACGGTTAACCTGGGGCTGCGGTGGGAATATTTCGCGCCACTCTCGGAAAAGAATGGCCTGCTCAGCAATTACATCTTTGGCTCCCAGGGCTTCGTGAATGGTTCAGTCCAAAGAGTGACGAAGCTCTATAATGCGGACAAAAAGGACTTTGGCCCTCGCATCGGTTTCGCTTGGAGCCCAAATGTCTTGGGGAAGAAGACCGTCCTTCGTGGTGGGTTCGGCATCCTTTTCAACCGGCCATTTGAATCTGAATACAGCAATATTCGTCAGGACACACCGCTTGCCGCTCAGGCGAGTACCTGTTGCTTTTTCGATCCCGGCAAGATTACTGGCCCCCCTCCGGGTTCCGGCATTCTGTACGGAATCGGCTCGAGCACAAGTGCCACCAGCTACGCGCCCAATCCCAATTTCTCGTTTGGGGTAGCTCCCGATGGAGCCCTCTGCGCCAATGCCGGCTGCACTGCGGTGACTAAGGTTGACATCTTTGGAGCCTTGCCTAATGAACCTACTCCGTATGTCTATGTCTATTCGTTACAGACGCAGTTCGAACCCATCCACAATTGGCAAGCCACTATCGGCTATCAGGGTAGCCGCAGTCGCAAGCTTGCTCGCACTATCGACCTAAATCGGTTCCACCCGGGCGATACATTTGACGGCAATATGGATGGAGTGCAAAGCGCCAGCGCGGATGGTGTAGCCTGCGGCTCTACAAATCCCGCCTGCCCTGCGCCCATTGTTGTCGGCAATAACCGCTTTAACAGAGTCTTCATACCTTTTCCTGACGTCAACGCTAGCTTCGATGCCCTGATCACTCAACTTTCTCATTCTTTTGCGGGCGGCTTCACCATTTCGACCCTCTATACGTGGAGCCACTCCATCGACTTCTCTTCTTACGAGATTGGTTTTCAACAAACCGACCCATTCACCCAATCCATCGACAAAGGCAATTCCGACTTCGACGTGCGCCAAAGCCTGGGCATATCCGGTTACTATGAGCTGCCGCTTTATCGTGGCAGGCATGACCTCATGGGCGCCATCGCCGGCGGCTGGACTCTCGGCGCTGTGTTCACTAAACACACCGGCTTCTCCTTTACCGCTCTAATTGGGAGTTGTGATACGAATCACGATCTGAACGGTGATGGAGCCTGCCCAGACATGCCCATCGTTTACGCCGGCGGCAAAATCGCAAATCCATCTAAGCAGGACTGGCAGAATGGCGTCTTCACCAGCATCGCCGCCAGCTTCCCGGGCTCCACCACAGTCCCCCCGGCATCGCATGGGCCGGGCTGCCGTTGCCGGAATATTTTTGAAGGGCCTGGATTCACCCAGCTCGACTTGTCCTTCGGGAAAAACTTCCTGCTTCCAAACTCACGCGTGTTAGGTGAGAACGCCAAGCTCGAGTTCCGCAGCAATTTCTTTAATGCTCTCAATATTTTGAATCTCGAGTCATTGGCGCCTGCCACCGCACCAACTGACGTCGTGAACGCCGGGCAATTCGGCCGGCCCCTGGATGGTCTCTCGGGCCGCGTCATCGAATTCCAGTTACGGCTCAGCTTCTAGTCGTGATTTCCGAACGATAAGAGGGCGGTACCGTAACGTGCGCCCTTTTTTCGTTCTGATCAACGCGCAAAACGAGCATCCGGCCAGGATGCGAGTCCCAAGCAACCATCGGGAGTCGAGGGGCCTCTCTGCCTCTCATAAGTCTTTTCCTTGCCACACTTATGCGGATTCTGCATCCCGGACCGTTCTGCGGGACGAAACGTGCCGCGGTGTACACCAACAATCAATCGCCATAATTCTGGTTCGCTCGGAGGAGTTCTTGCGGACCGAACTTGTAGATCGTCATGGGCGATCCATTCACTCGCTGGCCGGAGCTTGCGAACCGGTTTGGGCGTCCTCTTCCATCGCTCGCCTTTCGACCTTCAACTGTCGCCTGTCAACCTCCCCATCCGCTAAGTCCTTTTTTTCACATTCTTGCGTACCCTTTTGCACACATAAAAAACTCAACTCGTTTGTTTCAGGCAATTCCGAACTCTTTGCACAAAACACCCGGGGGTGTGGGGATGTCATTGTTAACTAATTTAGAAATCGCTATTTGAGGGGCATGAAATCCCGCTTTCTGCATTGCGGACTGGGCTTCGGGATTTTTCATGAAGGTGTTCCAAACGAAGCCGCTGCGATGATTTTCCGCCATCAGCATGGTGATGCCAAGGTCGATGCCCAGCACGTCCGCGTCATACCAGCCGCTAAGTGGATTGAAAGCATCGATGAAACCGTACTTCTTCCACACGCGTTCCCGGTAAGGCCCGCGAAGATGGCGCAACACGCGGATGCAATCGTCGAAGAGAAACGGAAGAGAGCCTCCGGTCGCGCATGGCACGATGCTTCCATCGATCGGCCCAAGCGGCCCGCCTTGAACCGACGGACCGCCCCACGCGGTATAGCCCTTTACGTAATCCGAAGCACTGATTCCCCAAAGATCCTCGCTGTAGTCGGGGAAACGGTCGCGCAGCGAGAGGCAAAACAGTTTGTGGGCTTTGGTGGCCTTCACGGAATTCTCAAAATAATCTGCATAGGCATCGCGCTGGTTCCGGAAATCAAACCAGGCTTGAGAATACTGATGCGTGAAAAGCGGATCGTTGCCGGAAATGTATTCGATTCCTTGATATTTGATTTTCGGCCGCGTCCACGCATTCCAGGAACTCGGAGGAACCGGATGCGCCGGCGAACCAATCGCCAAAAGATAGATCATCATCAGTTCGCAGTAGTGCTCCCAGCGCGCATTGAGAACCCCGGATTCCGGATGCCATCCCATGGAAAGCGTGGAACCGCCATTCAGCATCCACGGCCAGTCCACGCGTTCGTAAATTTTTGTGGCGAGCTCCTTGATTTGCTGGTCGTCGAAATATTGCCGCGCGGTGAGGACGCCGCACAGCAGAATCGAAGTATCGATGGAAGAGATCTCGCACTTCTCCCAGCGCTGCCCAGTCTCCATGTGGATGAAGTGATAGAAAAAACCATGTTCGTTGTGCAAATCGTTGGCGAGAAACTTCAGTGTCCTGCGCGCTCGTTCGAGAATCTCGGGATGTTTTCCGAATTCGCGCTGATCGCCGATGCACAGGCTGGTCAGGCCAAATCCCGTGGCAGCGATACTTGACATTTTTCTCGAATCGTTTCCGTTCGCCAACGCGCGGTCTTTTACCTGGCCTGTTTTTTCGCTTGCTTCGCTCCAGAAGAAATGGAACGCAGCGCGCTGAATCTCATCGAGTAGTCGTTCGTCGGTTCCCTCGTAGGGCACACCTGCGGGCTCAGCGAAAGAATTTGCGGCCCGCTGTCCACAAGCAGACAGTGCCGCCAGCGGCGAAGCGAGCAGACCCGTCCCGCAAATTCTCATCATGTCTCTTCGGCTCAGGAGATTCTTGCTGGTCATCCGATTTTGTTCGCTCTTATGGCGCAATTTCGAGCGTTCTTCCCTCGCCGTGCGCGGAATCCGGGCTTATCCACACGGTGAGGCGCGCGGGCTCAACCACGAATTTGTTTTGGTCATTCCAGAACGCGAAGTTTTCGGGGCTCAATTCGAACGTCACTTCCTTCTTCTCGCCGGGCGCAAGAGAAATCCGCTGAAAACCACTCAGCGCGCGGACCGGCAACGCGACACTAGTTCCCTGCAACCGCACGTAACACTGCACGGTTTCCTCGCCCGCGCGGGTTCCGGTGTTGGTAATCTCGGCGCTCACGGCCAGCGCGCGGTTCGGCTGCGAATCGTTTGCGCGAAGCTGGGCGTTCAGCGCTTGCGCACTCAATTCCGGCGCGACTTTGGAGAAGGGGCTGCTCGTCTGGGTTGCTCCATACCGAAACGTCGTGTACGTGAGCCCGTAGCCGAAGGGAAATTGCGGGGTGTTTTGCTCGTCGATGTAACGTGACACGTATTTCTCATCACTGTTTTTCGGTGGACGGGTCAGATCGATGCTGCCAGCCGGCCGGCCCGTGTTCAGCGCATCGTAGTACAGCGGTTCCTGTCCGACGCTTCGCGGCCAGCTCACCGGCAGTTTTCCACTCGGGCTGACTTCGCCGAACAGAGTTCGAACCAGCGCAGGCCCAGCCTGAATTCCGGGAAACCAGCCGGCCATAACCGCGGGCACGTGTTCGAACGCCCAAGGAAATGTTAGCGGACGCCCGCTGAAAAGCAGCAACACGACAGGCTTTCCCGTCGCCACGATTTTTTCAAGTAGCTGCTCCTGGTGTCCTGGCAGCCCCAGATGCGCCCTCGACGCGGCTTCGCCGTTCATCTCTGGAGCATTTTCTCCCAAGGCGAGGATCACGACGTCGGATTCTTGCGCGGTCTTCACAGCTTCGGCTAATTGCTCGTCCGATCCGCCGATGATCTCAGTTCCCTTCGCATAATGAACTCGATCCGCGCCGAGGCGTTGCGTGAGAGCTGTACGAAGCGTGATGACATCTTCAGCACGCCCCTGACCTGCCCAGGAACCCAGCATGTCGTTCGAATCATCGGCGAGTGGCCCTATCAGGGCGATCCGCTTCACGTCGTTGGATATTGGCAAAACCGACGTTCCGCTGGAAAAGGCAGCGTTTTTCAGCATGACAAAAGATCGTTCAGCAGCGATGCGCGCCAAGGAAAGACTCTCAGGCCGAAGCATGGCGCTGGCCTCTTTCCCTTCGTCAGCATAAGGACGTTCGAACAAACCGAGGGCAAATTTCACGCGCAAGACACGGCGGACGGATTCGTCCAAGGCGGCCTCGCGAACCTGACCGGAACGCACCAATTGCGCCAAGTTCTCGTGATACAGACTGCTCACCATATCCATGTCCACACCGGCGAGAAACGCTTTGCGAGCAGCAGTTGCGCCATCGTTGGCGATCCCGTGCGCGATGAGTTCCGCGACGGAGGTGTAGTCGCTATCTACAATTCCCTGGAATCCCCACTCGCCTTTCAGAATCTGTTTCAGGGTGAATGGATTCGCAGTTGAGGGCACGGCATTCAGCGAATTGAAAGCACTCATCAGCGTGGCAGCGCCGGACTCGATCGCGGCATGAAAGGGCGGCAAATAAAATTGTCGCAGAGTGTGTTCGGAAATTTCCACGGAGTTGTAGTCGCGGCCGCCTTCCGCAGCACCGTAGCCGACAAAATGCTTTGGGCAGGCCGCGATGCTATCAGGGGCATCCAGGCGCGCGCCCTGATAGCCGCGGACATACGCGCGAGCGATCGCCGCGCCGAGAAAAGGATCTTCGCCGGAACCTTCGGTCATTCTTCCCCAGCGCGCATCTCTGGCGATATCCACCATTGGAGAAAACGTCCAGCGGATGCCGCTTGCGGAAGTTTCACGAGCAGCAACTCGGGCTGTTTGTTCAATCAGAGTCGGATCCCAACTGGAAGCCAGCCCCAGTGGAATAGGAAATTCCGTTCGGAATCCGTGAATTACGTCCAAGCCAAAGAGAAGTGGAATGTGCAGCCGGGACTGCTCCACGGCGATGTGCTGGTAGGCATTGACCTGGCGGGCCGTGGTGATGTTAAAAAGCGCCCCGACTTCGCCTTTGCGGATCATGTCGTCATAATCCGTGCGGCCGGTTCCAGGGCCCGTGGGCTGTCCGGCCGAATATTGGACGAGTTGGCCGACCTTCTCCTCAAGAGTCATCTTTTGCAGGAGCGCATCAAGTTTTTTCTCGGAGGCCGGATCGCTCAAACTCGGACGAACGGCGGCGCTTCGGGACGCCACAGCGGGAGATTTGGTTTGCGCCAGGAGCGATTGACAGCTCAGCAAAATGCAAGCCACAAACGCGGAACGAACAACCAAGGTCATCACGATTTAGACGCTCCAATGTGTCTGGCAAGACCCAAGACAAGGCGCCTTAAGATCATTAATCCGAGACGGCCAAGTCCGCCCAACCAGAAGTGGACGCGCCCGCTCGTAATTCAAGGCAGCAAAAACCGTTGCAAGAATCAAATCTCTTCTCGGAGCCGCGTATTTCGAGCGGATTCAGGGACGTCTCGAGATGTCCGACTTCGGCGGTAGCATGCTAAACCGATTTAGCCCACATATCAAGAGAATGGACAGCCGCGAGCGTGCCTGGATGATGACGCTCATGGGGCTTGTCGCGGTACGGTCCTTGTGCGAAACTATCCTGCAATACACCCCTATGGCTCGTTCAAAACCCACCTTGGCCTCTAAGGCGCAGAAGAACGCCAGAGAATGTATCAGTCTGAAGACCCTCGCGGAGCATTTGGGACTCTCGAAGACGGCCGTATCTCTGGTGATCAACCGGGTTCCGGCTGCCCGATCGATTCCTCAGCGAACGCAGGAGTTGATCCGCGCGGCGGCCCGAGAGCTGAATTACCGGCCGAATCACCTGGCCAGGTCCCTGAGGCAACAGCGGAGCTATACGATCGGCGTGCTTGTTCCGGAGATCAGCGAAGGGTACGCGGCGCTGGTCATGTCCGGAATTGAAGACCATTTGCTCCAGGAAGGCTATTTCTATTTTGTAGTGAGCCACCGCCATCGCAGCGAGTTGCTTGAAGAATATCCCCTTTTGCTACAGCAACGAGCGGTGGAAGGCCTGATCGCGGTGGACACCGCTCTTTCCGAGGGAGTGCAGGTCCCGCTCGTTGCGGTATCCGGCCACCGGGAATTACCAGGAGTAACGAATATCGTACTGAACCACGCAAGAGGTGCGACGCTCGCGCTGGAACATCTGGCGAAACTTGGACACCGGCAAATGGCCTTCATCAAGGGACAGGAATTCAGCTCTGATACCGATGTGCGCTGGGATTCGGTGCGCGGGGCCGCCGCAGAACTTGGTGTAGAAATCAAAGACCGGTTGGTCGGGCAACTGGAAGGCGAATCGTCTTCACCTGAACTGGGATACCAAGTTGCGCGCAAACTTCTCGCCTCAGGCGAGCCGTTCACGGCTCTTTTTGCGTTCAATGACATTTCGGCGATCGGCGCGATTCAGGCTTTGCGCGAGGCAGGCCGGCGCATACCGGATGATGTTTCCGTCGTCGGTTTCGACGACATTCAAAGCGCCGCATTTCAGAACCCCGGCCTGACGACCGTCAAACAGCCGCTCCGCGAGATGGGCGTGCTGGCCGCCCAGACTGTCTTGGAACGCATCAACGCGCCGGTAAAGCATCCCTACCCCAAAGAAATCATTGTTGAACCGGACTTCGTGGTGCGAGGGAGCACCGGGCCCGCAGCGCGGAACGGCCCTCATAAGTAACACAGTTCGCCCGAATTTAGACCACAGCCGACATAAAAGGTCGACAAACAAAGCGGGTTAGGGTACGATCGCGCTCACTTGGTTCGAGTAGGAACTCTCGTTCCCGGCCGCGTCCACAGCAGTTGTCACGTAGTAATACGTACCGCCACTCTGCACATTCGCATCGCTGAAGCTGAGTCCCGTAACAAGCAATGAGTTGACCTTTGTGTAAGAGCTCCCGTTCACCGTGCTGCGATAGATGTTGTATCCCGACACTGAAGAGCTGCTGGCGCCCCATGTCAGAGCTACAGAATGCTGAACCGGGACGACTCCAGTTCCTGATAAGGAGACTGTTGCGGGCGACCCCGTCGCGTTACTTACGATCGAGATGCTGCCGCTAGCACTCCCCGCCACAGTTGGATGGAATTGAGTGGTAAGAGTAAGAGTCTGCGACGGAGAAAGCGTGACTGGTGTGCTTCCACCTGTGACTGAGTATCCGGTCCCACTCACTGCAATTTGTGAAATTCCCACTTTGGAATTCCCCGTGTTGGTTACCGTAACGTTTTGCGAAGAGGAAGATGTGCCCGTCGTGACGTTACCAAAGCTCAGGCTAGTTGGACTGACGTTCAGAGTGTAGGTGGCAGCGACACCAGAACCGCTCAGAGCGACCGAAGTGGGAGTGGCAGATGCGTTGCTCACGATGGAGATGTTGCCGGAGGTGGCGCCAACCGACGCCGGCAGAAAATTCGCCATGACTGTGGTTTTCTGCCCTGCGCTCACGCTCAAAGGCGGCGAATATCCGCCGACAGTGAATGCTGTTGAACCGGATGCTGTCACTTGGGTGATGCTCAAAGTGGCCGTGCCCGTATTGGTGATGATCAAGGCTTGCGATGTGTTCGTGCCGACCGGATCATTTCCGAAGTTGATGGAGCTGGAGCTTACCTGAATGCTCGGTGCCGCAACCGCGCTTACTGTCAATGTAGCTGCCGAGCTGGTTGCAGTCCCGCCTGCATTACTTACCAACACCCGGAACGCCAACCCGTTATCGGTGGTCGCCGTTGCCGGCGTCGTGTAGTTGGCCGAAGTTGCCCCGGCGATGCTTACCCCATTCTTCTGCCACTGATAGCTCAGCGGCGCCGTACCCCCTGCCGATACTGCGAACGTAGCCGACTGGCCTGCCACCACAGTCTGGTTCTGAGGCTGCGTTGTGATCGTTGGCGCCGTCGGACCTGAACTTCCCGCACTGAACACCACGTCCACCCAGTAGTTCGCCCCGTTTGTCGAGTTGGAGTTGGGAAAAACTGTCCCGTTCCCGTACACATACACTCCGTTGCCCGCGCCGTTCCCGTTGGCTAGCGCATGCAACGGAGCATTATCGACTCCGCTGGTCGCAAAATAGTTCAAGTCGTAACTCCAATGCCCCGTCGTGTAGTAAGAAGCCACATACACGGTGTTGGCATTGATCGCCACGGGACTCGAAAACTTTACTTGCTGCCACCCAGAGGCGCTCTCCCCTGTGAACGTGGCCGTGGCCAACAGCGTCCCCGTGCTGCTCCACAGGTGACCCAGATGCGTGCCCGTGTTATTTACACCTTTGTAGAAGCGAACGCCGGTGATGTAGCCGCTTACGTCCGACTTAAACGACACGCCTAGTTCCACGGGCCCATTCGCTCCCGCGTCAATATTCGCCGGCGTCGCCGTGCTCGGCCAAATCGTCTGTTGCGCCGAAGCATGCGAGATGCAACCCAGAAAAAGAAGCAAGAAGACAAAAATGTGTCTCGTATACTTCAGGGAGTTCGTCATGGTCGGTATCAGCGGATCGCTTTGAACCGTGGCGGGCAAATTGCTCTCTTCTCTCTTCTGAAACAAAAATCTAGTGTCAAGTTTCAACACGGGACCTCCGGGTCCTAATTTTTGGCGTTGCGTGAACGCGAGATCGCTTTAACTGGGGATAGGGCGATTGGCGAAGAGAACGAAAACCGCTAGGTCCTGAGGAACTGGGCTGAAGAGGGCCCACCTGGTTTGGGTATGTCCCTAAATCTGTTCTCTGGGTCCCACTTGCAGGCCGAAGGTTAGGGGATGGCCGAATTCAAAGCTGTCGGTAGGAAAACGATTTTAGCGTCAGACCATTCACACCGTGAGCATCGGGCGGTGTCCTACACGAGTACCAGAAAGCCCTGGTGCCGTATCCAGCTCCACGCTAAGTTTCGCCTAAACGAATCCTTTAGCGATACTCAATGCCAGAAACATAGGTCTCGCATTACAATCGAATCCATCATTCGCGGCTCTTTTCTAGAACCGGAGAGAATTGAATTTATCGCGCTACAGATTGCCGGACTCGACGTTTATTTATGAACTCGCGATTTTGATCGATAATGTTGCCTGGCGCTTTTGCTCAAATTTCTCAGCGGCGTAAAAATCTGAGGAGCACTCCATGGGTCATCCTCTTCTCGATCTCACAAACAAAACCGCGGTTGTGATTGGCGGAACCAGCGGCATCGGACTGGCGCTCACTCGCGGACTTGCCCAGGCGGGAGCCAACGTTGTGCCCACGGGCCGTCGCGCAGAGCAGGTTCGCAACGCGGCTGCGCAAGTAGTTGCCCTTGGCCGGCGATCCCTTACGCAAACTTGCGACGTCACCGACAACGCCAGCATCGATCGGCTCTTGCAGGCCGTGTGCGCTGAATTCGGCAGCGTACAGATCCTTGTAAATTGCGCCGGCCGCACAAAAAAAATGTCCACGCTCGATTTTCCGGAATCCGAGTGGGACGCCATCCTGGAAACAAATTTGAAGGGGACATTACGCGCTTGCCGGGTGTTCGGCCGGCATATGATCGAGAAGCGCTACGGCCGCATCATCAATGTGGCCTCCATTTCCTCGCTTGTGGGGCTGTACCAAGTTGCCGCGTACGGCGCAAGCAAAGCGGGCGTTGCTTCACTGACGAAAGCGCTGGCCATCGAGTGGGCGACTTCAGGCGTTTGTGTTAACGCACTCGCTCCAGGTGTATTTCGCACAGACTTGAATGCTACCCTGCTTGACGGAACGGAACGTGGGAAGGAGTTTTTGCTTCGCACGCCTATGAAGCGCTTCGGCCAGCTCGACGAATTGGCCGGCGCTACCGTGTTTCTCGCTTCCGATGCCGCCAGCTTCGTAACCGGCCACCTTCTTGTGGTTGACGGCGGCATGCTAGCCAGCGGCGTCAATCAATAATCCGGCCTGCCTCCTTCGCAAAGGAACTTCTCAAGCAATTCTCGCTGGCTCCAACCTCGGCGCCAGAACATGGATTATGGCAAGCGCCACTAAGTACGTGGCCCCGGCAATGAAGAACGGAATCATGTAACTGCCGGTCCATTGAAGCACGTGGCCGACCACCCATGCGATAAGCAACCCGCCGACCGCTCCGGCCATTCCTCCAATTCCCGTCACCGAACCGACGGCCTGAGCAGGAAACATGTCGGATGTTACCGTGTAAAGATTGGCGGAGAATCCCTGATGGCACGCGGCCGCAAGTCCAATCAGCAAAACAGCTGACCACGTGCTCTCCACTCGATAGGCATATACCACTGGCATGACGCCGATTGCGCAAATAAGCATGGCAATCTTGCGACCGGCGTTGATGCTTCGTCCGCTCTTGATCAGGAATGAGGATATCCAGCCGCCGGCAACGCTTCCGGCGTCTGCGATGACATAGATTGCGATCAGCGGTAGTCCTACCCGCGTAAGTGAAAGGCCATGTTTAGTCTGGAAGAAACCGGGCATCCAGAAAAGATAAAACCACCAGATCGGATCGATGAGGAATTTTCCAACGGCGAATGCCCATGTCTGACGAAGTGGAACTAGCCTGACCCACTTGGTTTTTGCCAGATCATCTTGCGGATCGCTGCGGATGTAATCCAATTCCTCTTTGGAAACTCTCGTGTGCTCTTCCGGTTTGCGATAAATCATCAGCCAAAACGCCAGCCAGACAAAACCGAGAGAGCCGATCCCGATGAACGCGCCTCGCCAGCCCCACCGCACACTGATCCACGCCACCACAACTGGCGCAAGCATGGCACCGACGTTGGTCCCGGAGTTAAAAATTCCAGTCGCCAGCGCGCGTTCTTTTTTCGGGAACCATTCCGCTACCGCTTTGATGCTGGCGGGAAAAACCGCCGCCTCGCCAAAGCCGAGAGCGAATCGGGAGACGGCAAAGCCCGTGAGTGAACTCGCCAAGGCTGTCCCCATCGAAGCCAAGCTCCAGAAAATCATTGCCAGAGCGTAGCCCAACCGGGTGCCCAGGCGGTCAACGAGCCAGCCAACGGCCAGCATGCCCAGCGCATAGGCGGCCTGGAAAACAATCACGAGATTCCCGTAATCGATTTCATTCCAGCCCAAATCATGCTGCAGGGTTACCCGAAGTACTCCCAGGACATTGCGATCCATGTAGTTCTTGGTCGTGCCGAGCAGCAAGAGCGTACAGATCACCCAGCGAAAATACCCACGACGGGAAGGAATCTTTGACAATGCTGATTCGCCTCCCGCGGTGCCCGCGGCTGCAATCTGCGAAACGGAAACGCTGGATTCGGAAGTGGGGCGCGACGGGTCCATTGAGCACTCCTACCAACTGTGCATCGTCCCATCGAGTTTGCGGTTGATCGGCAAGTATGCTCGACGGTAGGGATACTTGGACGCCAAAGCTTCATCAAAATCGATGCCGAGGCCCGGCGCATCGCCTGGATGCATCAAGCCGTCGGAAAAACTGTAGGAATGCGGGAAGACGCGGTCCGTCTCTTTGGTGTGGTGCATATATTCCTGTATCCCAAAATTATGGACACTCAAATCAAAATGCAACGCCGCAGCCATACACACGGGACTCATATCCGTAGCGCCGTGGCACCCGGTCCGAACGTGATAGAGTTCCGCCATGCTGGCGATCTTCCGCAGATGCGAAATTCCGCCAGCATGCACAACCGCGGTCCGAATGTAATCAATGAGCTGCTCCTGAATGAGCTGCTGGCAATCGTAAATTGAATTGAAGACCTCGCCAATCGCCAAAGGCGTTGTCGTGTGCCGGCGGATGAGGCGCAAACTTTCCTGCAACTCCGCCGGAACGGGGTCTTCGAGCCAGAACAGGTGAAAGGGTTCCAGGCTCTTTCCCAGGCGTGCCGCTTCGATCGGTGTCAGCCGGTGATGCACGTCGTGCAGTAAAGGAAGATCCTCGCCAAATTCTTTCCGCAGCCGTTCGAATAGTCGCGGCACAAAGTTGAGGTATAGCTCTGAACTCCATGCGCTTTCGACCGGCGCATCTTTTTCCGCGGGCTCGTAGTACATTTTGCCGCGCCCGACGCCATAGGTGCTCTGCAATCCAGGTATGCCGCTCTGCGCGCGAATCGCTTTGTATCCAAGCTTGCGGTACTCGGCGACCGCCTGAACGGTGTCCTCTATGTCCTGGCCACTGGCATGGCCGTAAACCAGAACACCGTCGCGAGAAGCCCCTCCCAGCAACTGGTAGACCGGCACATTTAACGCCTTGCCCTTGATGTCCCAGAGGGCGGTATCCACCGCCGCGACCGAACACATGGTGACCGGGCCGCGCCGCCAGTACGCGCCCTTATAAAGGTATTGCCAGATGTCCTCGATTCGCCGCGCGTCACGCCCGATCAAAATTGGAATGACGTGGTCGGAAAGATAGCTCGCGACGGCTAGCTCGCGGCCGTTTACCGTCGCATCTCCAAGACCGTAAATTCCATCTTCTGTCGTAATCTTCAGTGTTACGAAGTTGCGTCCCGGGCTGCAGATAATCACTTTGGCGTCGGTGATCTTCATCGTCGATTGGAATCCTTAGAGTCTCGCGGCCAGGCCAACCGCGAAGGCAATCCAATTCACATCCCCTGGCTGGCTCGACTCATAAAACAGGCCTGCCTACTCTACTACAGCCTCTGCCCTCGCCGCGAAGGCCGCACACCGAACAACTCGATTCGTTTTTTGATAGAGTGGCCTCCGTGTCTGCGCACTCGCCCTTTGGAGCCGCGACAATTTAGGTTCTAAAAATGCAGTAGGCGCACCTGGCCGCCAGCGTTTGCACGGCCGCATCTCTTGGGAGAAGGTGAATGGACATCCACCAGCTTGAATTGTTTCTCGCCGTCATGGACTCTCCCAGCATGACCCGCGCCGCGGAAAAAATTCACCTCTCCCCCGGTGCCGTCAGCCTCCAGCTTCATAACCTCGCCGAAGAGCTCCATACCGAACTCTTCGTGCGTCGCGGAAAACGGTTAGTCCCCACACCTGCCGCATTGCGCCTCGCCGAGCATGCCAAAGAAGTGATCAAGCGCATGGGCCACATCCGGCAGGAATTTGAAAATGATTTGTCCAAGGACGTGCGCCCTTTCCATTTCGCCACCGGTGTAACTACGCTTATCTATCAATTGGGCGGCCCGCTTCGTCAACTGCGCAAGCGTTTCCCCAATGCGGAAATCAGCGTAACGGTCGGAGTCACCGAAGAAATGGTCGCCGGACTTCTCGACCGCCGCTTCGATTTGGCGCTCATCTCTCTCCCCGTTGCCGAGGAAAACCTCAATATCATCCCCCTTTTTGAGGAAGAGCTTCTCATCGTCCGCCCGTCGGCCAACAAAGTGGGCAGCGGGCACGTCGGCACTTTGCGCGCGGCCGATCTTAACAACGCTCCCTTCCTGCTCTACCCCAAGCGCAGCAACATACGCCTAATCATCGACCGTTTTTTCCGGGATATTGGCGTTACACCGCATGTCGTGATGGAAGCGGACGACACCGAAGCGATCAAACGCCTCGTGGAATCGGGTTTCGGCCACTCCGTTCTCCCCGAGCACGCTTTGAGGGGGCGATCACACTTCTTTCAAAAGTTTCGCGTCGGTGGAAATCGCTTGACGCGAAGCCTGGCGCTCGCAACCGCCCGGACGGATTGTCCGCGCAAGCTGACGGAATCGATCGCTAGTTTTCTCCGGACTGCGCTTGTCGGGGACTGATGTCGAGGGAAGCGTGGTAAGGCCCGTACGCTTATCTTGGGCGGAGGCTTGTCCAGTTCTCGAAGTTTGACCGGAACAGTCGGTTCACGTCTCGCTGTATATCTCGCAGGCTAATTCCGCGGCCGTCGTCGTAAATCAGCTTGTAGGCATTTGCAAGAATGGGCGCAAGGGTGCGGCGCGTGTTTCGCCATTTGTAGATGACCTGTTCGAGCACGCGCGCGTCGGAATGCTGCGGAATGAAACTGGTGCCCAGCAGTTCAATCCTCTCCCGCGTAATTTCCTCCACAATCGAAGGATTATTCATGAACCACCAGCATCCGAACGGCATCATGTTATTGAATTTCCGCGCGTACACGCACAGTTCGTGCTGATTCTCGCGGCTGAGTACGCTCACCAAAAACCTGTTCTCCGGAAAGCTGCGGCACAGATTTTCCAGTGCGCGAAGGTCGGCCCTGCCGACAGCGTCGCCGGCGAGCCGCAGCGCCGGATTAACCTGTCGTCGCACCCCGATCATCAGCGACATGGGCAGTCCGAACTCGCGGCAAGACGGAAGCACTGCTTCACCCAGTATTTTGCTCGTTAACCCTGGCTCGCCAATTGCTGCCAGTGCTTTGGCCACCCCCACAAGATCCGGTCCAGCCGCAGCACGGCATGAAACTGCGCGTGATCTTGGTCGCCGTTCAGCCATACTCTCTGCTCTTCTGGGTCCAACGGATCGTTGGTCATCACCACGTCGCTCACACCCGCAATCTCGAAGACTTTGCCAATGTGTTGTTCGATCGATTGGCCGCTGAAAAACTCCCGCGCGTCTTCGAGGGCCGATGCTCCTGTGGGCAAATCAAGTGCCTGCAGCACGGCTATAATGCCGCGTGTCGATTCCGAGATCGGGCTGTTTTCCACGAACAGTGCCCGCCAGATCGCGTCCGCCCGCTCCCGCTTCGAGAGCTTCCAATATTGTTCCGGCGTAGTCTTCGACGATCGGAAAAACTCCGCCTCCAGGTAGTGATATGTCAGGAGTTCATCGATTCCCCAAAGTCCCAGCTTTCCAAACGTCGGCGAAAACAGGTGCGTATGAATATCAACAAACAGCGTCGAGGCCAGCGTCTGCTCTACCGCGCTATCGATCTGGTCCGTCGTTAGCAAGTCAGCAGCCAAGACTCTGTTGTTCTTTAAATCCGATTGATTGACTGACGTAGCTCCCATAGGCAGGTCTGCGCGGATTCTTCCGGGTCCTTGCGCGTCCTTTCCTAGAGTCAACCCGAAGGTACCCGAATCTGCGCTGGCATCCGGCCGGTTGACGCTCTTAGCTGCTCAGCAGGTGGCGGAATATGAATAAACGCAAGAGCGTTACAGAATATAGAAGCCGCTCCCTCAAAGTGTCAAACCGAAAAAACTGATGTTAAAATTCAGTGCGGCTTAACGAACCGTTCGCGCGCCCCACAACGTGTAATTTCGCACTCGGATGCTTTCCTGAGATCCTGAGGCTCGCTTGCCCCCTCGGCTCAAATCAACCGCAATAAACGATTCCTTTAATAATTTTCAACGCTGGAAACTCCTTTCTTGGCTTACTATTGGCTCGTTTCGAGGGATACGAACCATAGCGGCCACGCGACGCCACAAGATGAGTTCTGATCGGGGACCGGTATGAATCTGACCGCTCGTTGCAATTCATCGGCATTCCTGGAGGTTATATGTATTCACCAAAAGCTTCTCGGCGGGATTTCCTGAAAATCACTGGCGCAAGCGTCGCGGGTACGGCTCTGAGCGTCCCTGCATCGGCATATGCGGGAATTGTCGGCGCCAACGATCGCGTCCGAGTCGCAATTTGCGGAGTGCGTGGCCGTGGTCACGATCACATCCGCGGCTTTTCGCGTGTTCCCGGAACGGAGCTCGCCGCTCTGTGCGATGTCGATGAAAACATATTGAACCAGCGCCTCAATGACGTCCAGAAGATGGGTTTGCCAAAGCCAAAATCCTATGTTGATGTTCGCAAGCTCCTCGAGGACAAAGAAATTGACGCCATCTCCATTGCCACGCCCAATCATTGGCACTCGCTGATGGCCATTTGGGGATGCCAAGCCGGAAAAGACGTCTATGTGGAAAAGCCGTGCTCGCATAACTGGTTTGAAGGCCGGCAGCTCGTGCGTGCCGTCAAGAAGTACAACCGGATTTGCCAGCACGGCAGCCAGTCGCGATCAAATCCTGGCATGATGGAGGCAATCAAGCATGTGCAGGAGGGGACCATCGGCGATGTCTACTTGGCCCGCGCGCTTTGTTACAAGTGGCGCCCTTCCATAGGACGCGCCACGGAAGAGCCGATTCCTGCCGGCGTTCACTACGACCTCTGGACCGGCCCAGCTCCGATGAAGCCTTTCACCCGCAATCGTTTTCACTACAACTGGCATTGGATCTGGGACACCGGTAACGGCGAAGTCGGCAACCAGGCCATCCACGAAATCGACATTGCTCGCTGGGGCTTGGGCGTCGGATTCCCCGTTTCTGTCGCCGCCATGGGTGGGCATTTTATGTTTGATGATGACCAGGAGACACCCAATACGCTTAACGCGACATTCTGTTTTGAGACTCCCGGCGGCAAGCGCAAGATGATGGAACTGGAAGTTCGCCATTGGATCACCAATCATGAAGCGCAGATTGGCACAGGCGCTTATGGGGCCAGTGGGGTGCCGGCTGCGGGACTGACGGCAGCTCCAGCCAAGAAGCCAGCCGACCAGCCACAGTCCTTGGGACCAAAGGACGCCAAATCCAACACCATCGGCAATCTGTTCTACGGTTCGAACGGCTATCTCGCTATCGACGGATACGACTCTTACAAGACATGGCTGACGGATCAGGACCAGCCTGGGCCGCAAGGCAAAGCTGCCGGTGACCATTACGCGAACTTCGTCGAGTGCATTCGCAGTCGCCGTGCCCAGGACATTCATTCGCCGATTGAAGAAGCCCATATCTCGACCACGCTAGTACATCTAGCCAATGCCTCATACCGTCTCGGACGCACCGTGCGATTCGATCCAGCGAAAGAGCAGGTCGTTGACGATGAGGAAGCCAACCGTTTCCTGCGTGGCAGTTACCGCGCGCCTTACGTGGTGCCGGAAGAAATTTGACCATTATTGGAGACGGAGGCCGCAGCTAACCATGCGCATTCTCGTTGCCGGTGCATCCCTCATCTTCGTAGCCGTGTCGGCGTTTCTCGTCTCTCTCGCCTCCGCGGGCCCTCATCCTCCCGACCGCGTTTCCGTGGCCGTCAACGAGGAGGCTCGCCGGGTCGACATTTCCATTGACGGCCAGCCTTTCACTTCCTACATCTGGCCCACCACGCTCAAGAAACCAGTCCTCTATCCGCTCCGTACCGCCAAAGGAACCATCGTCACTCGCGGCTTCCCTCTCGACCAGCGCCCCGGCGAACGCGTCGATCATCCCCATCACGCCGGCCTTTGGTTTAACTACGAAAATGTAAATGGCATCGATTTCTGGAACAATTCCGACGCCATCAAGCCGGAAAACGCCCCCAAGATGGGCACCATTCTCCATCGTTCTGTCGTCTCCGCAAAAAGCGGTTCCGATCAGGGCGAACTCGACGTCGAATGTGATTGGGTCACTTTCGACAAAAAAGTTCTGCTCAAGGAACATACACACTTCGTCTTCCGCGGCGGCCCCGCTTTTCGCAGCGTCGACCGCATCACCACACTCCGCGCGCTTGACGAAAGAGTTTCTTTCCCCGATGAAAAGGACGGCATGCTGGGCCTTCGTGTTGTTCGCGCTCTCGAAATCCCCTCTGAAAAACCGGAGGTTTACACCGATGCCAGCGGTCGCGCCACGACCGTCGCCAAGCTGGACAACACCGGCGTCAATGGAACCTACCTCACGAGTGAAGGCAAAAAGGGCGATGCCGCCTGGGGCACGCGCGGGCGGTGGTGCAATCTCAGCGGTCTCGTCGGCGCCGAGCCTGTCACCATCACCATTCTCGACCACCCTGGCAATCCAGGCTTTCCCACCTACTGGCATGCCCGCGGCTATGGCCTCTTCGCCGCCAACCCTCTCGGCCAGAAAGTTTTCAGCAATGGCAAGGAAGAGCTGAATCTCTCCCTTGCCCCCAATGCCAGCGTCACGTTCCGCTATCGCATCTTGATCTCTTCCGCAATCGCCGCGCCCGAAGCCACCGAAGCAGCCTACAAGGATTTCGTGGCGGCCTATCACTGACTTAAGTCCAACGAGAAGCTCTCGCCTTCAGATCCCGGCTTGTCACGGAACGGAACTCGACGTGTACTCTTTGCGATACGTTCATTTGGAAAAAGCCAAAATTCCGACTATCCTTCTTCTCTTACTGATCGCTGATAACTGATTACTGATATCCCATGACCATTCACATCGGCCTCATCGGCGGCGGAAACATCACGGAGACTCACGCCCGAGCTGCTCGCGCCATCCCCGGCGTCGAAATTTCCGCCATCCACGGAACGAACAACGAAAAAATCGCCCGTCTCTGCCATGAACACGGTGGCACTCCCTATCAAGACTTCGACGCCTTCTTAAGGCATCGTCCCATGGATCTCGTCATCATCGGTTCCCCCTCCGGACTTCACGCTACCCAAGGCATCGCCGCCACACGTCAGGGCCTCCACGTTCTCTCGGAAAAGCCCATCGAAATCAGCACTGCGCGCACCGACTTGCTCATCGAAGCCGCAAAAAAATCCAATGTCCAGCTCGGCGTCATTTTTCAAGACCGTATGAAGCCCCACATTCGCCAGCTCAAGAGCTGGCTCGATCAAGGCCTCCTCGGCAGGCCCATCATCGTCGATGCCCGCGTGAAGTGGTACCGCCCGCCGGAGTACTACTCCAATTCGCGCTGGCGCGGCACATTTGCCCTGGATGGCGGCGGCGCCTTGATCAATCAAGGCATCCACACCGTCGACTTGCTCCTCTGGCTGCTCGGTGATGTTGTTCGCGTGCAGGCTCGCACCGGCACGCTGCTTCACAAAATCGAAGCCGAAGATACCGCCGCCGCTATCCTCGAATTTTCCGGCGGCGCGCTCGGAATTCTCCACGCCACCACGGCCGCCTACCCCGGCTATCCTCGCCGCATCGAAATCTCCGGCACCGAAGGCACCGTCATCCTCGAACATGACCGCATCGTCGCCGCCAATCTCCGCACTCGCGCTGCCGCAGAACCTGCTGCCCTCGACGAAAACCAAAGCGCCTCTTCTGCAGCCGTCACTGACTTCCGCGGCCACCAGGCCGTCCTTGAAGATTTTCTGCAAGCCATCCAGCAGAATCGCGTTCCCGCCTGCGACGGCCTCGAAGGCCGCCGCAGCATCGCTCTCGTTGAGGCTATCTACCGCGCCGCAAAAACTCCCGACCGCGTCGCCACCGTCTGAAGAACGCAAGTCAGCGGCTGCGGTATATCTTTTCGCTGTTTCCATACCCTTGCGTGGTGAGGGGGAAAATCACTTTCCAAGAATTGTCCACAAAGTCCTAAACTTTGAGAAGTACCAAACTCTTGGCAAGCAAAGAATGTCAATGACCTAGGCCGCTAAGCACATTGCCCTCCGTATGATAGGTCTACTGCGAGGAGCCACGATTCCAGTGGGCTGCAAATTGCTCTACGACGGCTGTGATCGCCATCTTGAAACTCACCTCGCAATGGCTGGCAAACAGAAAGGTTGGGTACCAGTACGAGAAGAGATCTTCACGTGCTTTGCTACCAGCATCACACGGAGATGCTTTTGGGACTCTCCAATGACCTTGAAGAAGCTCTGCCGTACGCCTGCCAGGAGCCTGGCTGCCTTATCCGATACGATGGCCCGCGGGGATACTTCCTCGACACAAAAGATACAAACATTATCGGAGCGGAAATCACGCCTCGCGTCAACTGTTCCAATGATGGGCAACGTATGTATCTAACTGAGGTTACGCCCGAAAGAAGAAATTTCCGCCTGTGGAAATGCCCTGAATGCGATCAGAGCTACATGAATGATGAAGATACCTCGGCCGGGCTGGGAAAAAAGATGGGAGCATGATCCTCAGCTAGTCCTTCATTGGCGGGTTTGAAATTAAAAACGGTAGCCTTTCGCGGTTAGTAGGGTTTGGCCCACGACTCCACCCTGCCGGCCAGTTCCAGCCCGACGGCAAACCTTTCCTTTCCCTTGGACACTCGTTGGCAGTACACAATGCGCGCCTGTGACCACACTCCCTCCCCTGCCGAGCTAACCAGTACTAGTAGCCCCGGCTGCAGCTTCTGCTCCATGAGTACGCGCGCCCCATGGGCGCTCACGTTTTCAGTCAACAACTTCTCGCTAAGCTTTGGCGCAGCGGGCAAACAAATTTCCAAGCTCACGGTCTTCAGGATCCGTTTTTCGGACCGGCCATTCGACATAGTCCTCCTGGTACCAGAGACCTTGTGAGCCCCGGACACCATATTCTCTCTTGGCCGCGCTCCTGTCTGTTGGGCACCTTATGCATGCGCGTGCGTGGCGTGATTCGTATTTAGCTGCAGATTCCGTAACTGACCTGTGTCTCCTCGCCCCTTCCAATCGCAGAAATTCAGCCTCGGCGACGGAGCACTCCCCCCAGGTCGCATTACAATCGCATTACAATATGTTGACTACTATTGTTCAGAGTAGGGGACAAGCGGGCGGAACCCGCAATTCCCCAACGGGTGTTCTCCCTAATCCTCCGCGCTATCTCGCCTATTTGTTGCTAGTTGACTCTGCCCACAACGCCGTCGTCTCGCCCAATTCCCGCAACACCTCCGCGTCGCTCCTCTTCGAACTCTTCAGCACATGAAAGGAATGATCCGCTGTTTCAATAATGTGCAACGTCGCCCGCGCCCCTAACTTCGTGCACACCGGACGCAGCAGTTTCAGATCGGCAAGCGTATCCCGCGTTCCTTGCAGGAACAGCATCGGCACCGTGACTTTCGCAAGGTGGTCCGCTCGTTTCGTCCCAGGCTTGTTCGGGGGATGCAATGGAAAGCTGAAGAACACCAATCCTCGCACGCCATCAAGCAAACGCTCCGCCGCAGCCTGCGAAGTCATTCGCCCTCCCATGGACTTCCCTCCGGCCAACAACGGCAACTCCGGAGCCGCGTCGGCCGCCGCTCGCACTGCCGACCTCACTGTCGCCGTCAGTACTGCCGGCGCGTCAGGAACCCGCCTCCGTTCCTCCATGTACGGAAACTGGTACCGCATTGTCGCTACCCCTACGCTCGCCAATTCGTCCGCCAGCTTCGCCATAAACGGGTGACTCATCCCCGCACCAGCTCCATGAGCCAGCACCAGCAGCCATCGCGCCTTCGCCGGCCGCAACAGCAGCGCCGACACCTTGCCCGCGCCCTCCACTCCAAGTCGCAACTCCTCGCTCGCTGCCATTTCGCCGCGATTCTAGCAGAACATCCCTGCGTACCAGTGCTCGCCTATTCTGCGCGACATGAACCCATAGGAATGTCCCAACAACGGGATGCTCCACGGCTTACCTGTTGCTTTCCCAAAGGAAGTGTGCCATCTTCCTATTGGAAACCAAAATGACGGTGCACCGTTAATACTCCTATGAAACAAAAAACCGACGTCCTGCAAGGCACGCTGGCGTTGATGGTCCTCAAGACTCTCGATGTGCTCGGGCCGCTGCACGGCTATGGAATCGCGCGGCGCATCGAGCAGATCAGCGGCGATCTGCTGGCCGTGAATCAAGGCACTCTGTATCCCGTGCTGTTGAAGCTGGAGCAAGAAGGGGCGATCGCATCCGAGTGGGGCGCCTCGGAGAATAATCGCAGGGCGCGCTTCTATCGTCTGACTCGCCAAGGACGCAAACAGTTGCGGACCGAAACTCAAGATTGGGAACAAACCGCGGCAATCATCGGTCGCTTCTTCGATGCCAAAGCGGAGGATTTGTCATGAAATCTCTCAGACGGTTTTTCAACCGCGTGGTGAACGTCGTGACCAGGCGAGCGCAAGAAGAGCGCTTGAGGGAAGAAATTGAGGAACACATCGCTCTGCAAACCGCCGAAAATCTCCGCGCCGGTTTATCGCCAGGTGAGGCCCGCAGCCAAGCCATGCTCAAGTTTGGCGGCGTGGAAGCCCTGAAGCAAGACTATCGCGCCGAGCGAGGACTGCTTCTCATCGAGAATCTCCTGGCGGATTTGCGAACCGCAACACGAACGATTTCGCGCATGCCAGGCCTAGCGGCTGTGATCATCGTTTCGCTGGCCATCGGAATCGGCGTGAATACAACCATCTTTTCATGGATTCAGCTGATCCTGTTCGAACCGATGCCCGCCCTGAGCGGAGCCGCGAACTTTCTACTGGTCGAGCCTCGCAGGGAGATGGGCGGATATCCAGGCGCTTCCTGGCTGGAATATCGCGACTTGCAGACGCAAATCCCCGCGCTCCACGACATCGTGGCATCTCAGATGGTCCCGTTCAACGTGGGAGAGAGGGGCCAGACGGAGCGGACGCACGGGCAACTCGTCTCTGGCAATTATTTTTCCGCCTTGGACTTGAAACCAGCAATCGGACGATTCATTCGGCCCGAGGAGGCGGAGCGGCCCGGAACCGAGCCGGTCGTTGTGATTTCCTATGATTACTGGCAAACGCGGTTTCGCGGCGCGCCGGAAGCTGTGGGACAAAAATTGCGCGTCAACGACAGCGATCTTATAGTCATCGGCGTGGCACCCAGGGAATTCCAGGGAACCATGATCCCGTTAAAGTTCGAACTGTGGGTGCCAGCCACGATGGGGCCTGCGTTGCTCGGTCGCGCACTCTACCTCGAAGATCGCAGCAGCCGCGGTTTTTCGTTGATCGGAATGTTAAGCCCTGGCGCGACACGCGAGGAAGCCCAGGCCGAGTTCAGTACGGCGATGGCCCAGCTTGCGCGCGACTATCCTGAGGCCAGCGCCGGAATTAGCGCCGAGATTCATCCATTCTGGAAAGCGCCGCGCGGTCCGCAGCGGTGGCTGATCAGTGGGCTCGCCATCTTGCAAGGCGTTATGCTGCTCCTGCAGTTGGCGGTCTGCGGCAACACCGCAAACCTCATGCTGGCTCGTGGAAGCACCCGGCAGCGCGAGATGGCCGTGCGCGTAGCGCTCGGCGCGGGACGCTGGCGCATCGTCAGCCTGGTACTTTCGGAAAATATGCTGCTCGCTTTCCTGGGAGCAGGCCTCGGAGCAGCCCTCGCCGTTTGGGGCACAACGGCATTGCGCCTTGCGCCAATGATTGGCGCATTTCCGATCCTGTTTCCCACCAGAGTGGATGCATTCACCCTCGCCTTCGCCATGTTGCTCGGTGTTGGGTGCGGTTTGATCTTCAGCGCGCCGCCGGCGGTCCATCTGGCGCGGCTGGATCCGCAGGAGGGGCTTCGCTCCAGTTCCAACACATCGCCGCGCAGCCGTGCGCGCAAAGTTCTCATGGGCGTGGAAGTCGGACTTGCGATGGTCGTCTTGATCGCCGCGGCGCTCTTTCTCGAAAGTTTTCGCTCGGCTCGTCAAACAGATCCGAGATTCCGCCCGGAGGGCGTTTTGCTGGCCGCCTACGACTTAAGCGGACGGAATCCCGACGAGGCGTCCGAGCGCGAATTTGCTGCGCGCCTGCTGGAACGGCTGCGGTCTTTGCCGGACGTCGAGGCCGCCGCCATCGCAACAAATGTTCCGCTGGACTTGCATGGAATTGAGGCGCGGCCTTTCACTGTGCAGGGCCGCGTACGCACGGAACCGGGGCAGGATCGAGCGATTTCCAATACGGTGACGCCGGGATACTTCAAGGTGATGGCCATCCCGCTCCTCGAGGGAAACGACTTCGCCGACATGAGGGATAAGGCGGCACCCGCACAGGCTATCGTCAATGAGGAGTTTGTCCGCCGTTACTTGGATGGCGCGAATGCGATCGGCCGCCGCATACAGACGCGTGCGGGAAGCTTCTTGATCATCGGCGTGGCGCGCAATTCGGTCTACGACGCATTTGGCGAGCCCGTGCAGCCAGCAGTCTATTTCTCGTACCGGGATATTTCAGAGGACCAGGGCGAAATTCATCTGAGGACGCGCAGCGGCAATGAAACCGCTCTGGCCGCCGAGGCGCGTGCCGTTCTCCGCGATCTCGATCCCATGCTCCCTCTTTACGACGTGCGAACATTTTCCCAGCACATCGAACGAAATCTCTATCTTCGCCGGATTCCTGCGCGGATGTTCGCCGTGCTCGGGCCACTCCTGCTCGGCCTCGCCGCGATCGGAATCTATGCCGTGGTTTCCTACGCCGTCACTAGGCGAACGAGAGAGATTGGCCTGCGGCTCGCGTTCGGGGCCACCAGCAGGCGAGTGGTCCTGCAAATTATTCGCGAGAACTTGGGCGCAATCGCCTGGGGCATGGCCATTGGTTGGGTACTTGCTCTTTTGATTTCTGTTCGCGCGATTACCAAGGGCCCCGTCAACCTTCCGGTTTTCATCGGTGTACCGGCGCTTCTGTTGAGTGTCGCGACGCTGGCTTGCTGGATTCCCGCACGCAGAGCCAGCCGCATTGATCCCATGGCCGCCCTCCGCCACGAGTAAAGTGGGACAGCTTTTGGCTGTCCTCCTGTATTTTTTCCTGTAGGGGCACGATACAACTCGTCCCGAGCTTGTCGGGATCGTGCCCACCGTCATTTCGAACGGAGCAGGCCGACTTTCTCTTCCGCTTTCGCTCTTGCGAATGCGTCGGCCTGCGCAGAGAGAAATCTCTCTTCGCCTTCACTCTGCTCACATTTCGAACAATGTGGGAAACCCTCTTCTCTTCAGCCCGGGCGTCCAACAACCGCGGGAAACATTTCAACACCGCTCGCCGTTATCTCCAGTAGATCCTTTCCCTAGGCCCCTTACGACAAGGCCCTTTACGACAAAGGAGGGACCACATGAGTCCCACCAAGAACCCAGGCCGATTCGCAGGCTTGCTGTATCTCCTCACGTCAATCGTGGGCTTCTTCGCCATGGGCTATGTCCCCAGGAAGCTGCTCGTCCACGGAAACGCAGCGGCGACGGCCAGCAACATCGCCGCCTCGGAGACGCTCTTTCGCCTCGGCATCGCGGCCCAACTCATCGGCATGGCCGGTTTTATCTTCGTGGCCGTGGCTCTGTACGACCTGCTCAAGGGAGTCAACCGCCGGCATGCCTCGCTTATGGTGACATTGATTGTGGTCTCGATCCCGATCGTATTTCTGAATGAGCTGAACTCCATCGCCGCCCTCGCCCTCGTACGCGGAGCTGATTTCCTATCCATCTTCGAAAAGCCTCAGCGGGAAGCTCTCGCGATGCTGTGTCTCAATCTGCATCATCACGGAATTGTTGTCGCCGAAATCTTTTGGGGTCTGTGGCTCTTTCCCCTCGCGCTGTTGGTGTACAGGTCGCGATTCCTGCCGCGCTTACTCGGCGTGTGGCTCGCCCTCGCCGGCGTCGCGTGGGTAATCCTGAGCCTCACGGGCGTACTGCTGCCCCAATATCAGAACAACGTGGATACCTACTCTCAGCCCGCCTTCTTCGGGGAGATCGCGTTCATGTTGTGGCTCCTCATCAAGGGCGCCAAGCCCCCAGCTCTGGACCCCACAACCTCATCCTCGGCGTTTGCTTAGGTTGCACTCAAAAACCCGCTCCAGCGGTCTTGGGCTGAGATTCACATTTTCACATTATCCGCCTGAGTCAACCGGTTGGCAGCTGAACCCAACATGTATAATGTCCTCGATTTTTAACTTTTTGAGCTATCTGGACATAGTAACTTCGGTGCTCTACAACACTTCAAATACGTCCACGCCGGGTGCCGCTCCCTACGGTTTTCAGGGTGCGCGTTTTTGTTCTACGAATCCCACAAGTCCACCACGGATGATCGACTTTCCGTATGCATTTGGCGGGTCGTGGATAGAAGCCGAAAATCCGTTGACAGCAAATCTGGGCGGGCTTACGGTTAGCTGAAATTATGATGCAACTTCGGGCTCCCCGCGCTCGGAAGAGTGGTTAGTTATCCGAGGAGGACGAAAATGAAACGGACAGGTTTGTCTTGCTTTTTGCTGATCGCACTACTCGTTGCGCTTGTACTTTCCACGTCGGCGCCCGCGCAGGCGGGCGATTCCGGATGCTATGCATATCGCCCCAAGTACATCGAAGGCGTTTTTGAAGTGAGGTACGATGCAGGTTGTACGGGGCATGATGAACCGGAACTTGATCCCGTCTCCAGCGCCCCGGGCTCCGCGCGAGAACTAACCTGGAAGGTGGTTCTTCCGAGCGACGGCGCATTCCCCGTCTCGGCTACAGGCCCTACTTTTTGGGTTCGGCGGCACCGTCACTGACGCGAAGAGTTTGTTTGGGCAGGCGTTTGTGGAGCTGCAATTCTACCCGGACGCCATCGTTACCAGTTGCGGCCAAGACGGTGGATTCGAGGTGAAGTTCGCCCCCAACACGTATTCCGTATGCTCACCGGTCTGGAGGCTGACCTCTACCGGCCAGACCGGAGTGTTTCACGAGAACGCGGCGTTCAACGCCATGCTTACGGATGGGACCGGCCCGAACAACCCACTTATCATGCACGCCGGTGACATCATTACAGTGCACTGGTTTACCACGCCAGCCCAGGACGGCTTTCATGTGACCGTCACTGACCTAACCACCAACGGCTCGGGCACGATCGTGCTGAATTCGACCAACAGCGGGCCACTCATGCCTGCATTCGACACGCAAACCATCGGCAACGCTTTGGGATGGGGCGCCGTGTTCGACACGCCGAACTCGTTTGTATGGGAGATCGGGCACGAGTCCGTCTTTACCGCTAAAGGAGCCTTTTGCGTGCCCGGGCAGACGGGCTGCGAGTCTTATGATGCCCCAGCGTGGGCCGGCACTTCTCCGATTCAAATCCTGTCCGTCACTTTCGGCGATGGGTCACAAGCAAAACAATGGGCGGCCGTCAGCGACTTGGGCGGAAAAACTGAAGTCCTGGCAACCTGCTCCGTTTATGGCGGTTCCGACTGCATTTATCCGTGGTATTCGTTGGGCAAGACGGGCTTCCACTTCGGCGTCGATTTCCCGGATACCATCAAAGACTTCGGCCAAGCCAACCAATACCAGCAGACGACGCAGTGTGGAGGTCCCTTCGGCTCGAATTCAACGTACTGCGACACGATCCTGAAATGATCTGAGTCGACGCAGCCGGGTGGCACACCCTACGGTTTTCAGGGGGCAGGGTTTTGTTCTACGAATCGTGCAAGTCTACCCGGCATCGACTTTCCGCTGTATTCATTTGTGAAGGAGATGTGGCTCCCAAAATGGGTTACCCCACTTTTCCTTTGACTTTTCTTTGTTTTCTGGTATGCTGATTAGCAGGTAAACCTATGTCACATTCTGGGGGTCGACATTATTATTGCATCCGCAGGCGCCCCCCCACCCCCCCGATAACCCATTTAGAATCGACACCTACAGGGGTGCCCGTAAGTGTCGAGTGTTGATTCTGATATGAAACGACCGGTCAAGCACTATCCTCTATTTTGTTTTCTTCCTCCTGCAAGGGATGTCCTGAGCAAGCACACCGAGTCGAAGGATCTTCGTTCCCGACACATCTATCCCATGGAGCATCGCGAGCGGGAGCGACTCGGTGGAACATGGGCATGCCGCCTGCTCAACTCTTCTCGGCGAACTCCGCGTTAATTCTTTTTCTTCAACTTTCAACTGTCGACTGTCAACCTCTGCCAGAAGTTCACGCCTCACGCGCTTCTCAATGACCCAGCCGCCGCACACAATCCCGAAGCATCTCCGCCTCCCACGCCGGCCGCCTCGGATTCTTCGGATGCGTCAGGTCAGAAGGAATGCTCCCAACGAGATGCAGAAACACGGCAGCGGAATGTTTGTACGCCGGAATCGGTTCGCGAAACGCCACGTTCCCCAAATATTGCAGCGCATCGGATAGCGCGTAATATACTGGATCGCCTGTCTCCCACAACCGGTCGCGCTCCGCAAATTTCTCTGGAGCGAACGTCGCCAGTCCCAGTAAATAGTCGGATCCATATTCGATCATGTCGATGCCCAGATCGTTCCCCGTGTAAACGCGGAAATCCGGCCGGTGCGCGCCGCGAAGCTTCAGCCGCTCGAGTTCAATCAGCCGGTCGAGCGAAGAATGTTTCATCCCCTTGATTTCCGGAATATCCATCAACCGCCGGAAAGTTTCTTCATCAAAAATCTCTCCGTTCGTTGCGAACATGGGTCCCAGCTCAAACGCCAGCACGTGCGAATATCCCCTGCACACTGCCGCATAAGTCCCCGCCTTTTCCGCGGAAGATTTCCCGTGGAGCCGGCTCGTCTGGAACAAAATCGGAATTCCGCCATGCGCAACAATAGCGTCCATCTGTTTTCGATAAAGCGCGACGACCTCGCCGTCCTGCCCTTCGATATACGCGCCGCCCACAAAAGGCGCATCTTTGCCGAGCGCCTCCCGAGTCCAGCGCAGTACTTCCAGTTTTTCGGCTTCGCCCAAATAGTTGACGTATCCAGTGTCCATGTTCACCGCGTTCATCAATCCGGCGCGCTGTGTGGCCTGCAAATGTTTCTGAAAAGCTTCGACTGCGATTCGCCCATCCGCTTCAAACGGCAAAAGCGCCGCCGCGATTCCCTGCACTTTGCGCCGAAGCTGTCGCCCCTCGGCGATGGATTCCATCTTCATCGCCCCGCCTTCGCAACTCTTAACTGCTCCGCAAGTTCGGAACTCTTGTAGTAGCTGTCGAGCGGATAGCAGCCTGAAGGCAAACCTTTGCGGGGCGCGGTCGTGCAATCGCTGAACGTTCTGCAAATTCGCTTATGCTGAATCTCATTTCCTTCCGTGGCATCCCACAGAATCTCGGGATACGCCAATACCATCCGCCCTAACCCTGCGAAATCCGTCCATCCTTCGTGCACCGCCGCTTGCGCCACATGCGGCAGAAAATCCTGTAAATAGCTGTATGCCGTTCCTACAAAAATCAAATTCGGAAATCGTTGTTTCAATTCTCGCGTAACGCTCATCTGCTGCGCCACGCCAAACAGTGGATCTTCCGGTGGCTGATATCCGTCCGATGGCGGATAAAGCGCCGGCCGCTGAATGTGCGGATTGTAATAAGGACTCCCCGCCGTGATATTCACCAGGCGAATGTCCAATTCTTCCAGCAACGACAAGAATTGCATCGTTTCCGTCAGATCCATCTGGGTGGGGTCGCGCTGCTTCACTCCGAATCCCCACCGGTACGGAATCAAATTTTCCCGGGATTCCGGAATTCCCGGCCCCAGTTTTCCATTGCCTGACAAAGCGGGATCAGGGCGAAACGGCACCGAATCAAATGCAGAAAACCGCACGCCAATGTGCATTCCTGGCGCCATCGACCGGATTCCTTGCACCACTTCTCGCAGGAATCGCGTGCGATTCTCAAAACTTCCGCCGTACTTCCCTTCCCGCGTATGCGCGCTCAGAAACTCGTGCCCCAGGTAACCGTGGCAATGCTTGACGTCCACAAAATCGAAACTTAATTCGTGAGCCATTTTCGCGGCGCGATGAAAATTTTCAATGATGGCTCCAATCTCTCCATCGGTCAGAATCGGATACTCACGAGGCAATCCCAATCTGCGGTCCAGGATCGGGTGATGATAAAGGATGCACGGCTCCGGCTTGTTTTGCGCGTTCGGCCGGCAAAATCTTCCGGAGTGTGTTAATTGCAATCCGATGAGCAGTCCTTCATCCGATTCCGTTGTCCTGCGGTGCTCTTCGATCAGAACTTCTCGCAACTTCGCGATTCCTTTCCGCGTGTGCTCTGCCGTCACGAGTTGATTCGGATTCGCGCGCCCCTCGTGAGAAACCGCAACGGCTTCCCCTCCCCAAATTAATTTTCCGCCGCTCTGGCCGAATCTTTTCCAGCGGCGGATGGTGTGCTCGCTGGGATTCCCATCCGCGGTTCCGTCCCAGCCCTCCATGGGCTGAACGGCGATGCGATTGCCGATTTTGATTTCTCCGCGAACCAGCGGTTTTCTCAACGATGATTCAGCGCCGCACACAATTTCGCTGTCGCAAGGAATATTCAATCGCAGCGATTGCACGTGCTCCTGAAATCGCGCTACGTCCTTCAGAGCTCCAAGACGCAGGATCGGCTTCGCGCTCATGCGGATTGCTTTCCTCTGGGCAGCATCGCCGCAGACGCCGCGCCCAGCAAACCCAGGGCGACCAGCACGAGAAAGCCTGCGGAATAACTTCCTGTCGTGTCGCGCAAGCGACCAACGAGCCACGGCGACACTGCTTCCGCCACGCTTCCCGCAGTCAAAATAACTCCGAGCAGGCGGCCAAGGAGTTGCACACCGAAAATCTCCGCGGTCATCAGCGGAACGATCATATAGTCGCCGCCAAGGCCAATCCCAAACACCGCGGCGAAAATGTAGATGGCCGCCGGCGCCCGCCCCGCAAATAACAGCGGAATCGCCGCCGCAACAAGAATGTAAATCAGCACCATGACGTATTTTTTTGGAAAGCAGTCGGCCAGCCAGCCCATGAGCAGGCGCCCGGCAATGCTGAAGGCGAGGACCAGCGACAAAATGCGCGCGGCCTGGCCTTGCGCGAAGTGAAGATCGAGACTTAGAAACAGTTTCAAGTTCTGTTGCGCGCCACTGACTGCGGCAATCGAAAACATGCTGCCGAGCGTCAGCAGAAAAAAAGGAACTGTGGTGAACGCGTTTCGCGCTTCAGTGAATTCAGCGAGCGCAACGGGCGAGACGCTCGTTTTCGCGTGATACGGCTTTTTCGCCTGCGGCGGCTCTTTCGCGAGCAACGCCGCGGGAAGAGCAATCACCAAAATCAAAAATCCGAGCGCTCGAAGCGCCGCTTGCCAGCCAAAGTGTTGCACCAGAGTGTGCGAAATCCACGGCACCGCCGCTCCGCCCAGCCCAATTCCCAAATAAGCAAATCCCATCGCCTTTCCACGGGACCGTTCGAACCAACGCGACAATAGCACCTGGCTGGGCAGCGGACCTCCGCAAACGTAACCCAGCGCATTCAGCATGTAGAAAAAATAAAACATGCCCAGCGTCGAGATGCTTCCCAGTCCAATCAGCGCCGCACCCGCCATCAAAATTCCCGCCAGCATGAGCCGGCGCGGCCCAAAGCGGTCCACCATCCATCCGGCGAAGAATCCGAACAACGGTCCCACCACCAATTTGCTCAGAGCGTTTCCAGAAGTGACCTGCCCGCGGGTCCAGCCAAACTGCTGCACCATGAAGTCGTAATAAAACGGAAGGCCCCAGAGGGCCATGCCGACAATGCAAAACAGAACGGTGAATGCGGCCGCTGTGACCTGGAACGATCCACGATTCCATTCGGCCGGCGGAGCAAGGTCTGCGGCAATAAAATTTGCCGAGTTACTCGCCTCTTGCATAGCTGGCGTGCGAATTTGCGCTGTCACCTGGGTCCCCGTCTGCGTTTCAAATATTGAACGTGAAAATGCGGCTCTTGACAAACTAGGGCATGCTAAAGATTCTTGGTCTCGAAGTCGAGGAACATCTCCATTCAATGCATTCGAATTCGCTAAACGATGCTTTCACCAGCGGCAAAAGGAGAAAACCATGAGCGCGACCCGGCGTCAACTATTTTCGATGCTTCCTGTAGTGCTGATCCCTTCCATCCTTCAGGAAGCGGGTACCGCTGCGAAAGAAAACGCAATGCCCTCGGCGGTGTATCCCTTCGAAAAGCTGCCGGTTCGAACGCCGAACGGCGCGCAGATTCGCAATGTATTGAAGGGCAAGCTCGCCACTGGAGAATCGCTGGAGGTGCATGAAACGACGCTGCCGCCGGGCGGCATGCCTCATCCACCACATCATCACGTGCATTCGGAGATGTGGCTCGTCCGAGAAGGAACCGTGGAACTTACCATTAACGGCACGAGCTCGCGCTTTGGGCCAGGCTCCGCGGGGTTCGTGCATTCGAACGATGAACACGGGATCAAGAATGTGGGTGATACTCCGGCAACTTATTTTGTAGTAGCGGTCGGCCCCGGCGCGAGTTAGCCGCAAGGGTGGAGACTAATAGCCCTTCACTTTGACGACCAGGTAATTGAACTGGTGCGCGCCATCGAGCAGTAGCTGGTGCGGCATCCGCGCCGGGATGCGAACGACGTCTCCGGCGACGAGCTTGCGCCGAAAGCCGCCTTGAATCGTGCCGTTGCGTTTTTCATGCGGCGCGACAGTTTCGCCATTCAGCAGCGTTCCGCCAACGACCAACGTCGCCGAGCCGGATTGCACGAAGAAGACGTCGGCTTGAGTCTCGTGCCATTCGGGTTGGCCGTCCGCTTCCCTGTGAACCAGCAGGAAACTTTCGTTGGGATAATCGGTGAGTTGTTTCACGGCAAGGTGGTGCGGATCGGAGGCCGCATCGGCGCTCAGAGATTGCGTGACATGACCTAGGGCAGACGCAGACCAATGCCCGACGCCCTCCGGAGTGGGTTCATCGGAGCGCGCGAGCAGAAACGGAATTGCAAGCAAGGAAAGCAGAGCGAGTTTTTTTGTCATGCGCACCTCGCCGGGACTCGACACGCCGTTATTTCTTACCACAAAAATCGGGGCGCCCTCGAAAGGCGCCCCGACGTTTCCTCTCTCGTGGAGGGGGTCAGAAGAAGAGTTTTAGCGCCAATTGGCCGATGCGCGGGTCGCCAGCCTGGCCTGCCCGAAACGTTCCGAAAGCGCCGGCACTGAGCTTCTGGAAATTCGTGATGCTTGGCTGAGAGCCGGCGCCTGAGGGCACTTCCTCGTCAAAAAAGTTCACGCGGTTAAAAACGTTGAAAAATTCAGCTCGGAATTGAAGTCTCCAGCGTTCTGTGAAAGTGAAACTCTTGGAGAGTCCCATGTCCCAGTTGTACTTGCCGGGCATTCGAAAGGCATTCTTACCTGTAGCACCGTACGTGCCGACTGAAGCCGCGTTCGTTGCAAAAGCGGCCTTGTTAAGCCAGCTCACACAATTTGTCGTGGTGCCGCATTGGGTTGTGCCGTAAGGACTGACTCCTGCCACCAACGTGCCGCGATCTTGGCCGAGTCCGGTACCGGAAAGTTCCGCTCCCTGCAGAACCGTGAACGGGCGGCCGGTCTGCGCGGCAACGAGCCCGCTGTACTGCCACCCCCCGAAGGCGTGGTGCAAGAACCCTTTGGATTCGGAGAAAGCAGGAAGCTCCCAAACGAAAGAAGAGACGAAGCGATGGGTGTGATCAAATTCCGAAGGCCCGCGATCGAATTGATGCCGCAAAGGGTCATCCCACGGGCGAGCGGAGAAGCCAGCATCGAAACCTGTGACGCCAGCTACCGGGGGGAGATCGTCGATGCTCTTTGACCAGGTGTAACTACCGAGAATGGTCACGCCGTGAGTCATACGCCTCTCTGCTGACAACTGGAGGGAATGGTAGTTGGCGTTGATGTCCTGCGAATCCTGCTGAACCTGGGAAAACAAATTACTCGGAGTAATGCCCAAGGAAGCTGCAATGGCGTTCAATCTGAGGGTGCCTTTCGTTCCCGTAGGAGAAAAAGGCGCTGGATCTAAGTTCAGCGTTTCCGTGAGGTGCGTGCTGCGGGAGCCGACATAGGCTGCGCGCACGAGGATGGTGGAGGGCAATTGGCGCTCGATAGCCAGGTTCCAGTTGTAAACGGTGGGGACCTGGTAGTTGTTTGCTGGGTCCCAACTCAAATATAGGCCGCCAAGGGCAAATGCAGAGTTCTTAGGCGGCGGAAACGGAGATGGAAAAAGATTGGCCTGCGGGGTGCAATTCTGAGCCGTCTGGGTCGAGGAAAGGGTGCAAAGCGGATCGGTGAGCGTTCCGGGGTTGACGACGCCAGTGCTGAAAATGAGCTGAGGACTGAAGGGGGTCTGATCCACAAAGCGGTTGTTGATGATGCCAGTAATGCGGCTGTTGTAGAAAATGCCGGCTCCGCCACGGATGCTGGTCTTACCATCACCGAAAACGTCATAAGCAAACCCAATACGCGGCGCAAAATTCTTGAGACTGGCGTTGATTCCATAAGGGGGAACGCCGGGATCACCAGGGAAATACACGCCCGGGGGCGCATTAGGGAATTGCGTCGAACGGACATTGGCGCTCAATCCGTCCAGCCGGAACTGTTGGACACGCCCTTTGATTTCTCGCCAAGGAAGAGCCGGTTCGTAGCGGAGCCCGAGATTCAATGTCAGGCGGTGAGTCACTCTGAAATTATCCTGGGCATATACGCCACCGAAGATGTCGCGGTTGTTCTTGAATTCTCCCGCGCCCTGACGGAACGCAAAGTTGCCGCTGTAGTCGCAAAGCTTGCCCGCAAGAAAATTATTAAAGACTACTTGACTTGCGGTCTGGCCTGCGCCTGGAGCTGGGTTACAGAAGCTAAATTCCGCGGGCTGGAAGAACAGGTTGTTTAGATCGATGCGGCTGCGTTCAAGAATGCCGCCAAAACGGAAGTCGTGTTTCCCTTTCACCCAACTGACATCATCGCTCCAGGTGAAATTGTTTCGGACAAATGCTGCTTGGGGGTTATCACCAAAGCTGAATCCACCGTTCACGCGAATTTGCTGAATCGCATGCGCGGTGGGCTGAAATGGAATCATAGAGCCGAGACTCTGAACGCTGGGCACTGTGCTATCCGGACCGCGGCTGGCTTTTTCACGGGCGTAGCTGAATCGAAAATCATTAAGAAGAGAGGGCCTGAGCACGTGGGACTCGTGAATCAAGTAATTCTGGTTGGCGATCTTCGAACCGTCCGCATATGTCAGAATATTCGTGGGGACAAAAACCGCAGCTTTGCTGAAATAGTTGTAGTCGTACCGAACCGAGAGCCGGTCTTTCTGACTAAAAGCATGGTCCACCCGGCCGAGTACCTCGTTGAAATTCTGCCTATCCGGCCGGACAAAAGTGACGGAACGCGAAGTAGGCTGGAGGGGAAGAAGCGGCAGCAGATTTGCAAAGAAAAACGTCTTGTCGTGAATAATGGGACCGCCGACGGTTCCTCCGAACTGATTGCGTTTGAGCTGATCCCGCCCGTTGTCTTTGAGGTTGAAAGGCGCAAAGAAGTTCCTGGCGTTGAAAACGGAATTGCGCAGAAACTCAAACACATCGCCGTGAAAATTGTTGGTGCCGGATTTGGTGATGACATTCACTACCGCTCCGGCGTTCTGCCCGTATTCCGAACTGTAGTTACTGGTCTGGACGCTGAACTCCTGAAGCGCGTCGGGAAACGGAAACGGCTGATTGACGTTAGTGTATTCGTCTACGTAGTTTCCGCCGTCGAGCTGGTAGCTGACCATATCCTGGCGCGCGCCGTTGGCCGAAATCGTGACGGCCCCGGGAAACGTCTTTGTCGTGCCTTGGTCGGCGCCTCCATTGGCAGAGTACACAGCGCCCGGCACCAGCAAAGTGAGCTTCGCCGCGTTGCGGCCCTCCAGAGGCATCTCAACTAGGCGCTGTTGTTCGATGACCTGTTTCAACGTTGAAGTGGCGGTGTCCACCTGCAGCGCGTTTCCAGAAACCACAACGACTTCGGTCGTCATGCCCAGCTTCAAGCCGACGTTCACCGTGAGGGTTTGATCCGCAAGCAGGACGATTCTGGATTCCCTGGAGGTGCTAAATCCGTTTGCTTCGACCGACAGGTCGTAAGTTGCCGGCTGAAGAGAGGGGATGACAAAGAGGCCCTCCGCATCCGCGAGAGCCGTGCGGGAGAAGCCAGTCCCCACCTGGAGAGCAGTCACTTTGGCATTGGCGACGGAAGCGCCTCCGGGGTCGGTGATCCTGCCAGCGATGCTGCCTAGACCCTGCGCTTGCGAAGAAACCGCAACGAACAGGAGAACAAGAAGAACAAACAAGACATGCTTCTTCATTTTCTGCCTACCCTTTCGAGGCGTGCCGGAACGAGAGTCCGGGCCGGCCCGACGAATGACCATCGAATGCGGCAGTCCTCGACGAAATAGCCGCGCACAAAACCCCAAAGCTGAATTGAACGAAGAACTCACCCGACGATTACTTTGGCCGATCGTCACACTCAGCCTTTTGAATCGTGGTATTGGAAGGGACATTAGGAGCGCAAGAGCCGTTAGTCAATCTGGAAATTTTAAAGCAGTGCTTTAGCCAGACTAAATCAGAGGCGCTTGCAAGTTCAGTATTGTCAAACATGATTGTGGAGTTTTCGGTGGGCGTGCGGGCGGGATACGCTATGATGGCCCCCGCAAACGGCCGCATTCCATGCCACAAACAGAGCTTCGCAGCGAAAAAATACCTCGCCGGCGGTGGACGATTGCGCTTCTGTTAGGCGCCGGAATTCTGGTCAATTATTTTGATCGCGTGAATCTTTCCGTTTCGCGGGATGCGCTCGAAGCTTCGTTTGGAATTTCCGCGGTGATGTTCGGGTACCTCTCAAGCGCATACAACTGGACGTACGCAATGCTCCAGCTGCCTTCCGGGCTGCTGCTGGATCGCTTTGGCGTGCGCCGCGTTGGAATCGTCAGCACGGTGATTTGGAGCGTAGCTTCTTTCGCCGCAGCCATTTCCACGGGCGTTGGCAGTTTGTTTGGGGCGCGTTTCCTCCTGGGGATCGGCGAAGCTCCGACATTTCCGGCGAATGCGAAAGCGACCGGCTACTGGTTCCCCAAAAACGAACGCAGCCTGGCCACGGCCATGTTTGATTCTGCGGCGAAATTTTCTTCGGCGGTTGGAATACCCGTGCTGGGCCTCTTGTTGTGGCGATTCGGCTGGCGATGGAATTTTGCGGCGACCGGCATCATTAGTCTTCTGTATTTCGCGCTGTTCTATGCCATCTATCGAAATCCGAGCGAGGATAAATTACTGACAGCCGCGGAGCGCGAGTTCATCGCCAGGGGCGGAGCGCAGCCGGAAGATCGCGCGAGAGCCGCCAAAGGAGCTCCTCTCGTCTACTTGCTGCGACAGCGTAAAGTGTGGGGCTTGGCCCTGGGTTTCGCGTCGTACAACTACACTTTCTATCTGCTCTTGACCTGGCTGCCCTCTTATCTCTCGTCCAGCCTGCACGTGGACTTGCTGCATTCGGCGCTCTATACCAGCGTGCCCTGGTTGTTCGCAACGTTTACCGACCTTGTGGTGGGTGGGTGGCTCGTGGACACATTGGTCCAGCGGGGATGGAGCGCAACACGAGTTCGACAAGTGGTGCTTGTCGGCGGAACAGCTTTCGGTCTGGGGATTCTCGGCACCGCGCACGCGCACAGTCCTGTCACCGCACTTTTTTGGATCAGCATGTCGATCGGAGGATTGTCCGCGGCTTCACCGGTGGGATGGTCGATCCCGTCGCTGATTGCGCCGCGAGAAAGCGTTGGCACGCTCGGAGGAATTCTCAATTTCTGCAATCAACTTGCCGGGATTGCTGCGCCGATTTTTACGGGCTATATCGTACAAGCGACACATTCCTTCGCCGGCGCGTTTATCGGCGCAACAGCTTTTCTGGTTCTGGGGATCGGTGGTTACGTATTTTTGCTGGGGCGGATCGAAGCGATCCCTGAACCGGCATAAAATAAATTTCCAAGAGCGCGACGTGCTCTGGAAAAGTTTGATCTAGCGGGAGTCTGGAGGCTTCTCTGGGGACGCGGCCAGGGCGCGGGTTGCGCCGGTGGAGATTCCGCCGTCCACCAGCAAAGTTTGCCCCGTCACGTAGCGGCTGGACTCCGCCGCAAGGAAAACCATAGCAGCGTCTAGATCATTCGGCTGGCCGGGGCGTTTGAGCGGAATGCGATCGCAGAGATACTCGACCCACTCTTTATTCTCGTAAAGAATTTTATTTTGTTCGGTGCGAAACCATCCTGGGGCCAGGCAATTCACGGTGATGCCGTGTTTGCCCCAGTCGTCCGCGAGGCTCATGGTCAACTGACGGATTCCGCCGCGGCTTGCACCGTAGGGGCCCAGTCCGGCGTATCCGGCAACGCTGGTAACCGAGCCAATGTTGATGATCCGTCCATAACGCCGCGGAATCATGAGGCGGGCCACGGCTTGGGCGACAAAAAAACTGCCGCGCAGATTGGTATCGAGAATCAGATTCCAATCCTCCCACGTGACTTCAAGGGCGGGCTTTCGGACATTGCATCCGGCGTTGTTCACCAGAATATCAATATGAGCGAAAGCGGATTCGGCGTCGGCGACCATCTGCTGAATGCTCGAAAGATGGCGGACGTCGAGCTGCAGCGAAACAGCGCGGCGCCCGAGGGATTTTATTTCTGATTCAAACGTGAGCAAGTGGTCGCGATTGCGGCTGGTGAGGACGAGGTCGGCGCCAGCTTTGGCCAGGGCACGGGCCAGATTCTGGCCGAGGCCGCGGCTGGTGCCGGTCACAATAGCTACGCGGCCGGTAAGATCGAAGAGCTCGTTCTTCATGGAAATGAAATCACAAAACAGTTCCGGGAGTGAGGACGACTTTCATCAGGTTTGGCTCGCGCGAGTACAGCCGCTCAAACCACTGTGGCCCGTCATCGAGAGGGGCGATGGCGGTGATAAGCGGTTTTACTTTGATGGCGCCGCTGGTCAGCAGCTCGATGGCCCGAGGGTATTCTCCGGCAGAGGCGCATGAGCCTTGGAGGCGAACCTGGCGCGTCACGGCTTTTTGCAGCGGCAAGGTTACTTCAGGAGTGATATTGCCGACCAGAGTGACTGTTCCACCCTTGCGAACAGAATTTACGGCGGCGCGGACAGTTGCGTCAATGCCGACGGCTTCAACGGCAACGTCGACGCCGGCGTTGTTCGTGAGGCGGAGAACTTGGGAAACTAAATCATCGCCAGTGGCATGCAGAGTTTCGGTGGCGCCGACTTCTTTAGCAAGTTTCAAGCGCGAGGCATCCACGTCGGCAACGTATGCGGTTGAACAGCCAGCGGCGCGCAGGGCTTGCAGGGTGAGCAGCCCAATCATTCCAGCACCCAGAACGAGAGCTTGATTGCCGGAAGAAATTCTTGAGAGCCCCACCGCGTGAACCGCGACGGCTACGGCCTCCAGCATGGCCGCTTCGGAAAAAGAAAGACTGTCCGGCAAGTGATACACAATTCGCTGCGGAACAATCACGTATTCCGCGAAAGCCCCTGCACAACTGTAATCGGAGCAGGAAACTCCGAGCACGCGGCGTTGGTCGCAGAGATTGATTTCTCCGCGAGCGCAATAGCGACACGTTCCGCAAGAGATCGTCGAATCAAAAGTGACTCGATCGCCTTCGGCCCATCCGGTTACTTGCGGTCCGACTTTCGCGACGCGGCCGGCAGCTTCATGGCCCATAACGATTGGCGGAATGCGCCGGCCGGAGGAGCCGTCGTAGCCATGCACGTCGCTGCCGCAAATACCGCAAGCCGCAACCTTGACTAAAATCTCACCCGGCCCGGGAACGGGGTTGGGAAGATCGGTAATCTCCAGATGACGGTATTTTGAGAGCAGCAGGGCCTTCATAGAGATGTCAGGATCACGGGGCCAGTTTCTTCCAAAGGCGAATCTGTGCAACTTTCCGCTTCTCTTATGCCTGACGTCCGAGAAAATGTAAAGTTCTGAGGCGCGATCCACAGGATGGCTCCCGCCTGTCAGCGATGCGCCCGGTCCGTACCGGGCGTTGCGGGGGGGCATGGCGGCGGATAGAATGCCTACCAAGGCGCCGCTGAGGCATAACCTTGGTCAACAGGTTGGTCGGCAGAATTGAGACGGCCCGCATGGCGAATTTTTCGCGCAAAGCCCTCGCTGCAACGAGGCCAATGAAAAAACAATTTCTTGCGGCCCGGATCGCTGCAGTTGGCGCCCTGCTGGGTATTTTTGCTGAGGTGGCCTGCGCGCAAAGTACTTCTCCATCGCAGGCGCAAATGAACACCGTACAAGGCACGGTGCGGAGTTCGGCTGGAGAGTCGCTCGCGGGAGTAGTCGTGCGGCTGGAGGAAAAGGAGCAGTCCATCTCTTTCGAAACGAAATCCAACATGAATGGGAGTTTTGTTTTTTCAGAAGTGAGGCCGGGCGTCTACACAGTTAGGGCGGAAAAATCGGGATGGCGTGAGTGCGTCTCGAATCCGCTAGTTCTAAATGCGGGAGACAAGAAACGCGTTGATCTGGTCCTTGAATCCTTGGCTGCGGATCATGCCGGAGCTCCTGGCACATCCAGTTCTTCCAAGGCTGCGGCAGCGGCGATGGAATTTGACGACAGGCCGAACTTCACGATCGCCGGAGTTACGGATTGGAATAATGCAGGGATGCATGGATCGGACGTGAATGTACGAACGAGCGAAGCTTTGGCAAAGGAAACGTTGGCGCTCAAAAACAGCGGGCTGGTTGAAAGTTCCGCAGTGGATAGCAAAGCTGGAACGACGTCCCTGAACTCCGTCGAATCCAAGGGACAATTGCTTGGAGCTCGTGAGAATGCGCGAAGGATGCTGGCGAAGGCGGATACTGCCGACGGGCATCGGCTGCTCGGCGAACTTAACGAACGATTGGGTGACCCGCTGGAAGCGGTGCGCGAACATGAGCGGGCGGCTCACATGGACCCGAGCGAGCAGAACTATTTCGAGTGGGGGACCGAGCTCCTGCTTCATCGAGCGGACGAACCAGCCGTAGAAGTCTTTACGAAGGGGTCGCACGCGCATCCGGAGTCTGCGCGAATGCTGGCGGGACTGGGGGCGGCGCTCTTCACCGCGGGCAATACGGAGGAAGCGGCGCGGCGGCTCTGCGAAGCCTCGGACTTGAAGCCGACAGATCCTACGCCCTATGTTTTCCTGGTAAAAATGGCGAAGGGGACGCCCGCTCTGCCGCCCTGCGCGGAACAAAAGCTGGCACGCTTTGTGAGAGAACAGCCTGAGAATGCTTTAGCGAACTATTATTATGGTGTGGCACTGTGGAAGCGCGACCGAGGATCAGAGAATGCGGCAGGCTTGCAGCAAGCCGAAACGCTGTTCGAAAAAGCGGCGAGCATCGATCCCCAACTTGGCGAGGCTTATCTACAACTGGGGATTTTGCATTCCGAGCGGGGCGATTTCCAGCAGGCGATTCGCGATTACAAGAGGGCGATCGAGGTGAGCCCGCGACTTAGTGAAGCTCATTACCGGCTGGGTGTAGCCTACCGGCGAACCAAGGAAGAATCGAAGGCGGAGGAGGAGTTTCAAGAGTACGAGAAAATGGAAAAAGCGGAGACCGCTGAAATCGAACGCCAGCGGCGGGAACTTAGGCAATTTCTGGTCATTTTAAAGGAGCAACCGGCATCTTCTTCGTCTCGTTGAAAATTAAAATCTCCTATTTTGACTTGGCGTTGACGGGTGCGACGATCCCGGCGCCTTCGCGGATTGTCAGGATCTGATTGGCTTTCACCTGCTTGAACTGTTCGACCTTCTGAGTAGTGGGCCACTTCACTTCGATAAGATCGACCATTTGAGATTTTCCCAAGCCGAAGTGCAGTCGCAGGTCGTTCTGTGACATGACGCTGGAGCCACTGTGGACTTCGTCGATCTGGGCATGCTTGCCAGTGACAACGCGGACGCGAGCTCCAATGGCGGTGCGATTGCACTTTGTGCCGATCAGCTTGATCTTGATCCAATTCTGCTGGTTGCCGCCGTCATTGCGAAGGAGCGAAGGTGGGTCGTTCATATTCAGGACCAGAGCGTCGATGTCGCCATCGTTGTCATAGTCGCCGAAGGCTGCGCCGCGGCTGGAGAAGCGCTCGCTGATCCCGGGCCCCATTTCTGACGAGACGTCCTTGAAGCGACCATCACCAAGATTCTTGTAGACCAGTCGCGGATTCTTGTAGGTCTGGCCAAGCTCGTGGCCTTCGATTTCCGGGTAGACGTGTCCATTGATCTGCAGGAGGTCCGGCCACCCATCATTGTCGTAATCAAGAAAGCCGCAACCCCAGGCGACGTATTGGTTGTTGATGCCGATGCCCGAGGAAAACGTGACGTCGCTGAAGGTTCCGTCGCCGTTGTTGCGGTAGAGATTGCAGGTGTCGTCTGCGAAGTTGGTCTTGAAAATGTCAAACCATCCGTCGCAGTCGTAATCGGCAACCGCGACGCCCATGCCGGCTTGTTCGTGGCCGTTTTCGCTATAAGCGCAGCCGGCGATCACCGCGACATCGGTAAAGGTGCCGTCGTGATTGTTGTGGAAGAGGATGCTGGGCTCGGAATCCACGGCGACGTAAATATCGGGCCAGCCGTCGTTATCGAAATCATAGGAGACGGCGGTGATGGAATAGCGCGGTCCGGGCTTCAGAATTCCGGATTTCGCGGAGACGTCGGTAAAGGTGCCGTCGCCGTTGTTGTGGAAGAGAACGTTGGTGTCGCCGGTTAAGCCGCGCGGGCCGCACATTACCGGAACGCCCTTCCACTGGCACTGCGTGGGTTCACTCTTGGAGGGAGTTTTCTCGGGATCGAGCTTGATGTAATTGCAAACGAAGAGATCGAGGCGGCCGTCGCGGTCGTAGTCTAGCCAGGTGCAGCCCGCGCCCCAACGAATTTGTTCGTCGTAGACACCCGCTTTGCGCGTGACGTCCGTAAAAGTGCCGTCGCCGTTGTTGTGAAACAGGATGTTGTGTCCCCAGAAGCAGCAGAAGAGATCGTCCGAGCCGTCGTTGTCGTAATCGCCGACGCAGACACCGGTCTGCCAGCCGGTGCGGGCGAGGCCGGATTTTTCGGTGACGTCTGTGAAGGTTCCATCACGATTATTTTTGTACAGATGAGAAGTGGGGGCTTTGCCGGCGGGCCAGTCGGTATTGAAGCGCGTTCCGTTGGTGAGATAGATGTCCAGCCAACCGTCAAGGTCATAATCGAAAAAAGCGAGGCCGCTGCCCTTGGCTTCAATGATGTATTTCTTGTGATCGGCGCCGCCCCAGACATTGGGAATGGTCAGGCCGGCCTCGCGAGCTACGTCGACGAACTGAACCGGAGACGTTGGCGGTGAATTTGAAATGGACGGATCGGGAAGAGTTGCCGCGTCGAGGCGAATCGAGCTGCGCCACTTCCAGAGCGGAGTTGTAAGGGCGTCGAGGAGTGAGCTGCCGAGAACTACAAGAGATGAGCCGAGAAAATGCCGCCGCAGAAGATTCATTTGTTCGGGACCCTGGGAAAATTGCGCGGAACAATTCCTACGCCTTCCTTGACGGCGATGATCTTGTCGACGGGCACATTCGCCAGTTTATCCACCTGACCGCTCGGCCAAGCGATCTCCAGAGACTCGATCTTCGTTCGCTTGCCCAAACCAAAATGAACGCGCGGATCACTAGCCGACATGTAGCTCATGCCGCCCTTGGACTGCTCGACGTGCGTGACGCCCTCGGAAGTCAGCTTAAGGGAAGAACCGATGCCATCGCGATTGGATTTTGTGCCGATGAGCAGAACTTCCAGCCAATGATTGAGGTTTCCGCCATCGTTACGCAGGAGCTCTGGAAAGTCGCCGCGATTGTTAATGGCGATGTCGATGTCACCGTCATTGTCGAAATCCGCGGTGCCCAGGCCGCGGCCGGCGATAGGGCGAACGAAGCCCGGGCCCAAAGAGTCTGAAACTTTTTCGAACTGGCCTTTCCCCAAATTACGGAACATCAGCAATGGCTCTTTGTAAGAAACTTCGCTGTGATAGAGATTCACGTTGTCAAGCATGGCGCCATTCAGTTGCAAGATGTCGGGCCAGCCGTCGTTGTCGTAATCCAGAAATTTCATGGACACGCCGCTCAGGAGAATGGCCTTGTTGCCGATGCCCGAGCGGTAGGTGTAGTCATCGAACGTTCCATCCCGGTTGTTGTGGTAGAGGCGATTCAATTCAAAATCAAGGTGCGTGACGTAAACATCCTGCCAACCGTCTCCGTCCACATCGGCGGCGTCGATCCCCATTCCTGCTTCGTAGCGGCCGTCCTCACTTGCCGCCAGGCCGGAAATGAAGGAAACATCCTGAAACGTTCCGTCATGTTTATTGATGAACAAAAAATTCGGCCAAGTGTCATTCGCGATGGCGATGTCCGGCCAGCCGTCGTTGTTGAAGTCTGCGAGCACTACACCCATGCCTTTGGATTCAGGCTTGCCAACACCTGAAGAATCGCTGACGTCGGTGAACGTGCCGTCGTGATTATTGTGATAGAGTTTGGTCTTCTGCCCCTTGTAGTTGCCCGGATTGCAGTACGAGCGGTAGCCGGGACGACGCTCGCCACACCACAGATTCGTTTTCGGCGTCCACTCGATGTAATTCGTGACGACCAAGTCGAGCCAACCATCCTTGTCGTAGTCAAACCAACCGGCACTGGTGGACCACTGGCCTTCGTCCGCAACGCCGGCCTTCGCAGTGACGTCGGTAAACGTTCCGTCGCCGTTATTGTGATAGAGGATCGCGCGCCCATAGCCAGTTACGTACAGATCGGGGTAGCCGTCATTGTCATAGTCCGCGACGGCAACGCCCTGACCGTAATGCCCCTCCCCGCCCACACCGGCTTTTTCCGTAACGTCCGTAAATGTTCCGTCGCCATTGTTGTGGTAGAGCGCCGAATGCAGAGGATGCGGTGGTTTGTAAATATCAGTGGCGGCCGATTGGACGAAGTAGAGATCCATCAGGCCGTCCTGATCGTAGTCAATCCAGCCGACGCCGGTGCCCATGGTTTCGAGGTAATACTTCTCGTCCGTTTGCGTGGAATCCTGGCGAAACGTGATTCCCGCGGACTGCCGAATGTCCGTGTAGCGGACGGTGATTCGCGCGTCCTGCATTTTAGGAGCTTGCCCAGTGGAACTCTTTAGTTGGATGGCGGCAACACTCACAGCGCTGAGCGCAAGGATTGCGCTCCAGTTGCTTGTAAGCGCGAATGCCTTGCTGATCGTTGCGCTTTTTCCCGTTCCCTGTCTGCTCATAGTGTCCGGTCAGCGAGGGACAACGCGAGTTGAAGTAATTGCTGCCGGGCAACCATTGGCAGGGGTTCGCGAAGCGAAGACGACCTCACCGGAGCCTTGGCCAGAGCTTCTTCAATGCGATTCACATCCAGGCCGCCCGCAGCGTTGCTGCCCTTGAAGCGATTCAGCACTTCGCGGGCTTTGGCGATCTCTCCGGTTTGATAATAAAAAACGCCCAGCGCGGAATAACTTCCTGGCCATTCCGGCAAAAGGTCTACGGCACGCTCGAGGTTATCCTCGGCTTGGGGCGTCTTCCCTTCCAACACCGAGACAATTCCCAAGCCCCAGAGGATTTTTCCGGAACTGGGGATTCGCGCCAGGCTTTTCCGCAAAGTCTCTTCGGCGCCGCCGACATTATTTTCGCGGAGTTCCACGAGAGCCAGCGAGAGGCAATACTGGTCGTTGTCAGGATTTCGGCGAATGGCTTCCTGGAAGATTTCTTTGGCGCGGGCCGTTTCGCCGAGATGCGCGTAGATGTCGCCGACCAGCGCCAAGTAAGCATCATCCTGCTGGCCCGACGCCGAAACTTGCTTGGAGGCTTCAAGCGCTTGCGCATAGAAGCCTTTGCGGAAATAAGCGTCGGTCAAATCAAATTTCACGTCATCAGAATCCGGATTGGCACGCAAGGCCGATTGGAAATGCTGGATGGCGTCGTCATACAAACGGTATCGAGCAAGCAGAACACCCACCCCGGTTTGCGTGCGGTAGTCGCCCGAGCTGATCTGGTCAAGCCGCGCAATTGTTTTTCGCGCATCTTCGAGTTTGGCCAGCTTCAGATAAGTCTCGGCTAGAAGATAGAGGTCTTGCGGCTGGTCCGGGTGTTTCTGAATCTGCTCCGTCAGCTCGGTCAAGTCCAACTCCGTTCGAGCCCGGGGCGAAAGGCTGGAGCGATTATTGAGGTAATCGAAAAGATGTTGATACGGGTAAGGGCCGGGCGAAGCGTCCTTCGAGAGTGTTTGAAAGACATTCAGATCCCTTTGCGCCGCCGCAAGCTGATGGAGGCTCCTCTCCACCATGGCGAGCTTGTAATATCCGGCAGCGGCGTTGCGGCTGACTTTTACATATCGTCGAAGCAGGTCGGCGGCCTCTTCCAATCTCTTGTCGGCGATTCGCAGATTGGCCAACTCCAAGAGCGCTTCAGAATAATCAGGATTCGACCGGAGAGCCTGCTGAAACAGCTCTTCGGCCCGCGCGTGATTTCCCTGGCGCTCCTCGATGTAGCCCATGTTAAATAGGCACGAAGCGTTGTGCGGATCCTTCTTGAGTCCCTCCTGAAAGTACTTTCGGGAGTCATCGAATCGCCCCAGGTGACGATAAGAGAGTCCCATGAATGTATAAGATCGCGGCGACGGATCCAGTTGAATCAAAGTCTTGAACTCTTCGATGGCTCTTTCGGCTTTGCCGGACATGAAGTAGCTCTCGCCCAATGCGGCATGCAGGTCGACTCGTTGGGGCGCAATTTTCAAGCCTGATTCCAGAAGCGGGATCGCATCTTCAAAATAATTCTGCGACATGCTGACGCGCGCTAGGAGAAAAATGATGTCCGTATTCTGGGGAGCCAGCTTGTGCGCGCGAATCAGCAGGTCCAGAGCATCGACTGCCCTCGTCTGATCCGCATAAACTTGCGCCAATAGATACAGTGTCTCGGGTGAATCCGGTTTCAGTTTCAGCGCTCGATTCAGCGCCTGCTCGGCTTTCGTGTATTCGCGGCCTCGAAGATAGGTCTGTCCAAGATTGAACAGAATCTCAAAAGTCTCCGGCTGCAACGCAATGGCCTTTTCCAGCTCGAGTTGGGCGGCCGGGTATTGCTTTTCAGAAGCGAGTAGCACGCCTAGTGTGAAATGCAATTCGACGTTGTCTTTATTATGGGTGGATAGCTCGGTTGCCGCTTTTAGGCCTTCGACAGTCCTGCGCGCCTGGAGAAGGGCGCGAATGAGGTTAAAGCGAGTCTGAACGTTCGCGGGGCGCACGCGCTGAAAGTGGGAAATGGCTTCCGCAGGCTGACCCTTCGCCGTCAGTACCAGACCCAAGTTGTAGTTGCCATCGCGATTCGCAGGATCGAGGCGCAGGACCGTTCTGAACTCCTTCTCGGCTAGGTCGGGCTTTTCCTCGGCGACATACACGTTCCCAAGGTTGATGCGAGTTCTCGTCGAGTTGGGGTCAAGCTTTAATGCATGCTGAAAGGCTTCCAGTGCGTTGGCGTAATCCTTCTGATCGCTGCAGATAATCCCCAATAAATTGTACGCCTCAACGCTGGAAGGATTTCGCTGAAGCTCTTCCTGGATCTTTTCTTTGGCTTGTTCGGTCAAACCTTGGCGGAGGAGTTCTTCTATTTCCGGAAAATGCGACTGGCCTTTCACAGCCTGCGCGGCATTTTCCCCGGTAGGAGCGGTTTGCTGCGCTTCGGATACGCTCGAAGAGAGCAGAATCACGCTTAACACAAGGATTCCGCTAAACCTGGGCCTTCTGCGCTCGAACCTGGACGAATGGCGCATTGAAATATTGAACTTCATCCTCCAATATGATTCCCCGAGCGCTCTGATCGCAGTTGCAAGGTCACTGTAGCATCTCCAGTTCTTTCTGAGCCACCTTGTGCTGCGGTTGCTGTTGCAGCAGCGCCAGTAAGACCTCTTTGGCTTTCTGCTTTTCTTCCAAAATCACGTATAAATGGGCCAGGTTGAGATAGGCCTGGTCAAAGTTCGGAGCTACGCGAATACAGGTCTTGAATCGCTCTTCCGCGTCCGAGTTGCGCCGTTCACGGACAAACAGGACCCCAAGATTGTTTAGCGCGTCGGGATAATCCGGCCGCAGGCTCACTGCGTTTTCCAAGTATCGCGCGGCCTTTTCGAGCTGGTTTTGACGCGCGTAGAGCATTCCGAAGCTGTAGTTGACCTCCGGATCATCCGGGCTAATTTCCAGCGCGCGGCTCAAGAGTTTTTCCGCTTCGTCGAAGTCACCCTGCCACCGATAAACGTTGCCGAGGTTCGTGAGCGCGATGGCATAGCTTGGCCTCAAGCTCAAGGAATGTTTGAACCTGCGGATAGCTTCGTCACTCAGTCCTTCCTGCGCGGCTACCATTCCTAGATTGTTCCACGCTTCTGGATAATTCGGACGCAGCTTCGTCGTCTGTTCGAGATAGTGCCGGGCCTCACGCAGATCGTTTTTTCGCAGATACAGGGTGCCAAGATTGTAGAAAGCTTCAGGATCTTCCGGCTTGGCGGCGATGACTTGCTTGAACGACGCTGCCGCCTGCTCCAAATATCCGTGCTGGAACATCGCCACCCCGTAAGTGAAATCGTTACGCTGAAACGCACCCTGATAGAGCACTCCATTGAAAGGAAGCGCCCTCTGAATGCGCTCGGCTTGCGTACGCGGGAGCGATTTCAAATCCTCCGTCAGCCGTTCGGGATGCGCCGGCCCCTGATAAACCTTGACAATCATGCCGTCCTTGTCGAGCAAGAGAGAAGCCGGGATGGGCAAATCCCGGCGGCGGTCGAATAGGTAGCGATAAATAATGTTGTAGATGCCGGCTACCTCCCGGGTGGCGAATACGTTCGGGAAGCTAAGCGCTTCTTTTGCAGCGAACGTTCGCGCAGCCTGGGCATCGCCAAGATCATCGACGTTAATGCCAAGAATGCGAAGGCCGCCATCTGCTAGAACTGACTTGTACTTTTGTAGAAGTCGCAACTGTTCGCGGCAGGGCGGCAAAGCGGCTGCCCAAAAGTGGAGAAGTACCGTGCCGCCTCGGAACGACCGCAGTTCCTGCGTATTGCCGGTGACGTCGGGTAAGGAAAACTCGGGCGCGCTCAGAGGTTCAATGAGCCATGTTTCCGCCAATGAAGGCAGAAGTTCCCGCTTCTGCGGCTCGCCGGCTCGCGTATAAGAAGGCGGCGAAGCCCCAAAGGGTTTGGCCATAACTTTATCGGAGCCTTCCTGAATTTCAATTCGATGGTCAACAGGCAAATGCTCGAAGGCCTGGGTTAGCCCGCTGGGCCAGCGAATCGAGGCTCGTACAGTTCCTTGGGCTGTTCCAACGCCAAAGAAAAGCTCCTTACTGTGCTGCGACAAAAATCCCGAGCCTGCCTGCAAATACTTGGTCTGCCGATGCGCTTCATTTTCGACTGTAACCGCAGCACCGATCGCATCGCGATTACTCTTCTGCCCGCGCAAGCGGAAGGCGATCGACTGTCCGATGCCCTGCATCGAGTTACGCAAGATTCGCAGTTGCGGGGCATTCCGGTTTTTCAGGACGACTTCCAATCGTCCATCCCGGTCCAAGTCGGCAAGCGCAAACGCCCGGCTGTCCTCAAGAAAATCCAATCCCACAGTCCCAGAGACTTCCGAGAATGTTCCGTCGTGATTATTCGCGTAAAAAACATTCCTCTCGCAGCCACTCCAGGAGTTGTCCGACCGGATCAGCTCATTGATGGCGTTCCATCCCTGTTCGTAGCGCAATGACGGTGTTTGGCTCTGCGGCGATTTCGTCACCAACTGCCGCCAGAAAAAACTCGCAAGGTCGTTCTTATCACGTGCGGAATTCTCTGCACTGGAAACGTAGCCATTCGCAATGTATAGGTCCAAATAACCGTCTTGATCGAAGTCCCACGCGTCCGAGCACCAGGCCCAGCGGCCCATCTCGACGCCCGTTTCGTTGCTTACGTTCTGAAACTTCCCGTTTCCCTGATTGCGATACAACGAATTGCCGCGCGCGTGCCGACGATAAAGCGTACGGACGCCCTCCGGCTCCTTTTCATGGAAGCGCTCTTGTTCTGAAACTCTTATGCCCGCGGCAGACCACATTGCAGCACTATAGATGTCCGGTTTCCCGTCGTTGTCAAAATCGAACCAGATAGCGCTCATTCCCGCACCGACATCCTCGACGCCTGCTTCTGCGGAGACCGCGGTGAACTTTCCCCCACCATTATTGCGGTAGAGGTTGTTTCGCCCGAAGTCGTTAGCTACATACAGATCTGGAAGACCATCATCGTTGTAGTCGCCCCAGGCGCACGCGAAGGTGTACCGGTCGTTATCCACGTTCAACCCTGTAGCTTCTGTTCGATCCTGAAACGTTGCATTTCCCTCGTTGTGGAGCAGAAAGTTCGGTGGACCATTTCTCGCGTCAAAATAAGGTGCGGGATAGCGGTATTGGTCGAGCCCCGCGTAATAGCTGTACAGGCAAAAATAAATGTCCAGCCGTCCGTCCCCATCATAATCAGCAATGGCAGCATGGGTGAACGTCCCCTGCGGAGGCTGAACAAACTGGAAGGCCTTCCGTTTTAATGAGTACGTTCCGTTTCCTTGGTTCAGGAAAAGCAGCGGCCCGCTGCCGCAGACCACGAGGAGGTCTTGGAGCCCTTTGTTCTCGAAATCCGCGAACAAAGCGCAAGCCGTACTGTCCAATACACCCACTCCGGCCGTCTCAGTCACATCCTCGAACGTGCCATCGCCGCGATTGCGATAGAGCCGGTTCGGAAGACCCGCAGGCTGGCAGACGTAGAAGTCTTCCAAGCCATCGCCGTCAAAATCTCCCATGGCCAAGCCGTTGTTCCCATAAACGTCGATCCCGCACGCTCCGTCCAAAACCGTGCGCCAATAATCAACACCGTGAACCATCTGATTTCTGTACGATTCGGTTTGCCCCAAAGCGTGTGTAGTAATGTCAATGAAGACAGTCCCGCGCGTCCGGCTCAGGTTTTCTTCGCTCGCCGCCCATCGAATGACTCGCCATGCGTTGGAATCATCGCGCGTCCACTCGGTCTTCCAAATCCCAATGCGTTCTTCGCGCACCATATCCGCCCGCGTGCCAACCAGGTCATACCGAATGTCGATGTGCACCCCCGGCGATGAACCACTCGTTTCCTGGATGCCGACGATTTCGAACTCAGCCGTCTCCAGCCGCGAAATCGGAGCCAAGTAGTTCTTCATCTCCTGGAGAAATCGCTCGCGGCTCGCTACCGCATTGGCCGAAAACGATCTACGAAAAACATCGATGCCGTTCCCTGAACGCAAAGTTTTTTCTTGAGTCGGAATCAGCGAACCAGCCTCAATCGAGGCGTCCAGGAATTTCGCCACAACGGCGAGATCCGGCGGTGAGGACTTAAGAGCTTCGCTCCATTCACCGAGGAGCCGCATGATTTCAAACGCGTACTTTTCCGTGACGTACTCGTCGGAGCCCGGAACCACGCGGCTCAATACGTCCTCCAGCGGCGACTTCGCGGGATAGAGCGGCGTGAGGCGAAAATCAGCGAGGGGGAAACTGGCGCTGCGATTTCCGGGTTGCTCGTGGCGTACTGATGGAAAACAAATCCCCCGAATAGGCGCGGGAAGAAAAAGAAGCGGCGCCCACCGCATGCCTCTCAAGAAACTCCGGCGTGAGAAACCGCCCTTTTCGTCTTTGCCACGCGCCATTCTTAGCTGTCCATGTATCGATGACTCAACTTTTGCATGCTAGCACCCGGGTGTGACCGCTCCAAATACTAGGCAGTTATTCAGAAGGCGCGGGGCCCGAGGAATCTCCCAGGATCAGCTCAGCGGGGATCTGATATTCCTTGCCTTGAGGATCAGCGGAGCGGGAGAGTTCATGAAGAGCGTCGGCCGCCATTTTCCCCAGCATATCCCGGTGTACGTCTACGGTCGTGATTGAGGGATTGCTATATTCGGCCAGTCGTGTGTTGTCGAAGCCGGTTACAGAAACATCTTGCGGGACACGGCATCCGGCTTTCAACAACCCCTTGATCACTCCAACCGCGGTGAGATCGTTGACGGCCACCGCTGCCGTGGGCCTGGGAGATAACTTTGCGATTGCCAGCCCCGCTGCTAATCCGCCCTCGAAGCGCAAATCACCACGCAGTATCGGCCCCGGCTCGAGCCCCAAATCCTGCATACACTTTTCATATGCTTGCAACCGGGCCAGGTTGGACTTGAGCCTCGGCCTCCCAGCGATGAAGGCGATTCGCCGATGTCCGTTGGAATGGAGATATTTGACGATCTGTTCGACTCCAGAGAAATAATCGATTCTCAAGTTGCTCATGTAACTGCGTACCGGCGCGAGGTCGAGGAAAGTGACGGCAATTCTTCTACGGGCAAGTTCGTGGATCAGTCGTAAGCTGATTTCCGAGGTCATTACCGCTACACCGCGGACGTTGTGCTCCATCATTCTCTCGGCAGCTTCCCTGGTTCTGCGAGGGTCGTAATTTGTATCACTGAGAATGGCGTCGTAGCCCAGCTGGCGCGCGCGCACTTCAAAACTCTTGACGACTTCAGGGAAAAACGGATTCTCGATGTCAGACACGATGATGCCGAGTGTTCGGCTGTCGTGCGAAGCAAGGTGCCGCGCATGCACGTTCGGGAAATAGCCGAGACGCTTGACGGTCGACAGCACCAGCAGATGCGTACGCCGTCCCACCTTGCCTGTCTTGTTCAGGACGTTGGAGACGGTGGCGGTGGAGACGCCGGCAGCCTTGGCGACATCACGAATCGTTAGACCCATATCTGATTATTTTATTGAACCGCTCTCACTTGGTTCTGATCTGTTTCCTGCATCCGAGAGTAGGTTAACCACCGGGGAAGTATAGATGAAAAAAATTGCTTGACAAGACGCAATGAACGGTGTATTAGGTGTCGCACTAGGTTAAGCGTTTAAGCAGTTTGGGGGCCCGAATGGTATCGCGTCGTACATCCATTCCGGCGCTCAAGGGTCTCAAGAAAAACATCCGTTGGTGCCGCGGAGCGGGGTCCGTCGTCGCTTCGCGTTCGATCGACCATTTGGTCAAGCCGCCGTCCGCAGAGACTGTTCGAGGGCTCGCGGGAGCGCGTTTTGTTTCCTTCACGGTCGAGGAGTTGGCTCGGGGTGAAAGCGCTTGCAAGAATTGCTGCGCATTGGTGCAAACAGATTGAGGAGGAACGGTTATGAATCGGAAGGCCATTTCATCCGGGTTCCTGCGAGCATCCTTGACGATGTCGACCGTGCTGTTGCTTCTGTTCCTTTGTGCGCCGCCTCTCCATGCGCAAGTGGACACCGGCACGATCCTGGGGACGGTAACAGACGCCTCAGGGGCAGCAATCAGCGGCGCCAAGGTGACGCTGACTAACGAAGGCACAAGCGCCGCTCTTTCCACGACGACCGCCCCGGATGGAAGCTACAAGTTTACGCCAGTCAAAATTGGGAGCTACAAGCTAACGACATCCTTCCAAGGCTTCCAAACAATCACTCAAACGAACGTCGTGGTCAACGTCGGTACGGATGTAGTGATCAATTTCAATCTCAAGCCCGGCGCGGTGACGCAAACCGTGGAGGTCGTGGCGGCAGTTCCTGTGCTGCAAACGCAAAACGCTTCGGTGGGTCAAGTCGTCGACTCTCGGAGCGTAAATGATCTCCCGCTCAATGGCCGGAACTTCACGTTCCTGGCACAGCTGTCCGCCGGTGTGAACACGCCGCAGGCCGATACGCGCGGCAACGCGGCAAACGGCGCCTTTGCAGCCAACGGTTTGCGCCCCGCCGAGAACAATTACCTCTTGGACGGCATCGACAACAACTCTGACACGGTGGACTTCCTGAACGGTACGAACTTCGTGGTTCTCCCTCCTGTGGACGCCATTGAGGAATTCAAAGTGGAGACGTCTGGATTCAGCGCGCAGTATGGCCGCTCTGGCGCTGCC
>MNEA01000068.1 GCA_001917435.1 Acidobacteria bacterium 13_2_20CM_2_57_6
TAGCTTTTTCCAGATCCCGCAAGAACTCGCGGTTCAAGCGTCTGCTGGCTTTCGCGTGATGGTAGAAGGAACTCCTCGCTCTATGCATCCCGCGGTTCGCGATGAGGTCTACTGCATTGGCCGGGAAGCCGTTACCAATGCATTCCGTCATTCACGCGCAACAAGAATCGAAGTTCAGCTCGAATACGGTTTCCGCGAACTGCGGGTGCTGGTGCGAGACAATGGTTGTGGGATTGATTCACAAGCGCTGGACTTCGGCAGGGAGGGTCAGTGGGGGCTTTCGGGTATGCGCGAACGGGCGGAAAGAATTGGGGCGAAGCTGAGAGTCAGGAGCAGCGGCAATGGCGGGACCGAAGTGGACCTGCGCGTCCCAGGCCGCGTCGCTTTTGAATCTCAGGCTTCAGGTAATGTGACAAAATGGCTGTCGAAGATGTATGCGCGAAAAACAGATTCGACAGCATCAGAACGTGAAAAGCGGGCAGGTTAATGGGCGAGGCCGTGAAAATTCGAGTCTTCAGCGTTGACGACCATCCGTTGGTACATGAAGGGATCGCGACTGTTATCAGGAATCAGCCGGACATGTCGCTGGTGGCCGAGGCCGTCAATGGCCGAGAGGCTGTCCAGCGCTTTCGCGAGCACACGCCCGACGTGACGCTCATGGACCTGCGGCTTCCTGACATGAGCGGCATCGATGCGATGATCGCCATACGCTCGGAGTTTCCTGAAGCCAGGATCATCATTCTGACAACGTTTGCTGGTGACACGGAAATTCAACGGGCCCTCGAAGCCGGAGCTCGCGCTTATTTGCTAAAAAGCATGCCGCCCAAGGAGCTGGTGGAGGCGATTCGCCAAGTGCACGCGGGTAAGAAGCGCATTCCTGCCGAGATCGCGGCGCATCTCGCGGAGCATTATAGCGATGAAACCCTTACTGGGCGCGAGATCGACGTTCTTAAGCAGATTGCTGGCGGCAACCGGAACCGTGACATTGCCGAAAAACTCTTCATCTCAGAAGAAACAGTCAAAGTGCACATCAAGCACATCATGGAAAAGCTGGGCGCTGCCGATCGAACGCAGGCGGTCGCCATTGGGGTACGGCGCGGGATCATCCAGCTCTGATACACACGCCGCACTCAATTTTGCCGATACCTCAAAAGTGGTAGAAAAAGATCACAACCATTAGGGATTCATCTCGTGAATGAAATCTCTACTCTAAGTGTTGGTCGTGAAGGAGAAGATCTCGCTGCTCCAAATGTTCTCTATGTTTCCGGATGGCTGGCCCGGTGCAGGTCTGCTGCTTTTACGGGCGGCAGGCGGAGTCATCCTCATTACTCAGGGCGTTGCCTACTTCGGCGATAAGCGTGACTTGGGAGTTTTGATGTTGGCTATGGTTTCTGTGATGATCGCAGTTGGCTTTTTGCTCATGATTGGGTTTCTGACTCGGCCTGTTGGCTTTGTGGCGGCGATGATCGGTGTAAGCAGCGTTTTTTCCTTGTTCCCGAAATCCAGCGTCGGCCCGCTTGCGACACCAATGACCGCCGTGTTGTCGGCGGTGATCGCGGTCGCTGTCATTTGCCTAGGCGCTGGCGCTTTGTCTCTCGACGCACGGTTGTTCGGACGTCGGGAAATTATCATTGCCCCAGTTCATCAAGAACGTGAGTCCAAGCGCTAAACCCCGAACATTCGTAAGATCGAACGGATCGGCCGGGACAACATAAACTCGTCTGAAGTTGTGCTAAGCCGCCAGGCATTACCGAATCCCGAGCCTGTCTGCCATCCTGACCAATTCTGCCAGCGAGTGCGCTTGCATTTTCCGCATGATCTGGCCACGGTGAACACCTTATGGCGAAACTCGGCGCGAATGATCGGACGCTGGCGGTCGGCCATCGGGGTGCGACGCGGCATTATTCAGCTATGCAAAGAGAGCATGAAACAGACTCCAATCGCCACCTGCTGCTCTGACAATCCTCCCTTAACATGGATCGTCTCGCGCACGATACGCAATTCAGGATTTTGGAGCGCTACCGATGATGTCCTCTGAGCTGGTCGGTTCATTTGAACTTCGGTCATGATTTGCCTTGGAGGAAACGCCCAGATCGATTCTCGACCAGAGGGCGAAGAATGCAAGGCCTACCGCGATGCCGATCGAAACTTCGAAGAATCGGTGAAGTGCCACTAACCGAGCGCTGGTAGATCGTGGCACGAGCATCACAATCGCGAGGGTGATGCTCGCATATCGGTAAGCGCTCCTCTCGACCCCCAGCACGACGCAAAAGGATCCAATAATAAAGACGGCTCCGCCAAACGCCCAGACGCTTCCGGGGAAATAGATATCCGTCACCGCACCAACAGCCGCTCCGACGGCAGTTCCCGCGACATATTGCACGGAAATGGGCAATGCAGCGCTCAGGGTTGACTGCATGACGATTAGGGTCGCCATGGGCGCCCAGTATGCTTCCGGTAAGCGGAACAAATAGGCGATCAAGTAGGACGCAACTACCGCCAGCGCGGTTTGAGCGGCATAAGTTACAGACGGAGGGTTAGCCTTGGCGATAAACCACTCACCGAGTTGCCCTTTTTTCATGCCAGGATTCTTAAACATCGTACTGGTGACCCGCTAGCCCCTGGGAAGGAACATCAGCACAAATAGCAACGGAAGATAAATGATGGATGACGCAAGCAGGCGTCGTGCCGCCGAGTTGGATCTGAGAAGCACGAACTGCGCTCCGTAGTAGAGAAACCCAAGGCTCAGGAGCAGGGCTCCGATGCAGTAGAACGTGCTTGGCCGACCCGCAAAGGCCGGAAGCAGACTCAAGGGTAGCAAGGCCAGGAGTGGCAACAAGGTTTGCAAGTTCACAAAACGGTCTCTTGCTCTGCCATTATCAGGCAGCACCAGGTACCCGGCTCGGTCATAATCCTCGCGGTACATCCAGGCGATTGCCATGAAGTGCGGGAACTGCCAGAGGAAAAGCACCGCGTAGAGTGTCCATGCCTCAAAGTTGAGCTTACCGGATGCTGCGGCCCAGCCAATCAGAGGAGGCATGGCGCCCGGAAACGCCCCGACCAGAGTGCACAGCGGTGTTTTTCTTTTCAGCGGAGTGTAGAAAAACAGGTACGACAATAACGTGGCGATCGCAAGCACGCTTGATAACAAATTGACGGCTACCGCAAGGTAAACGCTGCCGACGACCGACAAGACAATACCGAACCATAGGACTGCGGATGACTTGAGCCGCCCGGCAGCAAGCGGCCGCCGGGCCGTCCTGCGCATTTGGGCATCGAAGCGCCGCTCGATATATTGATTCAGGGTGCCTGTGCCGCTGGCAACCAGCAATGTCCCCAACACAGCATTGATCGATAGCCAGAACGGAAAATCTCGCCATTGAGCTGTACAACCCAAGTAGAAGCCGGCAAAAGTTGTGACCACGATCAGGAAATTGACTTCGGGCTTGGTTAACGCCCAATAGTCGGAGAAGACTGCTGACTCCGCAAAGCGGCGGCGCTGCACGACCGGAACATCGAACGCCGCGAGAATGGGCTCTGTGGCCATTGCTCAGCGAGCCTCCAGACTCTGACTGTTACGAAGGTCCACATCAGCGCACCCGCGCACTGCTGATCTTCGAGAGCAGAAAGTCCGAAGGGCTGCGATGATGATAAATAGGCGGTGTAAACCACCCGGTCGCAAAACACTAGAAATCCGGAAAGGATGTCGCAGGGCAGTGTGGCGAGAAAGAGATACAAGATTACCGACATTTCCGGCCACCTCGAGACACTCGGCCAAGGCTGAACGACGGGCCACCAGAAGAGAAGCCCGGCTACAAGGAAGGATGCGTGCTCGATCATGTGCCACGCTCCTGATTGCAGCCCAACTGTAAATATCCCTGGAATGTGCCATACGACGAGCGCCGCAGCTGCGGCCAGCCAGCAAAACGCTGGTTGCCCGATCGATCTTCCGACCCGTTGTACCGCCGGCAACCGCAACGCTGGTTCGATGATTGCGTGCATGAATTGCTGTGGCAAGCCATTGCGCAACGCAATGATGGGCGCGCCTAGCCACATAAGGGGAGGCGCAAGAGTCATGAGCAGCAGGTGTTCAGCCATATGGGCGGTCAACAATTGGTGATCGAACCCGGCGACGGGGGAAGCCAGGGCGACCCAGATTAGAAACATTCCGATGAAGAAACTGCCAGCGCGCCTGGCCGCGATGAGGTTTCGTGAAGTGGAACGAAGACGAAGCCATCCGCGCAGATAGACCAATGCGACGACCGCGAAGATTACATCCAGCAAAATCACAGATTGGAGCGATTCCATTGCGCCGTGATGGAGGTGGGGCATGGATCGTTCTCCTTATTATTGCTGCCCGCCGGGCCGTTTCTCGTCCCCGGCAACCACATCCCGTGAAGCATCACGGGCAGGACGTTGCCCCGCCGGATGCAGGGTCTCAAGAAATGCCACAAGCGCCGTGGTCTCCGCCGGACTCAGATTCTTCCCGTAGGCTGGCATGTTGCCGCCGCCTTGAATCACCTGGCGGATGAGCTGGTCCTGCGTTAGCCGTACCGCAACGCTGTCCAGAGTCGGCCCTCTTTGCCCGCCGACGTCTCCAAGGGAATGGCAGTTGCGGCACTGCTTGACCTGAAACACCAGCGCACCTTGGCGTTCAAGCGCGGTTGTGCCGTGAATAAATCGCGCCGGCACGGGATCACCGCTCCACGCGTTCATGTGCGGACTCCAGGGTGTGAACCCAGCGAGATGCGTAAAGGTCCCGAGCATGATCGCGATCAACAGCACGGTCAAAACTGCAATCGGTCTCCGGCGCCAGCTCTTCTCTCCTTCGCCGGAGAGAAACGGAAGCAGCAGCAACCCTAGAATGACCACGACCGGTCCGATCAGAAGCGCCGGCGTCTCAAGCGACGGCGGAAGCAGCGAGAGCAAGGCATAGAGCCAGAGGAAAAAGTAGTCCGGCTTGGGAACAGTCTGGATAATCGTCGGATCGGGTTGGCCGGTCGGCCCAAAAGGACCGAAGTAAAGCGCGCACGCGGCGACGGCAAGGATGACGAACGCGGCAAAGAACAAATCTTTCCACACCGCGTAAGGAAAGAATGGTGCGCCATCCTTCTTCGTCAGTGCATGGTATTCACTCTCATAGGTCGCTCGTTTCACAATGCGTCCCGGCATCGGCCATTCGTTGATTCCCAGCTTGAGCACCATCAAGACATGAAGGCCCACGAAAGCGATCAGCAATCCCGGAATCACGAAGACATGCAGGGCGAAGAACCTCGACAGCGTTGCACCGGCGATGATCGGACCACCCAGCATCAATTTCACAATTGCGGGACCGAGAATGGGAACGCGGCTCGCGATTGACGCGCCGCTCCCCAGCCCCCAATAGGCGTCTTGATCGAAACGCAGCACCTGCCCGCTGAAGGCCATGCCCAGAGTCATCAGCAATAGAAAGACGCCGATGATCCAGGTGAGTTCCCGGGGAAACTTGTACGCCCCGAACAGAAAGACCTGGACCATGTGGATCAGAACAATCGCCACCATGAAATTCGAGCCCCATCCATGCATGGCGCGAATGAACCATCCGAGAGTTACATCGTGGTTCAGAGACTGCAAGCTGCTCCATGCTTCGCTTGCGGAGGGCACGTAAATGAGGGCGAGCAGAATTCCGGTTACGAGCTGAAGAAGGAACACGGTGAGTGCGGCGCTGCCAAACACGTACCACCAGCTCGCCGTGTTTCGCGGCACGGGATGTTCGACAGCTTCGCGAATGGGCGCCGCCAGCTGCAAGCGGCGGTCGAACCATTGCCCGATTTTGCCAATCATGATACGCATGGCGGCTTTTCTCCGGTGAGAGCTGCAACAGCCCCCGGTGTAGGTAGTTCACCAGCTTGAATGGTGATCAGGCCGTTCTCAACTTTGTTCGGGTACTCGAACAGTCCCCGCTCCGGCGGTCCCGAGGCGCGTGAGCCGTCCCGGTAGTACGCTCCGCCGTGGCACGGGCACATGAACAGACCGGATTGCGGAAACCAGCGGACAGGACAGCCCAAGTGCGCGCAGTTGATGGCAAAAACCTGGAACTGATCGCCTGTGACACGTCGCACCCAGCAGGCTGTGTCCACTGTCTTGCCATCGGTCGGCATGACATACGGATTCCGGAAGGTAGCCAGCCGCGTCTCGCCTTCGGGGAAGGCGCTGACCGGGCCGAGTGGCACCCAGGCGAGGTAGGCATTGCGCCCGCGCGTAATCGAGGAGAGAAGAAACTGAACGATCGGAACTGCCAGTGCGGTTGCCACCAAGCCGTTGAACAGAATTCCCATCTTCGTGAAGAACCCACGGCGAGAAAGAGTGTTTTCGTTGGACGGTGGCACGTCGTTGTCCTTCTTGGCCAGCTTTGCGGAAGTGGAAGTAGATGTTGACATCGTCAAACTCCTAATGCCGCTCATTCGCGACAGAATAAGGCTGCCCGGGATTTTGCACCCGGCGCGAGGCGAGCCAGGCAACTACGTCGGTGATTTCCTGGTCCGACATTGGCTTGCCCGGAAGATTTCCGCGCCAATCCGGCGCACCCAATTCAGGACGGCCCGTGATGACAATCGTGCGCAGCCCCTGATCGCTGACCAGCGCCAGAAAAGAATCATTGGTGATGGCGCTGCCCTTGGGTCCGCCTTGGCCTTGGGAACCGTGGCACGATGCGCAGTAAGTTCCATAAACGACTTCGCCCTGCCGAGTGTTGCCGGTGGACTTCGAGGCGTAGGCAGGCGGATTGGCTCCATCGAGAATTCCCGGCCGACCCCAGCGCGCCCGGATCTTGCTCGTGATCACATCGATCTGCTTGTCCGTCAGCATCCCACCAGCGCTTTGCGCGAAGGCTGGCATTGAGGTTCCGCGTACGCCGTTGGCGATGACCTTGCGCATCGCGGTTTCATCCGCGAGGCCCAGATAAACCGGATCGGCAAGCGCGATGGCCGCTCCTCCTCGTCCTTCCGCGCCGTGGCAACCCGCACAATTTTCTGAGTATAGAGTCCCAAATTCCACGACCTCATTCGGCGACAGAGTCTCCGAAGCTTTGCGTGGCTGGCCGGGCGGAGCACTGCAACCCGAGAGTAGCAGCATCGGGCCCAGCGCCGCGGCTGCACATAGATGTCGAAATCGGTTCACGGGCGTTTCTCTCCGCTTCCACGTGGTGGAATTATCCCTGGAGCTTCAACTCCTGCGCGCAAGGCGAAGGACAGATTCTCGCGTGTTGGCATCCGCGACTGGCGTACGACAACAAGGCCTGCGACAACGCCGAAGGCCACTTGCGAAGCCATAAACCAGAGCCAGTCAATGTGGCTCGCGAGCAAGGGATTCAGCAGGCCCAGCATCGTGTAAAGCAGTCCCGACCATAACACTGGGGCGATCAATCCTCCGAGTACGATGGGCCGCCGAGGGAACATGGGAAGCATCGCGCCGTAGAGCAGCCCCACAAGCGTGGACACCAGCCCGTGTAGACCCAAGGCAATAAAAAAGCTGTCCGCATGGAACGAATACAGCCGTGCGGATTCGAGTTTCAGCGATTGCGCGTACACTGCCGCGGCAAGAAGATTGATGGGATACCAGATGCTTCCGACCCTCAACACGCCGTAGGCACAGGCCAGCACGGCCATCGCTACGCTTCCCGCGAATCCGCCCTTCACGCCAGCCGATACTGGGTACGTGTGGACAGGAAGCCAGGCGCGCAACTGCTCTGCCGCAACCGGAAGCCGTTCGACCACGCGGCGCTCGGTGGCTAAGCGAAGGTCCTCCGGAACCAGCGGCACAGTTACTTCATGCTCGTGAGGGAAGACTTCCCAGAACCACCCGATGCAACCCGCCACAGCAAGCACGGCACCGAGGAGGGTGACCGACACACTCGTGAGGAGGCCCGCGAACATTAAGGTACACCCAAAAGCCAAAACAAATGGCCACGCTGTCGGTGCGGGAACGTCGATCTCGCGCGGCGTCCGAGGGTTTTGGCCCATCTGTTCCGCGGATAGTTGCGTTGCCATTTTTTCCTCAGCGTCCAAGAACGTAGACTACGGTAAAAACGACCACCCACACGACATCCACAAAATGCCAATACATAGAAAGCACTTCGACACGAGCGGACTGTTCCACACCGACACGCCCAGCCAAACCGAAGATAAGCACGATGCACAGCATGACCATACCGGCAGTGACGTGAAAGGCGTGCAAGCCGACCAGCGAGTAGTAAGTCGTTCCAAAGAGGTTCGTGGAGATTGTCAGCCCGTGTTCGTAGATCAGCCGGTGCCATTCACGGCCTGTGCCGAACAAAAAGAGGGCGCCTAGAACGATTGTGAACGACCACAAGGCTAGGAATGCGCCTCGCTTATCACGTTCCAGAAATTTTCCCGCGAAGTGAATAGTGAGACTGCTTGACAGCAGGCAAATCGTGAAGAAGATGGGTGTCTCGAGCACTTCGCGCGGAGTCGGTCCTGTCAGGCTCTTCCCGACGTAGATGAGATAGGCAACGACGAAAATCGTGAAAATCGCCGACTCGGCAATGATGAGAGAAGCCATGGCGACCTTACCGCGATGTGGAAGACTCCAGGCTCCAGGTGTTCCAGGGAACAGAGTCGTGATTGCGCTCATTACTCTCCCCCTTTAGTCATAGCGGCTGTCCGGATCTTCGGGATGCTTCTGGTCCCACAACGGCCGGCGGCTCGCAACCACCGGTACGGTTGCAAAGTTGTAGGCCGGCGGCGGCGAGCTTGTGGACCACTCAAGCGTCCAGGCATCCCACGGATCGTTGCCCGCCTTGTCGCCTTTGAAATAAGAAATAACGAGGTTCGCCACAAACACCAGGATGGCCACGGCCTGAATGAACGCGCCGATCGTGATGATCAGATTCAGGGTGTCCCAACCGCGGCCGGGCTCATATGTATAGATTCGGCGCGGCATCCCGAGCAATCCCGGAATATGCATGACAGTAAACGTCAGGTGAAATCCGATCAGGAAAAGCCAGAAGTGCCACTTACCGAGGCGTTCACTCAACATCCGGCCAGTCATCTTCGGGTACCAGTAATAAAACGCGGCAAAGAGAGCAAACAAAATTCCGCCCACAATCACATAGTGAAAGTGCGCCACAACAAAGTAGGAAAGGCTAAGCTGCCAATCGAAGGGCGCAGCGGCCATCATGATTCCCGTCAAGCCTGCAATGAGGAATTGGAATAGAAATCCGATGCTGAACAGCATCGGAGTTTTGAACTGAATCCGCCCGCCCCACATGGTGCCGATCCAGTTGAAAATCTTGATCCCGGTAGGAACACCGACAGCCATTGTTGTAATCGTGAAGAAGCTATTGGCATAGGAGTTCATTCCGACTGTGAACATGTGGTGCGCCCAGACGCTCAGGCTCACAAAGCCGATGCAAACCGTGGCCGCCACCATAACCGGATACCCGAAGATCGGTTTGCGCGAAAAAACCGGAATGATTTCCGACATGAAGGCGAAGCACGGAATGATCAGCACGTACACTTCAGGGTGGCCAAATATCCAAAAGAAGTGCATCCAGAGCACAGCTGAGCCACCGGCCTGCGCGTCGAAGAAATGCCCTCCCAAATACCGGTCGATCAGCAGCATAATCTGGGCTGCGGAGAGCGGGGTAATGGCAATCAGAACCATTCCGGCCATCACGAGATTCAGCCACACCAGCAGGGGCATGCGGTTAAGCTTCATGCCCGGGCATCGCAGGCAAAGAATCGTCGCGAGAATGTTGATCGCGGTTCCGATGCTGCCAAATCCCGACACCAGCAGCGAAAGCGTCCAATAGTCTGAGCTATGACCCGGTGAAAACGCGCGCGCTGTTAAAGGTGCGTACGACCACCATCCAACGTCAGGTGCATTTCCCGCCCCATAGAGTCCGCTTCCTCCAAGGAAACTGAAATAGAGCAGAAAGCCGCCAAACGCCGACAGCCAGAAGCTGAAGGCATTCAGCCGCGGGAAAGCCATGTCGCGCGCGCCAATCATCAATGGAACGAGGTAGTTCGCAAATCCGAACAGGATCGGCATGGCCACGAAAAAGATCATGGTTGTGCCGTGCATGGTGAACATGCGATTGAACACTTGCGGAGAGACAAAATCGTTATGCGAATGCATCAACTGGATGCGAATAATGAGCGCTTCGATCCCGGCGATGACGAGGAACAACAAAGCGTAGGCGATATAGAGAATGCCCAGCCGCTTGTGATCAACCGTGGTCAGCCATCCGTGGAGGGTCTCAACCAACGGAAGGCTCTCAACCTCGACGTTTCGAATTGCCATCGCATCCGATGACATAGCTGCTCTCTCCCAAATCCGTCGACTACTGAAGTGTCTCCAAGTAATTCACGAGTGCATCCAGGTCTTCATCGTTCAATTGCATGGCAGGCATTAACGAGCCAGGCTTAATCGCGTCCGGCTTCTGGATCCACAGGCGCAGGTTTTCTTTTGTGTTCTCGGCCGCACCGGACGCGATAGTTTCACGGCTCATCAAGTGCGTCAGATCCGGGCCGAAGCGTCCGTTTGCCGCGCTGCCGCCGACCGCATGACAGTTGATGCAGGCAGTCGTTTCGAAAACACGCCGGCCAGCGATCACCTTTTCGTCCTGAATCGCGGGCTTCTGCTGTGCGCGAACCCACGCGCCAAAATCTTTAGGGCTGTCCACCGACACGCGCAGAAGCATCTTGGCGTGCTGCGTCCCGCAATATTGGGCGCACTGCCCGAGAAAGATACCCGTGCGATGCGGGTCCATCCACATGCTGTTCGGGTGGTTCGGAATCAGGTCAGTCTTACCCGCGAGTTGTGGGATCCAGAAACTATGATCAGTGTCGGCGGAGAGCAACTTTAAAAATGTGGGCGTAGGAAGGGCCGGATCGCTCACCGGAATGTGCAGCTCGTTCGCAGTGACGATTCCGAGCCCTGGATAGCGGAACTCCCACCAGTACTGGTGTCCGATGGCGGTGATCTCTATGGCTGTAGCAGGTTTTGGGGCATCTTGGACCGCGTGGATGACCCGCGCGGTAGCCAAAAACAACACGACCACGATCAAGATTGGAATGATGGTCCAGGCCAGTTCAATCTGTGTACTCCCGTACACCTGGGCCGGTTCGCGGTCAGCAGTGCCCGCCCTTTGGCGGAACTTGATGACGGCATAGATCAGTAAACTGAAGACCACGACAAAAATCATGCCGGTGATAGCGAGGACGAAATCTGATAGCTGCTTGATCGAGTCCGCCGGTGTGGATTGCGGCTGAAAGATATTGGGCACTGCATTGTCACCGCCCGGATTCGTAGCGCACAATCCCGCTGCGAAGGGTATTCCAGCGAGGAGAACAACTATTGCAGCACGACCGAGGACCATTCCCCAATGCGCCTTTTGCGTTGTCTCAGTCATTTGTTTCATGCCACGACTATGGAGTCGTACCTCCCAAAACCCGGCTCAGATCGTCTCGCGCCAACAGGTATGCCAGGCTTGCATCCAGTAATCCGGCCCGTGCCTTCATGGCCTGGGCCCGCGATGCATCGCGCTGGGACGCCAGTGTGATGCCCTGTTTGAACTGATCTTCGGAGAGACGGGCGTTTTCTTGCCGTGCGGCCAGATACTCTTGCCTGACTTCCACCATGGCACGCGCTACATCCAGCCGGTTATAGATTGTGTTGACGCGTACCTCGACTTCGTCCTTCACGCGCTTTAGGTTCTCTTCCGCCTCCGATACTTCATCGCGGCGTTCTCGTACGAGCGCCCTGCGTTTGCCGGCATCGAAGATGTCATAGCTCAAATGGATGCCGAACGTACCGAAATTCCGATCCACAAAGGGCACTCCATTTTGGTAGCTGTGCCGGGCGAAGGCAGTGACATCGGGTATGTATTCCGCCTTCGCTGCAGAGTGCGCAGCCCGTGCCTTGGCGAGTGCCTGCGCTGCTTCTTTGATTTCCGGATTGTCATTCAGCGCCGTTCTAAGCGACTGCTCGCGTGGCGGCAAATCGAGCGCCACATCGACATTAGGGTCGAGAATAAGCTTGGTATTCAGCGGCAGTCCTAGCACATCGTTCAACTGAAAGGTAAGATCGGCAATCTGCATGTCCGTGGTCAGCAGCGCCTGCTGGGCCTCGAGCAGGCTCGCTCTGCTTTCAACCCGCGCTACTTCAAGCAAACTGCCGTTTTTAACCTGCTCGGTGTTCTCGTTCAAATTCTCGTTTCCAGACGTGATCTGCAGTTGGACTGCTTCCTTCTGCAGTTGGCTGGTGAGTATACGATAGTAGATCTCGTGTACGCGGAAAACTACATCAGTCGACGCCTTGGTGAATGTGGCTTGGGAGAGGTTCACATCGGCGGCCGCAATTTTATTGGCCTGGTGGATCTTAATGAGCTGCGTTATCGGCTGGGCAATCATAGTGCCACTGGATTCAAACGTCTGCGTTCCCTGAGTAAGAAAAATGTTCGAGGACGG
>MNEA01000063.1 GCA_001917435.1 Acidobacteria bacterium 13_2_20CM_2_57_6
CGGCGGAGGGACTGGAGCCGGTGGAGGGGTTGGAGTTCCTGGTGGAGAAAGCACCACGCCGGGAAAATGGCTGACGGCCTCGGCATTGTTGCGCGGCGGCGCGGCCGCGGGAGTGGGGGGAATACCAGGGACCGGAGGAGGACCTGGAACGGGAGGCGGCGGAGCATACAGCGTCGAGGAGGAAGACGTCCGTGCGATGCTGGGATTGTTCGCTCAACTGGGGAAATCGCGGAAAGATTCTGAGCACCGTATGGACGTGCCGACGTTCCAATCGCGCTTGAGCGCAATGCCGGTACGAGCGCAGTACACACTGCAGCAAGCATTGGCGGGACTCGCAGCGCAGGCGCCTGACTCCAAGCCAGACAAACCGATGCTGCTGAAACTGGCGGAGCACGTGGCGATACGCTTCGCTTTGGACAGCTACGAAAAAGGCGAATTGCGGGTCAACGCAGTGAAACAACTGCTCGACCGCATGAATACAGAAATTGAGGCGTTGCGCAAGATCCTATCGACGCAGGAAGAGATGATGTCGCAGGCGGGACTCTCCGTGCAGTCCTACACCGAGTTGCTGGACCAGGAATTCTGGGAACAGGTACCGGAAGAAAACAAGAAAGAAGTGCTGACGTCAGACGAAGCTTGGTGCGTGCCTCCTCGAAACGTACGCGCGTTCCTGGAGGATATGCTGCGGCGCGGGGAATTGAAGACCGTCAATGAAATTTTGATGAAGTACGCGTCGTGTGTGGGGCTGGAAGCACCTGAAGCACGCAGGACGACTGCCATCGGACTCTCGGACTTGGGCGAACTGTACGGCAGCGGAGACGGCAGTGCGTTGATGGAGGCGATCCGGCGTCTGGGCAACCAGCTGGCCATTGAGCGAGAACCGGAATTGCAGACGCTGGTGAGCGCGGCGTTTGTGCGCTTGAGCCAGGAGGCAGCGTCCAAGCGCTGCTACCCTGCGATGCAACAAGCACTCTCGTCGTTGGAGAGTGTAGAGGCACAGAGGCCTGGTTCGACGCAGAGCCTGCGGCCACGGATCGGCGCGGAGGAGCGGCTGCCGGAATTCATCGAAGAGGCGATGCGCAGCGGCCACATCGCTGACGGAATGATGGACATCCTCAACCTGATGCCCAAGGCCACCATCCACTATGTAACGCATCGATTTGGACACTGCGGATTCCGCGAAGACTGCGAACTGCTCGCCACGATTATCCGCAACCTGGGAGAGGATGCCACACAACGGCTCCTGGAAACGTTGCAAACGGCTCCAGCAACGGAAGCCGTAGAGGCCATCGGGTTGGTGGGCCAGCTTTCTCCGGAAAACGTGGAGAAGATTCTGCCGGCGCGGCTCTCGCAATGGTCGCGCTCGTCGCACGACCGCGCGGTGCGCCAACTTTCCGCAACTCCGGCGGAACAGCGATCGCGGCTGCTCATCGCTATCTACGACTCACTGGACGCGTTGATTCGACCCCTGGCCATCGACGAAATTGGGATGAGCGGCCAGGCCGGTGGCATTCCGAAACTTATCGAGCTGGTGCAGAATGATGAAACTCCGGCCTTCACTAGGCTGAAAGCCATTGAGGCGCTCGGCCGGTTGCGCGCTTCAGGCTCCAGTGGGCTCTTTCAGCACATTCTGGACACCCGGCAGGTTTGGCGCTGGGTGTATCCCAACGAATTGAGAATCGCCGCGGCGCAGGCGCTGACGCGCGTTGAACCTTCGATGGGCATGGAAAAGATTGCCGCCAGCGGGATCGACCGCAAGGAACTGACGCTCGAACCAACGGATCCAGAGGCCAATGCCTCCGTGATCCGGCAGCGGCGCTACGCGCGCTTGAAGCTTGCGCGCAACCTCATCGCGGTGACTACAAATTTGCGGGAAAACTTCAGGCTCTCGATTCCAGAGTTAAACTTGGGCGGAGGAATCGGTTCTGGAGAGCGCCATCTGGCTCCCGGTTCGCTCCTGTCACTGAAATTCGCGCTTGGCGTGCGCAGCATCAAGGCCCAGGCGATCGTTCGTGGGGCACGGCCTCAGGCGATGGCATTCGAATTCGTGGACATGGATCTGGAAGAACGCTACCGCTTGCGGAAACTATTGCTGGAGCTGGGTGGACTGCCGATGGTTGCTCAGGTCACGAATCGCACCCGGCGCCGCGGGCGCGTGGCGCTGGCGAAGAACTAGGCGCGCGCTAAACTGATTTTCTTTGCACGATGGGGACACTCCCTTCCCACCTGTCCTCTCTCTCCGTGTGCCCGTACGACCGGTCAGGGAATATGCCCGTCCTTTGGTGGCTTGACCGCCGGGACACATAGACCGGCTGTACCATTGCGGCGAACGGCCCCCGACCCTAGGGTACTAGTGAAGAAGTCCTATTGAGGGAAGAAATCGGCGCAGGATGAAAGCAGATCCAAAAACAACGTCTGGACGCGCATTCGTAAGAAGCCTGAACATTCTCCTGAAGTTTGCCCGCTTGTACGGCTACGAGCACGCCCGGACTATCGAGCAGCTCCAAATTGCATGGCAGGAACTGCGCACGGCCATCCCCCTGGGGACCGAGGCTGGCCTGTTGCTTGGGGCAACGAATTCACAGCTCTTGCTGGATGGGGTGCCGCTCGAAGGGTCGCCCGCTGAAAAGCAATTCGCGCAGTTGCTCTCTGCGGCGGGACTTGCCAGCATCCAATTTTTCTCCAGCGTTACTGAAGAAGAGATTGGCCGATTCGCGCGCGCCTTTCCCACCGGCAAGTCCAAACCGGCAGAACTCGCATTGCAACTGAAGTCTGCCCTTGCGGGCGCACAGGGAATCCGCATCAATGAGATTTGCTTTGTGGCCACGGACTCACGGCTCAAAGAATCCAGCATCGCGGCACAACTGGCTTCCGCCTCACTGGGAGGCGAGCAGGAACAGGTGAGAGAGTGGCTCAATGATCCAAAGAAGCTGCTGGAATTGATTGCGGCAGCACAGGGATCGAAGGGGCCCGGCGGGAGCGGGGCCGGTAACGCAAACGCGGCCGCCGACGGTTCCGCCGCCAGCGCAACCGGAGCCACGACCACGACCGGATGCGGATTGGGCGGAGAAGCCGATGGTGTGTTCCTCGGACTCCGTGGAGGAACGGGCCCGCAGTGGAAGGGGGCAGGGCACGCGGCAGCACCCACGGAGGACGAAGTCCTTGGCATTCTCGGCGCTTTGACCAATTTCGGGCGGATCGGGGCGGGCCAAGCTGGGCCAGGCGGAGGCGTAGGCCCCGCGCGACTCCAACAGCAGATGGCGGAAATGCCCGACCAGTCTCAGGACCTATTGCGGCAGGCTCTTGCGAGTTTGGTCGCCAAAGCGCCAAACGCGAAGGTGGATGAGTCCGTTATCGTGCAACTGGCCGAGCACTTGGCGATCCGGTTCGCGCTGGAACGCTTTGAGCGCGGCGAAGTGAAAGTCAATGCGGTCCGCCAGATGCTCGATCGCATGAACCAGGAAATCGAGAATTTGCGGAAGATTCTGGGGGCTCATGAAGACAAGATGACCGACGCGGGCATCCTGGCGGAGTCCCATCGCGAGATTTTGGACCGGCAATTCTGGGCGGAGGTGCCGGACAGCGGCAAGCGCGCCGTACTGCTTTCCGAAGAGGCGTGGTGCATTCCGCCCCGCAACGTGCAGTCTTACGTTGGCGAGCTGATCAAGCACGGCGAGATCGCCGAAGCCGTCAGCATCCTTCAAAATTATGCAGCTTGCGCGGACAGCGAAGAGGCGGAAGCCCGCAAGAAAACCGCGGCCGGACTTTCCGAGATGGCCGAGTTGTACGCCAAAGCCGATCCAAAGCTGCTGGGCGAAGCGCTGAGGCATCTTGGTTTGCGGTTGAGCATTGAGCAGGACGCGGAGTTGCAGGCGTTGGTCAACGCGGCGTTTGTGCGCCTGAGCCAGGAGGCGGCGACTAGCCACTGTTTCCCGGCGATGCAGCAGGCGCTGGATCTCATTGCGGGAGTGGAGACGCAGCGTCCAGGCATCGCGCGCAGTCTGCGCGGGAAAATGGGTATCGAAGAACGCGTGCCGGAGTTTGTCGACGAAGCGCTAAAGGCCCGCCACGTGGCTGCCGGACTGACCAATGTCTTGAAGTTGCTGCCGCAAACGACCATGGAGCAGCTTTCGGTGCGCTTCAATCGCTGCAGCCTGCGGGACGATTCCGAACATGTGGCGAACTTGGCGGCCGATCTGGGCGAAGAGGGCGTCCAATATCTCCGCAGCACGGTGCGCGGCGGACCAATCGCCGAAGCCGTGGAGATGGCGGGGCTATTGAGCAGGCTCGATCCGGAGTCCGTGATGGTATTCCTGCCCGGCCGAATGAAGGATTTCCCGCGAACCTCGCAAGACCGCATCGTCCGGCAGATTTCCGCCAGCGGAGCGGCCAGGCGATGCCACATCCTGCTCGAGCTCTTGGATCATGTGGACCCGCTCGTAACGCCGCTGGTGATCGACGAGATCGGAGTTGCGGCGGATCGCGAGGCGCTCGGCAAACTGCTGACCATTGCCGACGGCGACTTGCCAACCGGGGGCGGGCCTTATCTGCGCGTGAAAGCCGTCGAAGCTGTGGGAAGAATCAATGCGCCGGAATCGATAAGCACCCTGAAGCGCATCGCGGAGTCCAAAAAAGTTTTCGGATGGCTGCACCCGCAGGAATTGAGAATTGCCGCTCTGCAGGCGCTTGAGAAACTGGACCCGGAGTGGGTACGCGAGTTCTTGCCGAAAAGCGGGATCGAAAAGGAAGAGTATACTCTCGCCCCGTTGGACGTTCCGGTCACGTCAAAATTTGTCCGCCAGCGCCGGCACACGCGTGTTCGTTTGAAGAAGGCCGTCAGAGCGATTTGCACAAACCTCAAAGAGGGCTGCTCCCTGGAGATCAAAACCGCGAGCCTGACGGGCGGCGTTGCAACCCTCAGCCGACACTTGACACCCGGCACGCAAGTACAATTGAGATTCCAGATCGGGATGAGAAATTTCCATGTTACGGCGCTCATGCGCGATTCTCGTGCCCAGGATATGGCCTTCGAGATTGTGGATATGGACCTTGACGAGCGCGGCAAATACCGCCGCCTGCTTGCGGGCAATCTCTCCGCCAGTTCCAACAATCAGACCGCTGCCGAGAACGACCTGGTTCCCGTACCTGCTGGGCTGGTTGGTTCTAAATAACGCCCATTTTTCACCCCACCTAGTGATTCTCACGTTTGGTTTGAGAAGCGTGGCGTGTTTCTTGGCGCTGACGCATCCGACCAGTTAGAATAAGATGTTTGTACTGGCGGCGTTGGACTGCCCAGTGGCGGCGGGCACGCGGAGAACCTTTCAGGAGACTGCGAAATCATCCAATGGAAGCAGCACAAATACTAGACCGCGTCGTAGCCAGGTTTATCGGCACCAAGCACGAGCGCGACATCAAGAAATTGCAGCCCGTCATCGCGTCCATCAATGCGCGCGAAGCCGAAGTGCAATCGCTAGGCAATGAAGAACTCAAGACGCGTTTTGCGGAGCTCCGCGCCCAGGTGCAGGAGCAGTTGAAGGACGCCGATCCCGCGGAGCCAAGCTACAAAGAGGAATTGCAGAGGGCCCTGGAGCCCGCCATTGTGCCGGCATTTGCATTGGTCCGTGAAGCAGGCCGCCGCTTCCTGAACATGCGGCACTTCGACGTGCAGCTGATCGGTGGCATTGTTTTGCACGAAGGCAAGATCGCGGAAATGAAGACGGGCGAAGGCAAGACGCTCGTCGCGACGCTTCCCGCGGTGCTAAATGCGCTTGCGGGGCGCGGCGTGCACATTGTTACGGTGAACGATTACCTGGCGCGCCGCGACGCGGAATGGATGAGCCCGCTGTACCGCGCCCTCGGTTTGAGCGTCGGCGTGATTGTGCACGATCTGGACGACGACCAGCGCCGCGCGGCCTATGGCGCAGACATTACCTACGGCACCAACAACGAATTCGGCTTCGACTATCTCCGCGACAACATGAAATACGACCTGGCGCATTGCGTGCAGCGGGGGCACCAGTTCGCCATCGTCGACGAAGTAGACTCCATCCTTATCGACGAAGCGCGCACTCCGCTGATTATTTCCGGTCCGTCGGAAGAATCCACAGACAAGTACGCCAAGATCGACAAGATTATTCCCAAGCTCATTCAGGATATCGACTACACGCTCGATGAAAAGCACCGCACCGCGACGCTTACCGAGGAAGGATTCGCCAAGTGCGAGCGGCTTCTCTCGCTGACCAATATGTCCGATCCGGCGAACATCGATATCATGCACCACGTCTACCAGGCGCTGCGCGCGCATACGCTCTACAAGAAGGACGTGGATTACGTCGTGAAAGACGGGGAAGTCATCATCGTTGATGAGTTCACCGGCCGCCAGATGCCCGGCCGCCGCTGGTCCGACGGGTTGCATCAGGCCGTGGAAGCCAAGGAAGGCGTCAAGATCGAACGCGAAAATCAGACGCTCGCGACGATTACCTTCCAGAATTATTTCCGCATGTACAAGAAGCTTTCCGGCATGACCGGCACGGCGGAAACGGAAGCAGCGGAGTTCGGCAAGATTTACAATCTGGACGTCACGGTGATTCCGACGAACCGCAAGCTGATTCGCATTGAAGCTGCAGACGTGGTTTACCGCACGGAGAAAGAAAAGTTTGTGGCCGTTGTCAACGGCATCCTCCAGGAAGACAACTCGCTCGCGAACGGCATTCGCCAATATCACGAACGCGGCCAACCCGTTCTCGTCGGCACAATCTCCATCGAGAAATCCGAGGCTATCGCGGAATTGCTGAAGAAGTCCGGCGTCCCGCACCAGGTGTTGAACGCCAAGCAGCACGAGCGCGAATCGCGCGTCGTCGCTCAGGCCGGGCGCAAAGGCGCGGTCACCGTGGCGACGAACATGGCCGGCCGCGGAACCGATATTCTGCTTGGCGGTAATCCCGAGCAAATGACGCGCGACCATTTTCTGAAGAACAAGCTGGCCATGCCCTATGCGGCGGCTCCAGCGGTGATTGGCGCTGATCCCGCAAGTGGCAACGGCGACCAGCCCGCAGTCCCGATGGTGCTCTTTCAGAACGAAGGAAAGATCTTTCAGGTGCCGGCCGATCAGTGGAAGCCGATGTACGACCAGTTCGCCGAACAATGTAAAGCTGAACACGACGAAGTCGTCGCACTGGGAGGGCTGCACATCCTCGGGACGGAGCGCCACGAGGCGCGGCGCATCGATAACCAGCTGCGTGGCCGCGCGGGACGCCAGGGCGACCCCGGCTCTTCGCGGTTTTTCCTTTCTCTCGAAGACGACCTGATGCGCATTTTCGGCGGCGAGCGCGTGAAGGCGCTGATGTTCCGCCTGGGCATGACCGAGGGCGTGCCGATTGAGTCGGGGCTGATTTCGCGGCGCATCGAGAACGCTCAGAAATCCGTCGAAGCGCAAAACTTCGACGCGCGCAAACACCTGCTCGAATACGACGACGTGATGAACAAGCAGCGCGAGACGATTTACGCGATTCGCCGCTCGGCGCTGGAAGGCAAAGACCAGCGCGACTACGTTCTGGGAATTGCGGAAGACGTCGTGCGCGAACTTGCGGAAACATTCTGCCCGCGCGAGCAGCATCCCGGTCAATGGAACACCACACAATTTCTCGCGGAGAGCAACGCGCAGTTCGGCATCGATATGAAGGCGGCAGGCGCCGACCCAGGCACGCTCAGCCACGACCAGCTTGCCGACGCCGCGGTCGAGGCTGTCAAGAAGCGTTACGAGGAAAAGGAAAAGCAGTTTGGCACGGACCTGATGCGCTGGCTCGAGCGCCGTATTATTCTCGACGTCGTGGACTCCCAGTGGAAAGACCACCTGCTCTCGCTGGACCACTTGAAAGAGGGCATCGGACTGCGCGGCTACGCGCAAAAAGATCCCATCGTCGAGTTCAAGAAGGAAGCGTTCGTGCTCTTCGAAGATATGATGGCGCGCATCGACAACGAAACGATCCGCTATCTCTTTCACATTCAGATGCAGCAAGGCGAGCAGCCGCCGGAGGCTAGACGTCCAGAGCCGCCGCGTACCCCGCCGCAGAGCGCGGCCGCCGCCGCAGCCAGCGCCGCTGCGCGCGTAAATGAACCGCAGCACTTGCCGTCGGTTGCGCGCGAGATCGAACGCCGCCAGCAGCGCCAGCAGAAAGATTTGCAGTATCAGACCGGGCCCGCGCAGGCCGAAGCGCCGAAGCCGGTAAGAGTCGGCGCGAAAGTGGGGCGCAACGATCCTTGCCCCTGCGGGTCAGGGAAAAAATACAAGAAGTGCCACGGCGCGAACGCATGATCGCTCACGTCCGCAAGTTTGTCACTCCGTCGATAGCACCTCTTTGATAATGTCCCCTTCTGCCCTCGTTAGAAGTGTCCCCTACACTGTGACCTCCAGAGGAGGTCCGGTTGAAGAGGACAGCGATGAGCACGAGGGAACTTCGGCGCGCAGAAGTCTTGGGGCGGGTGAAGAGCAAGACGCTTCGGTTGACCGATGCGGCGAAGATACAGGAGTTGAGTTACCGGCAGACGAAGAGACTCTGGAAGCGGTATCGAGGGGAAGGAGCGAAGGGTCTGCAGCACCGCAGTGCGGGAAGAGGTTCGAACCGCGCGAAGCCGGAAGAGTTCCGGCGGAAGGTTCTGCAGTTGATCCGGAAGAAGTATTCCGGGACGGCCCAGGAGCGATTTGGACCGACGCTGGCAGC
>MNEA01000145.1 GCA_001917435.1 Acidobacteria bacterium 13_2_20CM_2_57_6
AAGAATAAGGCGGGCGATAGCAATCGTGCGCAGCATGTCTTTGAGGGATGGCTCCGGGTGAGCGGCCATGGGAATTTCCGGCTTGGCACGAAAATTTTGGATGATCACTTCCTGGATGTGGCCGTATTTTTCGTGGAGCGTTCGAATGGCCAAAAGGGAGTCGATGCGCTCGTCCATAGTTTCGCCGATACCGATCAAGATGCCGGTCGTGAACGCGATACTGAGTTTGCCGGCTTCTTCGATAGTGCGAAGACGAAGCGCGGGCACTTTGTCCGGAGCTTTGGCATGCGGCAGGCCGTCACGCATGAGGCGCGGGCTGACGTTTTCGAGCATCAGGCCGACGCTGGCGTTGGAATCCTTCAGGCGCTTGAGGGCAGCCTGATCCATGAGGCCGGGATTGGCGTGAGGAAGCAGGCCGGTTTTTTCGAGGACGAGTTCGCTCATGGCCGCGAGATAGTCGAGCGTACGGGAGTAGCCCTGCGCGCGGAGGAATTCGCGGGCTTCGGGGAAAATTTTTTCGGGCTGATCGCCAAGACTGAAGAGGGCTTCCTTGCAGCCTGCGTGGCGGCCGCGTTCGGCAAGGGCGAGAACTTCTTCCGGGGTCATGAAATGGGCGCCGGGCTGACCGGGGTCTTTGCGGAAAGTGCAGTAGCTGCAGTAGTCGCGGCAAAGAGTGGTGAGCGGGATGAAAACCTTTTTCGAGAAAGTGATGACGGTTCCTTTGCCTTGAGCACGGAGTGCAGTGGCCGCGGCAAGAAGCTCGGATAGCGGGGACTGGGCGGCCAGTTGAATGGCATCTTCACGCGTGACGGGATGGATAGCGGTGAGCATTCGCTAGGCAGTTAGGGCTATAGGGGAATTTAACACAGAGGACACAGAGCACACAGAGAAGAGAAATGGATTCGAGGAAGAACTCCAGGAAAATCAGCGGAACAAATCCTCGGAGGCAGGGCGAATGATGCTGGTGGCGGGGTGCCTCGCAGATCGTGGAGAACCGGGACGCCGGACGCTCCGATGGCGACGTTCGTTAAGCCAAGACGCCAGGGGCGGCCAAACGTGTCGCTGATGATGACGGCCATGCGCTTGCCTGTGCGTTTGCGGAGGGCGGCGGCGAGATTCTTCGCGGACCGGTCGGGATCGCGAGGGAGCAGGCTCACGACATCGTCTCCAGGAATGTTCGAATGATCGACGCCTGCATTGGCGCACACGTAGCCGTGACGCGTTTCGGCGATCAACACGGGATCGGTGCGAACGAGGCGCTTCGATTCGTTAAGGATTACTTCCACGAGCCGAGGATCTTTCTTTTGCCGCTCGGCGATGGCTTGTGCCTGTGGCGAAGGCACGATCGATCCCAATTTCACGACGGCGCCTTCGGCCTTCGAAATAACTTTTTGCGCGATGACAAGAACGTCTCCGTTTTCAAACTGCATGCGTGCTTTGGTGGCGGCATTTGCAATTTGCTCAGAGAGATCGTCGCCGCGGTGAATCTCAGGCAAACCCCGCAGACGCAGCAGGCGCACATCCGGATTGGCGGCGGGAACCTCCTTTGCCGAAGAGCGGGAGTGGAGATGCTTGGCCATGAACGCCGAAGAGGAATCTTACGCGAGGCGCGAGGACGTTTCACCTGCGAAAACGGAATGCGCAGAAAAACGGAACGGGCGTCCCGATCCAATCGCGGCGCCCGTTCCGAAAGGTGCTCGACTTTCAGTAACGACTAGCGGTGCGGCTTGTCGTCCTGGGGCTTATCCTTGGAGGGCTTGTTGTCTTTCGGACGTTCCTGCTTCTGGCGTTCCTGTTGCTGTTTTTGTTCGAGCTTCTGCTGTTGCTGCTCGTGTTTCTGTTCGAGCTGCTGAAGCTGTTGCTGTTGTCTCTGGTCGACCTGTTGCTGGCGCTGTTGCTGGCGTTGTTGTTCAGCGTTTTGCTGAGCCGCTCTCTGCCGTTCCTGAATCTGTTGCTGCTCGGCCTGCTGGCGCTGTTGTTGGCGTTGCTGGTCAGCGTTTTCCTGAGCCGCTCTCTGCCGCTCCTGAACCTGCTGCTGGTCGACTTGCTGGCGCTGCGGCGGCTGGGTTTGATCCACTCTCTGCTTTCTTGCGTCGTCAGCACCGTTCTGCTGAATCTTCTGCTGCTCCCTGATCTGCTTCTGCTCGACGCGCTGGCGCTCCTGATCCTGCTTTTGCCGGAGCTGGTCCAGTTGCTGCTGATGTTTCTGGTCGAGCTGCGGGTTGACGACGTTCGGCCTGCCGGAGTCATTCGGGCGGGATGAAGGCGGACGATCGTTGTAGACCCTCGGATTACCGGGCCTGCCGGCGTTACCCGGGGCGTTGCCGCTGTTGCCAGGGGCATTTCCAGCGTTGTCTGGAGGATTCACAGGCCGATTGCCGGAATTCCCCGGAGCGGAGTTGTTCATCAAGGGCGGACGATTGTTGTCGTTTCGGTCGTTTCTATCGTTGCGCGGGTTGCCTTGCCCGTTGCGCTGGTTGTTCTGGACATTGGCTGGATTATTCGGCGCATTGTCCACGGGACGATTCCCCTGAACGTTACGAGGTGTGCCGGGCTGGGCCGGCGGAGCGAACTTGATGTTCGCACGGGCATCCTGCGTGGTCTCGACCTGACCTCGGCGCATCTCCGAGACGGCCGGAGGCCTTCCGCCATTGGCTTGAATGACTTGCTGCTGTTTGACGAAAGGAGCGGGGGCTGGAGGCGGAGCGGTCCTGGCGACAACTGCGCGGTTCATTGCGATCGCAGGCGGACGCACGCGCGCTTCCGCACCGGCGCCGAGCACGCTGCGCTGCTGCGGTGCAACGGTGGGCGTGGTCGGATTGACCTGCGCAGACTCAAGTTCCCGGCGATCAATCTTCATCATGTGTTGAGCGACAGGCTGAGCCGACGTAAATGCTTCGTGCGAAGTGACGGTGACAGCGTTCGGGGCAGTCTGGTTCACGTATCTGACGTTGGTGACATTCTTGTTGACGACGACGTTGTTGTAGTAGTTGTTGACAACGACGTTGTTCACCGTCGTGTTGGAAACATTGACGTTTGTAACGTAGGTGCGGCTGACGCGATAAGAAGGCACGTAGACTTCACGCGGCGCAAGCGGGAACCAGGCCACGCCGACTCCACCGCCGCCACCGATTCCGATGCCCACGCTGAAGTGCGGCCCGCCGACCCAGGCGACGAGAGCCGGGGCGTAAACCGGGCGCACGTAGGCCACACCCACGACTGCGCGGGGCGCGCAAGGCACCCAGCCCCACACGCCGCCGACGACAACCCAGCGGCCGTAATGGAAGGGAGCAAATCCCCAGGGCTCATCATCAACCCAGGTCCAGCCCCAAGGGGAAATCCAAACCCAGTGCCCGTAGCGATACGGAGCCCAACCGACAACAGTGGTGTGTGGAAACCAAACGTTGCCATATTCGGGAACGGGGCGCCAGCCTCCGTACTCATCGAGGTCTTCGTAACCAATGACATCGGAAGAAACATAGCGAGAGGATTGCGCGTGATCTTCGCGCCGGTCACGGTCACGGCACCAGCGGTCGAAGTCGTCGCCGTCGTCACCGAAACGTTGAATGTCGGCATCGAGCTGGTCGGTACCGGCAAACGTGCCAGTTTCCCGCGGATGAATGGTGTAGGCGGAGCCGCCGCCGGTGACTTCACCTTGGCCGTCGCGGACCAGGACAACCGTGGTGTCGCCCGCTTCGTTGACGTCGATTTTGTAGTCGCCGGGGCGCAGAACGGAGAAGGCGAGGTTGGGCGTATCGATTTCGAAAGTCTCGTCCTCGTCAAGGCGGCGCACACGCACGTTCAGGATGCCTTCGGTGACGCGGATCTGCACCGTGCGATCGTCGAGATTCAAAAACGAAAAGCCAGTGTTGCCGGAAAGGCGGATCGATGCGGAGCCGATGTTGAGCTCTGCACGTGAGCCATTATCCGCCCACAGCTTGTCGCCAGTGGTAATGGGGCGGTTGACGACGGCGGTCACCCAGTCGTCAGTGCCCGCGGGGTTAAAGGAAACGTTGCCGTGGGTGTAGCTGAGGCGCGCTACGCGGCTTGGCGGATCGTCATCATCGGCGGTGGCGCGTTGGGGCGCAGAGAGGGCCACCGCCAGCGCGACGCTGAGCAGGCTCGTTAATTTGACCAGATATTTTCTCATGTCGGAATCTCTCCTGAAACCTGAGCGGCCGTGAATCCATTGCGCCGCGTCATTCACGTTCCTGGGTCAATTGCCTGGGCATACTCCAAACAGTAGCACTTCATCGTTAGAGAGCAGTTGCTGCGCATTTTCCCCATGTCGAAACAGCAAATGCCGGGAACGAAATCCTTCACCCTATCTAACACCATCGGGCGGGGAGAGTTGTATGGGCGTCACGACGCGAATCGTTGAACGCATGAAACAGGAAGCTGGGAATTTCAATCGGCTGGAAGCAAAAAAGCAAAAGGCCCGTCCGGATTTGCCAGGCGGGCCTTGAATTTGAGAACGAGATTAGTGTCGGCCGTGAGAGCTCGAGCCTCCACCGGAGTGTGAACTTCCGCCACTTCCATTGCTATGGGAACTGCCACCACCTCCACCGCTATAGCTACGACCTCCGCCACCACCGCCGCTATAACTACGGCCTCCGCCACCGCTGTAACTGCGGCTGCCACCTCCACCGCCGCTATAACCGCGGCTGGGGGCGGAATACGACGGTGCGGAGTAGGATCGGGACGGAGCTGGATAGCTGCGGCTCGGTGCGGAATATGTTCGCGGCTCTGAGTACGAGCGCGAGGGCGGCGGATTGTAGGAGCGCTGTGGCGAATAGCCGCGATTGTTGTTGTAAGACGGCTGCGAACGCTGCGGCGGCTCGTACGAGCGGCCGCTGTTCGAATAACTTGGGCGATTGCTGTTGTAGCTAGGCGTCGACGCCGAAGGCCGTGACGACTGGGCGTTGGAAACGGAAGATTGCGCGCCGCTGCGTGCCCACGGCGGACGATTCGCATCGTTCATGCGCGCGGTTTGCGCAGGCACGGTCGTCGTTGGGCGGTTGGAGCTTCCGAAACCTGCCGGCGCGCGGCCGCGATCCGTTGCATTTCCTTGCGCTTCCCAAGTGCGCGGGCTATTGCCGGTGCGCTGCGAACCCGCATTGCCCATGACACTGGCAGACGCCCGGTTCGAGTTGTTCATCGCCGAAGGCGGACGATTCTGCGAAAGCTCTTGCTGACGCGGAGTCATATGAGACATAGACGGAATGTTGCCCGAACGGCCATTCATCGCAGGCACCTTGCCTGGACGATTGTTTGTCGACGGCGCGTTATGCGTTGGCACATTTTGTGAGGCGCGCTGATTCATGGCGCCGTTCACTGGGCCGTTGCCGACGCGGCCGGAAGTCAGGCCCGCGCTCTTGACGGTGTGAACGGGCATATGAGACGCCCCTGCCGCCGGTGCAGTGCGCGCGATTACAGAGCGGTTCTGAACCGAAGCCGGGGGCCGGGCGATGTTCGATCGCATATTCACCGAGCCGAGCGCGCTGTGTGGCGTGGGCCGGATGCCAACGGAGTTGGTCACCTGCGCACCTCGCAACATAGCGGGCGTCAGGTGAGTGGCGCCACGGTTGACGGCCTGGCCGTTCATGAAGGCGGTGCGATTCGCCACGGTCACGGCGTTCACGTTGTGAGCGTTCACAAAATTGACGTTATGAATGTTGGTGTTGAAGACATTCACGTTGCGAATGAACGTGTTGTGCACGTTGATGACGGTGACGAAATTACGGCTGCAGCCGAACCACGGGAAGAACGGTTCGCCCCAGCCGAGGGGGAACCAGCCGACTCCGAAACCAAATCCACCGCCGAAGAAGCCGACAAACGCGGGGCCATAGACCGGATACCCAAAAGCCGGCCCCGGGCACCAGCCCCACGCGCCGCCGATGTACGCCCAGCGGCCATAGTGGAACGGAGCAAAGCCCCACGGCGAATAGTCAACCCAGGTCCAACCCCACGGGCCGACCCAATTCCAGTAGCCGTAACTGTAAGGAGCCCATCCAGGCGCAACCTCGGCGGGATACCAAACGTGACCGTACTCGGGCTCATCTCGCCAAGAACCGTAGTCATCGAGGTCGTCGTAGCCGACCATATCGCGCGAAACGTATTTTGCGGAGACGGAGCGATCTTCCTTCAAATCGCGTTCGGCGGCCCAGCGATCGAGGCCGTCGGGACCGGGCGCCTTCTCAATATTGTATTGAATGTTTTCCGTGCCATTGAATTCGGCCCGCTCGCCAGGATGAACTTCGTAAGTCTTGCCGCCGGCGGTAACTTCGCCTTCGCCGCGAATCACGGTTACGCGGGCGGAGTCGCCGTTTTCATTTACGTCAATGCGAAACGCTCCTGCTTCCTTGACGGTGAAAGCCAGGTTCGGAGCGTCGACTTCGTAAAGGTCGCCCTCGCGAAGTTCGCTAACGCGGAAATTGATGCTACCCTCCGCAAGTCGCATCTGGGTGATGCCTTGGTCGAGGTTCAGGAAGGATAGCGCGGTCATGCTGCCAAGATGGATCGCAGCGGGACCCGCTTGCAATTCGGCGCGGGAATCTTTGTCCACCCAAATTTTGTCGCCGATGGTCATGGGACGGTTTCGGGCGGCGCTGCCCCAATCGCCTTGTCCGCCGGGCTGCAGAGAAACGGAGCCATCCGCGTAGCTGATGCGGGCGACGCGCGTGGGCGGATCTTTCTCTTCGTCCGCTCGCGCCTTCGGAGCCGCAAAACTCAAAAGACCGGCGAAGCACAGGAGCATGCTGAGGCTGCTTTTACCTGTGAATGTCTTTTTCATGACGAACCCTCGGTTCTCGGTCGGAACGCGGGGCCGCTCTGACCCACTAATGAGACGTTCTAGCCGATGGGAGCGTAACATCGAATGGCTCCCATCAGGTATAACACCGCAATGGGAAAGAAGTTGCCCTCGAGGACGCTTGGGGTCAAGCTAGTGGGGCCCTTTGGCATTAATAAGTTACTTAGAATCTGCACCTTAGGGGAGGGTTGGACCAAGCACCGACGCTACCTTAGCGTGGAATAGAGGGCTTGCTTCCAGCGCTTGTTGTCGATCATCCAGTAGACTTTGGTTTTCTTGCCACGGTCTAAGACCAGCACCCAAACGGTTCGGTTCCGCTCGTTGCCAGCTACGTTGAGGCGATCCACCACAGTCATGCCCAAAGTCAGTTCGCTGGAGGTTTCCACGTCCACATAGTTTTCAGTTTGTTGTGTGACGATGGTCGGGTCCAGCGCGATGGACATCGCAACAGGATCCGGCAACGAAATCCCATGTTCACCGGTCTGCTCGAAGTAGGCTTCCTGGGCGCGGCTATTGCATTCAATGGCGAAGCGCGCTTGCGGAGTACCAAAGCTGAGCACGTGCTGGATGTCGTCCGGATTCAGGGCGGCTTCACCACGACAAAGATGCCAGCCCACCAACTCTACCGGAAGTCCGCTGCGAAGAACGATTCGCGCGGCTTCGGGATCGCACCAGATGTTGTATTCGGCGGCGGGCGTCACGTTGCCTTCGCAACACGGGGCGCCGCCCATCACAACGCAGCGGCCGACTCTAGAGCAGATGCCGGGATTGCGCTGCAAAGCTAGAGCAACATTCGTCAGCGGTCCGAGCGTAACCAAGACGAGGCCGGGGTTGGACTCGATAGTTGCGATGATGGCATCGGCCGCGTTCTGTTTCTCGGGCGCCCTTTTCGGAGAGGGGTAACCGTGGTCTCCCAGGCCGTCGCGCCCATGGAACCAGTGGGCGCTCTGGTGCGGGCGATTCAGTGGTTTTTCCGCGCCCATGAAAATGGGAACTTCCGCGCCGCAAAGTTCTGCGGTGTAGAGTGCGTTGCGCGTGGCTTGCTGAACGGCGACATTTCCAGCGACGGTCGTAATCGCTAGCACGCGCACCTGAGGAGAGCGCAGCGCCATGATCAAAGCGACGGCGTCATCGGAAGCGGTGTCCGTATCAATCAGGAAGAGTGGTTTCACGCGGCGTAGGATAGCAAACCCGGCGCGAGGCGGCGCTCAAAATAACTTGTCCTGAGAATCATCTGGAAAATCTTCGCACGCTAAGAGAGATGGGAAGTCCGACGCAGAAGATGTGTATGATCACGCCGATGATCATCAGCTTCAGGGAAAACGGACGCTTGGCGGCCGCCGAGAGCGGCAGCACGATGCGGTTCATGAAGAAATAAACGACCACGCCATATAGAGCACCTGAAACGACGGCATTCTGTATCAAAAAAGGAATTGCGCGGCTCGCCACAAAAAAAGACCGTAGCCGCTCCATATGCAATGACAAAATGACAAAGAAGACCAAGGAGAGCAGTCGAGAGTCCGCCGTCGAACGCCTTCGGCCCGAGCAATCCGCTGGCGATTCCTTCCAGCAAGCGCATGGGCTTGAGGCCCAAGTATCCGTAGACGACGAGCGCGGCGGTGATGTCCAGAACGCCGCACGCCAAGCCGGCCCATAGCACGGCAAGCAGAGCGTTTGGGTTTTTATCCAAAGAAGCCTCCCTTTCTGCGTTACGGTATCTGCTTGCTAGCTTGCACCACGGGCTTCCCTTCTCCGATTAGAATTCATGCGCCTTTGGCGCACCACCAAGCATGAAAATAGCCAAACTGGGCGCAAGTCTTTTATTTTCAACACGCGCTCCGGCTATTTTCATAGCAGTCGTCGTTTTGAACTTGCCCTTTGCGCGCACTAAATTGACTTCATCGCAGATGAGCGTATCTTTAAAGAATAAACATTCCCAGCTCATGGAGGAATTTGATGAACCGCCGTCTCGCTCTACTCTCGCTCTCTGCCTTTTCCATTGGCGCGGTGCTTGCGGGGTGCCAAAAAGCGGCTGACCAGCAGTCCAGCCCGGACGCCAGCGCTACTCCGTCCGTGACGGAAGCGGCAAAGACCGCCGTGAAAAAGGCCATCGAGCCGAAACCTCTGGTTATTCCTGCTGATACGGTGATCGGCGTTGTTTTGGATCAGACCATTAGCTCAAAGAGCAGCAAGCCTGGAGACAAATTTACAGCGACTGTCGAATCGCCCATCGAAATCGAAGGAAAGGTCGCCATCCCGAAGGGTGCGCGCGCGGAAGGCGTCGTGAATGAAGCGAAAGCGGCCGGCCGCTTCAAAGGCGGCGCCGCCCTGAGCCTCACGTTAACGAGCGTGACTGTGAACGGTAAGGACCATGAGATTCAGACATCCGGCGCAACCATATCCAGCAAAGGAAAGGGCAAGCGTACCGCAGCCATGGTGGGCGGTGGCGCTGCGGGTGGCGCAGCCATTGGGGCAGTTGCCGGCGGCGGCAAAGGCGCTGCTATCGGCGCGTTAATCGGCGCCGCAGCGGGTACCGGCGGTGCGGGATTGACCGGCAACCGCGACATTACGCTGGCTGCGGAAACGCCGCTCGATTTCAAACTGCTGCAGCCTGTAACGATGAGACAGAAGTAGGTTGTCGGTTTTCCATATCGCTGAAGTACTGTTATTCGGCGCGTGATTCCCGTCTACGTGCTGGCTCCTTCGATGAGACTCCCACAACCCGAGGGAGCCGGCAGCCCGTGTAATTTCTGCATCTTCTTTGCGTAATACAATGGAGCGGGCCAAGCATGCCCGCCCCTATGCTCATTCAGGCTGAAAGTGTGTCCCGCGAATATCGGCTGGGCGAAACGGTCATTCGCGCCGTCGACGCCGTGTCCCTCAGAATAAAACAAGGTGAGTTCCTCGCCCTTCTAGGAAGCTCCGGCTCAGGTAAGTCAACGCTGCTGAGCATGATGGCCGGCCTTGACCGCCCTACCTCAGGCGCGATCCGCGTGCGCGAGCGCAACCTGGCCGAATTGGAAGCGGACGAGCTCGCGCGCTATCGCCGCGACACCGTCGGCATGGTGTTCCAGTCATTCAATCTGCTGCCGCGCATGACGCTAGAGGAAAATGTGGAGCTACCCTTGCGACTGGCCGAGGTGGATCGCACCGACCGGCAATCCCGCGTCGGCGAAGCACTCGAGCGCGTTGGGCTTTCCGCGCGAAGGCGACACCGGCCGAGCGAACTCTCTGGCGGCGAACAGCAACGCGGAGCCTTGGCGCGCGCGCTTGTGAATCGTCCGGCAATTCTGTTCGCCGATGAGCCCACCGGCAATCTCGACAGCGCCAATGGCGAACAGATACTTCTTCTGTTGCACGAAATACAGCAATCCCTCGGAATGACCATCATCATGGTCACTCACGAACGGCCGCTTGCCGAAAGATTTGCGAATCGTATCGCGCTCCTCTCCGACGGGCGCCTCGTCAGCGACGGAGCTCAACGTTGAGAACGCGAGACCTCGGCGAACTCGCGGTTCGCAATTTGCGTGAAGCTGTGCTTCGCAATTCGCTCACCACGCTTGGCGTTGCCGTCGGAGTCGCTTCCCTAGTGGCCATGTTATCTCTGGGCGTCGGGCTCCAGACGCTAGCCTCGCAGCGCCTTACCCGCTCGGGTCTATTTGACGCGGTGTTCGTTACTTCACAGCGCAATTTTCGTGGGCCGCGGCAACCTCCGCCGGATGCAGCGCCAAAACGCGACTCGCGCCCTTTGGACGACGACGCGCGTCAGCAATTCAGCAAGCTCTCCAACGTCACGGAAGTTTATCCGCAAATCCGGTTCATCACCGACGTGCGCTATGCGGGCAAATCGGAATCCACTTCGGTTCTCGGTCTTCCTGATTCTTCGCGCTCGAGCGGCGCTTTTGAAGGCATGACCGGCGTGTATTTTTCATCGCCCACGGCGGAGGAAGCCATTCTCCAGATGGAATTTGCAAAACTGCTCACCGACCAGCCGCCATCGCTCGTAGGAAAGAATCTGACTCTGCGCTATGCGGAACGGGTCGCGCTCTCGAAGTACGCCGACGACGAGGCCCTT
>MNEA01000112.1 GCA_001917435.1 Acidobacteria bacterium 13_2_20CM_2_57_6
TATTCGAAGCTGAGGAAGTTTTGCGTCCGATCTGGAGGGCAGTTACCGAGTTTTGTGCCCATCGTTCCAGAACGCTCTTCTTTCATTTCCTAGAACCGCGTTTCTGGATGACTTCCGGCTTGCCAACAGCTTTCGTTACCGGTCTAGTGCGCGAGCGGGTCGGGGCGAAGCTGGAAATGCAGGACCTTGCTGGTCGTTCCTTTACCACCCTCCGCGTGAAAAGGAGTTCGCGTCCCGTAGGTTGCCCATAGTCCTTTTCCCTTCCAGCCTGCCTTCGGATCGTCGATCCGGCCGTCCATCCCTTTCGCATAAAATCCCATAGGATAAGGGACGCGAAGCACAACAAACTTCCCGGTCTCGGGCAACAGCGCCAGGAGCGCGTCATTTCCGTTGCCGGTGGCAATCGGCACGTTCTTTCCCAGTCCCAAAGTGTCGAATTGATCCACCCAATCGTAATAACTGGCCTCGGCGCTCCCTGGATCGGTAACTCCCTTCAATTGCGGCCCGGGTAGTGGATAGAGCGTCCAACCTTCGGGGCAATGTTGCCCCGTTGCCGTTGGCCCGTTGAGCGGCCCTTTGCACTTCCGCCGGTCGAAGCTCGCCAAATGCCCGCTGGCAATCACCGTCCACACAACGCCATTGCGATCGATGTCCAGCCCGCGCGGCGAGAACCCATGAACTGGCGCGTTTGGATTGTTCCATGGCAGTTCGTAGACTTCTGCAAGCGCAGTCGCCGGGGGATTTGGTCCGGGGTTCAATCGAACGACTGCACCAGGGAATCCCAACACCGTTCCCCAGATCGACCCGTCCACTGGACTCACGGTGACGCCGTAGAAAGCGGCGTTGATCCGCTTGTCTTTGGTGGGATCGACGGGCTGATCGGGCTCTACATACTCGTCCCGCTTCCCGTTGCCGTTGGTGTCGAGGACGAGCGCCGTCCATCCCTGGGATTTCACTTCATCGTGGGTCTCGTCGAACATCTTCGTGTTCAGCCATCCTACCGCTCCACCGCCGCCACCGCTGCTCGTCCACAACGTGTTGTTGGCGTCCTCCGCAAATACCAGGTGATGGGTACCAAAACAGGTGTTAATGAGCGTGAACTGCCTCGTCTTGGGATCGTACATGGCCAGTTGCCGGCCGCTCGTTTTGAGCGGGAACAAAACCGCCGAAGGATGGCTCGACCCTTCTTTGCAGAACGCTGGATTGTCACTCGGGCGAATCCTGGAGGTGATCCAGACTCGTCCCTTTTCATCAAACATGGGATTGTGGACGTTGGCTTGGCTGTGCCAAATGGCTTCATCTCCCCAATACGGCGAAGGCGCAGGAGCCTTATCGTCGCCGCTCGATGGCGTCTGCGGGTCACGGACTGGCACGCTGACTCGGTTCGCTGCGGCGCCCACTGGGTCGAGGACCGGCAGATAGTCAACGCTAAGTTCTGCGGCGCCGTAAATTGCTCCGTTGGCGTTCAATGTGGGATTGCGCTTGTCGGTGGCAATTTCATCGTGCAGATAGGCCTTCGGGTCTGCCCAGTCCCACTCGGTAATGACCACGTTTCGTTCGACACCTTGCGGTCGCGGGGGCATGGGCGGCAACTCTCCGGACGCAATCCGGTCGGTCCAATCAGCGAACATGGCCAATGCTCGCTCTGGCCCTAATTGCCGTAGCCCGTTGATCATGTTGTTGCCGGCTTGTCCTGACAGCAAGCGCCGCGCCCAGGCCGCCGTCGACGAGTCGAAATGCCCCAGGCTCTTTGGAATTTCCCGCGTCGCTTTGTCGCCCACTTGATGACACGACCAACAGCTATCCGTTTTCACTAAGTGTAACCACTGGCCTTGGCTCTTCATGTTTTCCGGAATGCCGTTGCCCTTGGGCCCCGTCCCGGGGAATTCACTTTTGTCCGGTACGCGTAGCAGGGAAAACCAATAAATGCCCGGATAGTATTCCGCCGCTGCACGCGCGTTCGGTGCCACGGCTGCATTCAAGTTGCCGATTTTTCCGGGAGTAACCAGCACGGGCGGCGAATCCACAAGCCCATAGCCGCGCGCCCACACTTTGTAGTTCGCCTTCGGAAGCTGAGGCAATACGTAGCGCCCATCATCATCTGTAACAACAATTTTCACGAATTTCGTCGGCAGGTCGGCTGTTTCCGCGATTACCCAAACGCCTGCTTCCGGTCCCTTGGTGCTGGTGACCACTCCGCCGATGTCGTCGTTGCCAATCGAGATCGCTTGTTCAAGCGACTGCCGTGCGTTCACCCTGTTTAACGAAGCAAGGAGAACCACGCCTGCAGCGATGAGCGCGTAAGAGAGTCTTTTAGCTTTAATCATGATGTTCACCTCCCCTGGGCGCGAACGACGGAGATTTTACTGGCAAAGTGGGGAATAGGACCTGCCGGTTTCACAACTGAAACGCAGTCGAATCGTAAGCACGGCGAGTCGCGTTGTCAATTGGCGCTATTCGGCCACGGACAAGCGCAAGGGCAAGGTGTAGAGCGGGGCGGCGCGACTTTGACGACTAATTGCGATTGGGGGACGCGCGATGACTCAAGCTCCACACGTACGCTGCGAGCGCTGATACCTGCTGGGGCGTAAGTTGCGCCCCACCCACCGGGGGCATAGGGCTGCGATATTGTTTTGGTTGCGGAACACCTTCGTTTATCGTTTTCGCGATTCCGGCATAGCTACCATCGCTCCACAGCCATTTCTTACCCATTAGATCGGGCCCCAAAGGACTGCCCTGGCCGCTCTCACCATGGCAGCCCGTGCACGCCGCTCCGCCCACTTGGCCGCGGTAGATGCGCTCACCGAGCGCAACCATTTCTCGTGTCGCGCCTTCCGGAACGGGAAGATTGCTCGCGGCCGCCCCGGCGTCTGGATGCGTGCCTTCTGGCGGTTCCGCGGCCACTTCAACGGGATTGCCTGCCGGGGCTGTTGCGCTCGGACATGCCGTGACGTTCGCGGCACTGCCTTCGGAGCCGCCATGATAGACAATCCGGTAGATCCGTCCGCGTATATCGTCGGAAACGTAGAGCGAACCGTCCGGTCCCACCGCCAAGCCAGTCGGACGATGTGCTGCTTTGGCCGGCGACAAGCGATGAAGACGCCATCACGGTAGCGCGCCGGAAATTGCTTCTGGTCGTACCGCACCATTGCATTAGGCGCCCAATGGGCTGGAAAGACGGCAACGGGAGCAATCTTGCTCGAGCATACGCCGATCGTTTTGCCGCCGTCGCCACCGTATTCGGGCGCCAGAACCAGCTTTTCCAGGAACGCGTCGTAGTAGCACTCGGGCCAGCCATAGTCTCCCTTGGGCTTCAAAAGCAACATCTCTTCAGCCGGCAGCGTCGCCTCCTGATCGGGTTTGTAGAAGTCGGGCCAATTCGCATGCAGTTGGTCCCGGCCGTGTTGGGTCACAAACAGTCGCCCACTTGAGTCGATGGCAAAACCTTCCGCGTTGCGGATTCCCGTAGCGAACCGCTCAGCTGTTGAAAAAGTTTGGTTCGTCTTATTCGCGTCATAGCGCCAGATGCCGCCACGGGTCTCGAGTTCCGTGCAAGGGTCGGCGCCGGGCGACCTGAGGGTCCGATTTTTCAGCTGGCAGGAATTCGTCGCGGAGGCGACATCGACGTACATCGAGCCCTGGGCCTCGATGATGAATGGATGCATGGGATGGTCGCCGCCCAGAGGCAATCCGGAGACGATGGTGTCGGCAGAGCCACTCGGCACGATGGAGCCGGCGGGCAATAAATATCGCACGATCCGATCATTGCTCTCGGCGTAGATCGATCCTTTGTAGATGCCGATGCCCGTACCGCCTGCTCCGCCACTTTGCACCGTTTCGCCAAACCGTTCAATCACGTCGGCCTTTCCCGCGCCCTTCTTGTCTTGCAGGGCCACGAGGAAACCGCCTGCATGCGGCGTGTCGTTGCCGTAGTACCGGCCAGACCAGGTGTTGACGTAAAGAACTCCGCTCGGCGCAACGACCATGTGGCGGGCGTGACCAATGCCGTCAGCGAAGATCGTTGCGCAAAAACCGCCGGGTAACTGTAACCCGCTGTCGTCGTTCGGGCATGCTTGGCGCTTTGCTCCCGCAGTGGGACTGGACTGGCTCTGACCCGGCGCCAATGAATTGCCCACATACATCGCGGAGAGCACGACGACGGCAGATAACAGAGTTTTGGAGAGGTTGGATAATTGCATTGAACGCTCCCGAAGCATCGACGAAGAGAAACAACAATGTGATGCACCAAAATATAACTGAAGATAGCTATTATTGCAGGATTGTAGGCAGCCGGACACCTCCCGACAAAAGTATTCCTACAGACATGACCTAGAGGTCCGACCCTCAGAACGTGGACCACCGCCAACGTCCTGGCATCTATTCGGAGCTGAGGAAGGCGTAGCGGAGTAGGAAGAGGATGGAGAGGACCCAGATGAGGGGACTGATTTCGCGGTGGCGGCCGGTGCCGAGCTTGACGAGGGTGAAGGAGAGCAAGCCGAGACTGAGGCCAGTGGCGATGCTGAAGGTCAGCGGAGTGGCGACCAGGGTGAGGAAGGCGGGAAATGCTTCGCTGAAATCGTCCCAGCGGACGCGAGCGACGGCGCCGCACATAAGCGCACCAACGAGGATGAGCGCAGGGGCGGTGGCGTAGGCAGGGATCGCGGCGACGAGCGGAGCACAAAACATGGCGACGAGGAAGAGCGCCGCGATGACAACGTTGCCGAGGCCGGTGCGAGCGCCGGCGGCGACTCCGGCGGCGCTTTCGATGTAGCTGGTGACGGTGGAAGTTCCGGTGAGGGCGCCGAACATGGTGCCGAAGGCGTCCGCGATCAACGCGCGGCTGGCCCGCGGGAGTTTGCCGTTGCGCAGGAAACCGCCTTCTTCGCAGACGCCAACCAAAGTTCCGACGTTGTCGAAGAGATCGACAAAGAAAAAGACGAAGATGAGTTCACCAAGGCCGATGCTTGCGGCGGAGCGGAGGTCCAGCTTGAGGAACGTGCCGGAGGGATGCGGCAAGGAGAAAAAATGCGTGGGCCATTGACTGAGGCCGAGCGGAATTCCCGCGAGAGTGATGACCACGATGCCGAGGAGAATGGCGCTGGCGATGCGGCGCGCCATCAGGATGGCCATGAGAACAAGTCCGGCGGCGGCGAGAAGGACTTGTGGGTCGGAAGTCTTGCCCAGGCCGACGAAGGTGGCAGAGTTGGCGACGATGATTTTTGCGTTACGCAAGCCGATGAAGGCGATGAAGAGGCCGATGCCTGCCGCGGTGCCGTACTTGAGGCAATCGGGAATGCCGTTGACGATTTGTTCGCGCACTTTGGTGAGCGTGAGAAGGAGAAAGAGGAGGCCGGAGAGAAAGACGACGCCGAGGGCGGTCTGCCAGGGCACGCCGCGGCCCAGGACGATGGAGTAGGTGAAGTAGGCGTTGAGAGACATGCCGGGCGCGAGGGCGATGGGAAAGTTGGCCCACAGTCCCATGATGAGCGTGGCGACTGCCGCGGAAATGCAGGTGGCGAAGAGAACGCCTTCGACCGGCATGCCGGCTTCGGAGAGGATTCGCGGGTTGACGACGACTACGTAAGCCATGGTCATGAAGGTGGTGAGGCCGGCGAGCAATTCGCGGCGCACGGTGGTGTGATTTTCTTCGAGACGAAAGACGCGGTCGAGCAAACGGTTTTCCCTTTGAAATAAAAAGGTGCGCCACTATAGGCCGGACGCGGGGAGACGTCAATGCGGAAGCGTGGATTCGCGCTCGGTCCAGTGTTCGACAATGTCGCGGACGACTTTGTCGCCGACGATTTGAGCGGCTTCGAGGGCGGGAAAGTAGGCGGAGTAATTGCCGGAGACCAGGGTCTTGAGGCTATCGGCAACGGTTGTGCCGGGCGGCTCGCGGTCGTAATTGCTTACGGTGCGAAGGACGAGGACGCGCTGAAGATCGATGCGACCGGCCTGGCTCAAGAAAGTGAGAGCTTGCAGGGTGCCGGAGTCTTCCATGGCTGCAATCATGAAGTTCCCTTTTCCGGCGGTGTAGTAGCGTGTCCAGGCGTTGGCCCACTCCTCCATTTTGGAGCCGTGCCAGAAGGTGCTCGAAGAAAGCGTGTCGCCATGGGTAACGAACGGAGGCTTTAGCGCGCTCGGGAAGCCAGCGAAACGGGCGCGGGAAGTGCGGAGAGAATCGGAATCGGGGAGCGGAGTGTCTTTCGTCAAGCGAAACGCCCAGCCGACAAGCTGGGGATTGAGAGTGTAGAGCTCACCTTCCAGTTCGCCGCGAACGGGCTGTTCGTAGGGCGTTGCTTTGCGCAAGGGGACGTAGCCGGTGGGCCAATTTTCCGTAATTTGGCGAGCGTCGATTTCGTAAGCCAGATCGCCGTCGAGAACATGGCCGGCCCAAACGGCGGAGCCCAGAGATACATCGGCGGGATCGCCTCCGCCGATACCGGCGATGAGCCAGTAAGCTTTCGAAAGGTCGAAGCAGGGGTCGAGGCCGACGGCCATCACGGAGGCCGCGGCTTTGGCCGTGCCGACGCCGGTCAGGATGCCGAGGACTCCGTCTTTGTTGAGGCGGACAGGATGATAGCCGGCGGGGAGCGGAATGATTTGATTGAGGTGCTCGCGCTCAACCCAAAGCTGGTATTCGCCCGGCGTGTCGCCAGTGTCCGCACCGCGTTCGAACATGGCGACGATTACTACTTTGATGGGGATAGGCTTACTGGGCGATGCGCCTTGACCAAAAAGCTGGAAGGGAAAAACCACGACTACGATCAAGATAAGAACAAATCGCTGAAGTCCGGTCATAACGCTATCAAGCCGCGACTTCCGGGAGATCCTTTGCATGAAAAACTCGAAAATCAATTTTCCGCGAACTCTGGCCTTGCGCGGAGGGTGCGGCGTTTTCGTTCTTCCGCTGCTCTTCGCGTTGCCTGCTTGTGGTCAAAGCAAAGCGGCGCGTTCGGCGGCCACGCCGGCAAGTTTGGAGCAGCGCGCGGAAGCCAACCTCAAAGCGGCGCGAGAGAACCCGCTGCAGCTTCGGCACTTCTTGCGGAACATGCCGAAGGGAGGAGACCTGCACAATCACCTGAGCGGGGCGGTGTACGCGGAATCGTGGATCCGCGCTGGGGCAGAAGATCACTTGTGCGTGGACGTCGTCAAGCTGGCGTTTACGAAAGCGCAAGCGCTGCCGAGCGGCGGAGCGGAGCAGAATGCGTGCGGCGAGGGCAAAGTTCCCGCGGAAGCCGCGCTTAAGCATCAGGAACTGTACGATGCGCTGGTGGATGCGTTTTCCATGCGGGGATTTGTGCCGTCGCCGGGCGTGACAGGGCACGATCATTTTTTCGATACGTTCGCGAAATTCGGGGGGACGGATCACCGGCACGTCGGCGAGTGGATTGACGAAGTCGCGACGCGCGCGGCGGCGCAAAATGAACAGTACCTCGAGCTGATGCATACGCCGGACTTCAGTCATACCGCAGCGATCGCGAAAGAAATCGGCTGGCGCGAGGACTTCGGTTCTTTGCGGGAGGCACTGCTCGCGCGCGGATTGCGCGACGACCTGGCCGTCGCCAAGACCGCCGTCGACCAAGCCGAAGAGTTGCGCGCGAAGCGCGAGCACTGCGGGCAGGCGGACGCGGCGGCAGCGTGCGGCGTCCAGATCCGCTATCTCTGCCAAGTGCTACGAGGCTTTCCCAAGGAGCAGGTGTTCGCGCAAACGCTGCTGTGCTTTGAAACGGCTGCGGCTGATGCGCGATTCGTGGGCGTCAACCTGGTGATGCCGGAAGACGGTTATACGGCCATGAACGACTACGCGCTGCACATGCGCATGGTCGGATTCCTTCGCCGGCTATATCCCAAGATTCATGTGAGCTTGCACGCCGGGGAGATTGCGCCCGGCCTGGTGCCGTATGAAGGGCTGTGCTGCCACGTTCGGCTGGCGGTGGAGGAGGCTCATGCAGAACGCATCGGACACGGCGTGGACGTGATGTATGAGGATCATCCGCACGCGCTGCTAAAAGAAATGGCCGCGAAACACGTGATGGTGGAAATCAGCCAGACGAGCAATGACTTGATTCTGGGCGTGGGCGGGAAGGAGCATCCCTTCCTGATGTACAAAATGTTCGGCGTTCCGATGGCCCTGGCAACGGACGATGAAGGCGTTTCCCGGATTGACTTGACGCATGAATACGTACGCGCGGTAGAGAGCTACGATCTCCACTACGCGGATCTGAAACGGATGGTGCGCACCAGCGTGGAGCACAGCTTCTTGCCTGGGGAGAGCTTGTGGAGCGCGGCGGATACGTTCACTCGCGTCGTTGCAGCGTGCTCGCACGATACTCCAGGCGCGGAAAGACCTTCTGCCGCATGCACGGCTTTCCTGAAGGGCAGCGAAAGAGCGCAGCAGCAGTGGGAACTGGAGCGGAGGTTCCACGCATTTGAGGCGGGATTGTGAAAGCTAGTATTAAGTCCCAGATTCCGGCGGTCACAGATTCTAGGGGCGAGAGGAGCACAAACTGAACGCTCCACTGAAAAAAGCTACCGTCGTTGGCGCGCTGGGCGGGCTGCTGTTTGGATTCGACACCGCGGTCATCGCAGGGACCACACATTCGCTTACGGCTGTATACGGGTTGAGCCCCAGTCAACTGGGCCTCACCGTTGCCATGGCGCTGATCGGCACGATCGCCGGCGCAATGTCCGCGGGGATTCCTGGGCAGAAATGGGGAGGACGCGAGACGCTGCGCGTCCTTGCCGTGTTTTATGTTTTGTCGGCGCTGGGATGTGCGTTTGCGTGGAATTGGTACGCGCTTCTTGCGGCGCGCTTCATCGGAGGACTTGGTATTGGCGGATCGTCGGTGCTGGGGCCTGTTTACATAGCGGAGTTGGCTCCTGCGAAGTTGCGAGGCCGACTGGTTGGCCTCTTTCAGATCAATGTGGTCATCGGCATTTTGCTGGCTTATTTTTCCAACTATTGCATCGCGAGGATGGGGCTTGGAGCGGCAGAATGGCGCTGGCAGTTCGGGGTGGCGATGCTGCCGGCCGTCCTCTTTCTGGTGATGCTCTTCGGCATTCCGCCCAGCGCGCGCTGGCTGGTCACGCAAAATCGCGTTGAGGAGGCACACGCGGTACTTCAGTTGATGGGCGCGGAAAACCCTGAGGCGGAGCTCAAAGAAATCGTCGACTCGATTCATCTGGAGCGGCTGCAAACGGCTGAGCCATTGGTCACGCGCAAATACGGGCTGCCTATTTTTCTAGCGATTACGATTGGAATGTTCAATCAACTCTCGGGTATCAACGCCATTCTTTATTACCTGAATGACATCTTTGGCGCGGCGGGCTTCAGCAAAGTGTCCGGGGATTTGCAGGCGGTGGCCGTGGGCAGCATGAACCTAATCGCCACGCTGGTGGCGATGTCGGTCATCGACAAGCTGGGCCGCAAGACTCTTTTGCTGATTGGATCGCTGGGGACGGCGGCGTGTCTGGCCGGCGTCTCCGGAGTATTCTTCACTCAGAGTCACCGAAGCTATCTTCTGTGGCTGCTGGTGGGCTACATCGTGTTCTTCGCAATTTCGCAAGGCGCGGTGATCTGGGTGTACATCAGCGAAGTCTTTCCCAACCGCGTGCGCGCGAAGGGACAGGCGCTGGGAAGCTCTTCACACTGGATCATGAATGCGCTTATCGCATATACGTTTCCACAACTTGCAAAGTCTTCTGGCGCATATCCGTTCGTCCTATTTGCAATCATGATGGTGGTGCAGTTTTTCGTCGTGTTGTTCTTCTACCCGGAGACGAAGGGAGTCACCCTGGAGCAGATGCAGCACCGCCTGGGCATTGAGTGAATGCGAGCAAGAAATCCAAAGGCGGCAGTCAAAATTAGCCTGTTCTGACGGTGACGGTAGCGACAGAGAGACGCGGCAAATCCATCCTGAGTCGTGACCCGTCCAGGGTAACCGTGTGCGGTTGGGGAAGAAGGCGATTGGGATTCTCAAAAGTGTTGCAGGCATTCCAATCCGGATCATGGAGTACCACGGCCTTCGCTTCCCTGGCAGTACTTCCCTGAAGAGTGCAGTCGATTTCAAAATCGGCATCGTGACGCGGATTCACAAACGAGACGACCAGTTCGTTCTGCGCTTTTGAGGCAGAAACGGAGACGGCAAGCGGAGACGAATCTTGCGTTTCCACGCGGACAGCCGTTTTGGAGCGGTGCGGCTTGAAAAGAGCAAAGGCGTGATAGGTCGAGGTACGAATGCAGGACTTGCCCTCGGGGCCGTCGGTAAGCAGAAGAGATTGGAGCACGTTTACGATCTGCGCGATGTTGCACATGAAGAGTTTGTCGGCCTGGCGGTTGAAAATATTCAGGCCTAGGCCCGCGGCAACGGCACTGCGCATGGTGCTCTGCATCCAAAGTTTTCCATAACGCTTTTCGTCTTCTTCTGGAATCTTGTCCCACACACCCCATTCATCCAGAATCAGCCCGATTTTATGCCCGTCGCGGTAACTGTCGAGGAGTGTGCGTTGCTCCGTGACGGCCTCTTCCACGCGCTTGAATATGGACAGTTGCTGGCCCAGGTGGTCGGCGCTGAATTCCGTGGCACGGTCGGTACCGCCTTCATAGTAGTGCATGGAGAGACCGCCAGGTGCGCCGCCCTCGAGCGTGTCCATAAAACCGCGCGTCCACTTGCGATCGTTTCCGTTGGGGCCACTGGCCACGAGAAACGGTTTGGTGCCGCCGAACTCGCGAAGGTACACGGAGAATTGCCGGTACAAATTACCGTAGACTTCGGGACGCATCCATCCGCCGCATCCCCAGTTTTCATTGCCGACGCCCCAGTAGCGCACGCGGAAGGGCTCGGCAGAGCCGTTCCTTACGCGCTCTTCAGCAAGGGTGCTTCCAGAGGGCATGTTGCAGTATTCGATCCAATCCCTTAACTCGCGCGGAGATCCGCTGCCAACGTTGCCGGCGAGATAAGGTTCGGCGCCAAGCAAACGGCACAGACCGATAAATTCATGGGTGCCGAAGCTCCCATCTTCAATGTAGCCACCCCAATGGATATTCACTCGCTTGGGCCGCTGCTCAAGCGGACCGATGCCGTCCCGCCAATGATAATCGTCGGCGTAACAGCCTCCGGGCCATCGCAGAACAGGTATACCAAGTTCGCGGAGGTAATCCACTGCTTGCTTGCGGTAGCCGTCGATGTTGGGAATTGGCGATTTCTTGCCGACCCACAAACCACCGTAGACACAGGAGCCGAGATGCTCGGCAAAATGACCATGAAATTCGGGGCGAACGAGGGCAATCTCTGCGCCAGCGCGGACCACAAACTTCTGCGTGGCTGAGGAGGCAGCGAGCAAGCCTCTCGGAACGAGCGCGGAGAGCGAGAGGGCTGCCGTGCTTCCGACGAATCGCCTACGCGATAGATGCACGCTCATATTGGTCCTCGTGTGCGCAGGAGGCGCGAATTGCGTTTTCCAGAGCTCAGTCGAGTGCTCTGATTTGCAACTGGACAGAAAAACCTCCAAAGTGTGGTGTTAACGACGATTACGCTGACGGCTTATGCCAGTACATGTCCCAGCGGAGGTAGCGGCTGGTGGCTTCATGAACGGCTGACGCGACCGTTGAAAAGTTTGCTGCCACGTGATGTTCGAAACCGCGTTCGCAGATATAGCGAAGAAGCCTCTGCAATTGAGGAATGTGCACGACGCCGGCACCGCCAAAAGTTTCCAGCGAATCGTCGGTGAAATTTCCTTCACCAACATAGCCGCGGATTTTTCCCTCGCGATCGTCCGTGGAGACACGGACAAAACTCATGGGACCGGCTTTGACTCTTCCCACGCAGGTGCCAAAGGTATTTTCCTTGCCCACCGTTCCGGCGATGATTTCCTGGAAATCCATGCGGACGTCCTTGAAAAAATGCTTGGGAAGATTGCTGCAGTGAAAACAAACAGCCTTGTCAGGATCGTCGGCGTAGTTGTTATTCCAGTCGAGCAGGGCGCTGGGAGTTTCGGAAGCCAGTTGCAGCGCGTGCATTCCGACCACGCCGGCAATGTCAACTTCGCAGGCGCTGGACATGCCCTGGTTGCTCATCATGCTCATGACCGTGCAGGGGACGACTCCGAAGTATTCTTCGAGAGAAGTCCAGCACTGAATAGCGCTGATGACCACGTCGGTATCCTGCATCCAGCCATCAATAACCGCGCCCAGCTTAGCCATCTTGAGGAGCGCGGCGTCTGGAATGCTCTGGGTGGAAACATACTTGCGAATGGATTGAAGTTTTTTCTGTGCGACGGCGTCATCGTCCTTCATGCGCGCGATGCGCCCAAGAATTTCAGAAAGATCGATGGTCTCAACGGAGATGCCGTTTGCTTCGAGAATCTTTTCGCTGTAGCGGACAGTGTTGAACGCTGCGGGCCGCGCGCCGATCGCGCCGATGCGTAGGCGCCGCAGGCCCTTCACAACCCGGCAAACGGCAAGGAACCAATCGAGGTCGCGCCGGAAAGCGTCTGACTGCGGCAGCTCGGTGTGCAGGGTGGTCAGAGAATAGGGGATGCCGTATTGCGCGAGATTGTTGCAAGCCGACATCTTGCCGCAAAAACTGTCGCGGCGGTCGCGGATCGACATTCGGCTTGGCGTGTCAGGCGTAGCCTGGACCAAGACGGGCACCGAGAGCCCCGCCATGCGCAATGCATCGGCGATGGCCCGCTCGTCACCAAAGTTAGGCAGCGTGACAACGATTCCATCGATGGAGTCCCGGTGTTGCTTGAACAAGTCCGCACAGCGCCGCGCTTCCTGGCGCGTTTCCACGGCACCAAACTTTGATTCCGCTTCCGTTAGCACAACGACCTTTACTCCCGCGGATTCCAGGGCTGCGCGCATTTCCTGGTGGCCAGTACGCGCGAGGTGATCGGGGAAGAATCCACGATTCCCGACGATCATCCCGAGTGTCATTTGTCGTTTCGCTGCTTCGCTCATAGACCTTCTTTCCGTGAGAAGAACTGGCAGGTAAGAATACCGTCGAGCCTCTGGATCAGCAATCTCGAAGACTTCTTGGAGCGCTACTACGAACGGGAGTCTACCGACCGCGGGCCGACCGCAAGAATTCGCAGGTCCACGCGAGCTGTAAACGCTTGCATCCGGACGATATTTCCGAGTCGCGCGCGTTGTCAAGGAGATTTGAATGTGCCGGGCCGGCCGAAGCGAGACGATTCATCGCTATGGCGCCAAGAGCAGCTTGAGCAAGCGTTTACAGTACATTAGAATGCACGACGCAGGGCTTGAGAAAACCATGCATACCAAGCATGCCGAGCTTATGAATTTGAACGCGGTTGCGAAGAGGGCGGGTGTCTCCACCGCGACGGTATCCCGGGTGCTCAATGATTTGAATGTGGTGAAGAACTCGACGCGCGCCCGAGTGCTAAAGGCCGCGGAAGAGTTGAAGTATCATCCCAACCTGCACGCACGTTCCCTGGCCCGAGGGAAGAGCCGTACGCTGGGGATTCTTATCTCGAACATGGAGAATCCCTTTTTCTTCGACATCTTCCGGGCTCTGGAATCAGCGGCGCACTCGCGCGGTTACGAAGTGGTTGTCGCGAACACGGACTACCGCACCGAGCAACTGGTATCCAGCGCGCGGCTGATGATCGGCTGGAGGGTTGCCGGGCTGGCCGCGATTGTCTCTGAGATGGACGCGGACTTAATGCAAGTCCTCACCGATACCAAGATTCCCATCGTGTTTTACGATGTCGGAACACCCAGAAAAAACATTACCAACGTCCGGGTAGATTACCGGAAAGGGATGAAAAAGATCGTGGAGTATCTCTATTCGCTGGGACACACGCGAATGGCTTTCGTCGGGCATCATTCAACTCTGGGACCCATCAGCGAACGAAGAACGACTTTTCTGGAATCCGTTGCGCAGTGTTCGCCCAGCGCGCAAACGCGCATCGTCGCTGGGACGGACGGCCTGGAAGGCGGGCGTGAGGCGGCCCGCGAACTGCTCTCGTCCGGCTTCCATCCAACTTCGATTCTTTGTGTGAACGATTTCATGGCGGTCGGAATCCTGAGGGAACTTCGCGATCGGGGTATTCGAGTCCCGGAAGATATGTCCGTAACGGGATTTGACAACATCAGGCTTGCCCAATTCTGCTCTCCGGCGCTTACCACGGCGCATATTCCGCGCGAGCAGATCGGTCAAATTATTTTCGAGAATCTGGCTCCCGATGCAAAGAAAGAGCATCTGGCCGGGCGCGAGATTCTGATCGAGCCGGAACTGGTCGTGCGTGAATCGACCGGGCCAGCGCGGAAGGATCAGGCGCCAGTTGGCAGCCAGCAGAAGATTGTCGCAGATTGAGCTACGCGTTCTTGCAAACTGCCTCTCATTAGTAGATCTTCGGTTGGTATTCGAAAAGTTCAGGAGCGAACTAAAATGCGTTCCGCTATTCGCCGTTTCATGGTGCAAACTCTTGTGTGCGCGCTATTTTCTGCGGCTGCAGTGGGGGCTGAATCCAAATCCCTTCAAATCTTTTTCGTCGATGTCGAAGGCGGGCAGGCGACCCTTGTAGTTACGCCCTCGGGCCAATCCCTTCTCATTGATACCGGTTGGCCGGGATTTGGTGGGCGGGACGCCGGCCGCATCGTGAGCGCGGCTAAAGCTGCCGGCGCCGACCGCATCGATTATGTGCTGATTACGCATTTTCATCGCGACCACGTGGGAGGAGTGACGCAGCTTGCCAGCCAGATCAAAATCGGAACCTTCATCGATCATGGTTCCAACCTGGAGGATGCCGCTGCCCCGCGAGAGGATTTTGCAGCGTACGAAAAGGTCGCGGCAAAGTCGAAACGAGTGATCGTGAAGCCTGGCGATCAAATCCCCATGAAAGACTTAACCGTGGAGGTTCTGACCGCGGCAGGCGAGCACATCAGCGCGCCTTTGCAGGGAGCGGGGCAGCCGAATTCGCTTTGTGCCTCGGAGCCCGAACCGGCTGCCGATGCAACCGAGAACGCCCGTTCCGTTGGTGTCTTGATCACTTTTGGGAAGCTCCGCTTCATCGATCTCGGTGATCTCACCAAACAGAAGGAAAGAGACCTGGTGTGCCCGAACAATCTGATCGGGACCGTCGATCTGTTTCTGACCACCCATCACGGTTGGAACCAGTCCAACGCAAAAGTCATCGTCGACGCGCTGCATCCACGCGTTTCCATCATGAATAACGGGGCGCACAAGGGCGGAAGCCCGGATGCCTGGGAAACGATTCGCAATTCGCCCGGACTTCAGGACTTGTGGCAATTGCATTACGCCATGGATTCGGACAAAGCGCACAATGTCCAGGAGATGTTCATCGCCAATGTGGAAGAAAAATGCGAGGGTAAGTACCTCAAAGTGACCGCAGAACCGAACGGGACATTCACCGTCTTGAATTCTAGAAACAATTTCAAGAAGACCTATTCGAAATAAAGGCGCAATTGTTTCTTTGAGGCTAGAGGTTATCTGGACGGAGAAAGAGGCTTCCCGCGGCGGCTGGATGCCCAGCGCAAGCCTATGATAATATTTATCGACAGCGCGCCCGTAGCTCAGTTGGATAGAGCG
>MNEA01000135.1 GCA_001917435.1 Acidobacteria bacterium 13_2_20CM_2_57_6
GCATCGCCACGTCCTCCTAGGGCATAGATGGCAGCCATGCGAACGGGAAAGTGCGGCTCCGTGAGATAAGCGGCAATTTGCTTGGTGATGTCCTGATCGTCTTTCTGCAGCCGTGCCAGGCTGTTGATGGCCGCCCTGCGCGAATCGATGGGCTTGCCGGCAGCGGACCACTGCAATAGAAGCGGCACGGCCTTATCGTCTCCCAGGGAGCCGAGAGCACGAAGAGCGGCGTTGCGGAGGAAGCCGTCCGGGGAATCGGCGGCGACAGCGGCGTCGAGCGTCGCTAGGGCCGTTGGCGTTTTAACATGGCCCAGCGCTTGCAACGCCTCCGCGCGAGCACGATAGGATTCATCCTGTTTGGCGACGGCATTGAGCTTGGCCACAATCGCAGCATCGTCTTTGAAATTTCCCAGCGCGCTGACGACGCGACTGCGCACCCAGGGTTTATCGTTCGAACCCAGCGCGGAGAGGAGCAGTTTGGAGGCGGAAGGGCTGCCTAAGTGGCCAAGAGTGTCGGCAGCGGTGGCGCGAACTCCCCATGCTTTGTCATTGCGCAGTGTGTCGCCGAGCGCCCCTACGACTTCTTCATCGCCCTTCATCTTGCCGAGGGCCACAACGGCGTCGGCGCGATCGCCGAGGTCCGCGGCGTTTTTCAATTGATAGAGCCACTCTTTCTTTTCTTTGTGGAATTCAGCGGATTTGAGGACCTGACCGCCCTTGTCGAAGAGAACCATCAGCGGAGCAGAATCCGCGGGCAGGGGAAAAGTCTGCTTCTCCTTCGCAACCGTGATGTTGTAGAGCTTGGGCCCTGACCCGGTCGTGATTTCAACCTCCACCGGGACGCGGAATAAGCCCACGCGGCCTTCAACCGTTTGCGTTTGCTTAACTGTGAGCGCGACTTGATGTTTCTCGGCATCGTAGGAATAGCTCAAGTCAAATTTCGGCGCGCCCGCACCGTATAGCCATTGGCTGAAGAATTGGTCGACGTTGGTGTGAGTGGCGTCTTCGACGACCTTGGCGAAATCGGCAGTGACAACATTCTTGCCGCGATTCGCTTCGAGATAATGCTTCAGCGCACGGTAAAAAGCGTCTTCACCGAGCTGATGGCGGAGCATGTACAGAACCCATCCGCTCTTGCCGTACGCATTGCCGTCGAATTCGCTGGAATCGTCGAAGTCGTGGCGCACGATCGGCTTGTTCCAGAGATTGCTGCTTCCGAACCACTCGCGGGTGTTGTTCCAGCGCTCGTAATCGGCTTGATCCTTGCCGAAGTGCGCTTCGGTCCACACGGCTTCCATGAAAGTGGCAAAACCTTCGTTGAGCCAGACGTCTCCCCAATCTTTGCAGGTGACGAGATCGCCGAACCACTGGTGGCCGAGTTCGTGAGAGATCAAGTCGTCCTCGCCGGTAAAGTATTCGGGAGCGAGCTTGGGATGAACGAGGGAGGCGCTGGTATTGGTGGTAGCGCTGGAATTCTCCATCCCGCCGGCGACGAAATCATCGACCATGACTTGCGCGTATTTTTCCCACGGGTAGTCGACGCCAATTTTCTTGCTGAAAAGCTCGATCATGGCTGGAGTGCGCCCGTAGTTCATGGGGAGACGATCGCCGCGTCCCTTTGGAGCGTAATAGGTGACGGGGATGCCTCGCCAGGACTCTTTCACTTCGTCAAATTCGCCGGCGACAACAGTGATCAAGTACGTGGAGCTGGGGACCGACTCTTTCCAGTACCAGGTCTTCAAACCTTTGCCCGCGTCGCTGATACTGATGAGCTTGCCGTTCGAAACGGTGACCCACGAAGCGGGAACGGTAAGGATCGTTTCCGTGGTCAGCCGGTCATTCGGATAGTCGTAGGTCGGCAAGTAGTAATGCGTATCTTCCGATTCGCCTTGCGTCCAGATTTGGCTGGGCCGGTCTGGATAATCCTTGTCCGGCAAGATGAAGTACATTCCCTTTGTTGGCTTGCCTTCGTACCGAATAGTGATTTCGAATTTGTCTCCAGTCTTAGCTTCAGCGGCAAGCGGAATGATCAGTTTCTCCGCCGTCGTTTCAAACTTGGCGGCGTCTTTGTTGACCGTCACTCTGTGAATGGTGAGTCCAGCCGAGTCGAAAACGATTTTCGCGGTACCATCGCGAAGAATCGCGAGTGAGTGCGTGACTTCACCGAGAACTTTTTTATTGTCGAGGTCGAAGCGCAGGGAAATCTTGGAATGTTGCAAATCGTAATCGCGGCTGCGGGCGTACGGTTCATCGGAGAATAGTTGCGGTGCGGCAACCAAACTCGCCAGCAACGCCACCAATGCGAGGAACGCGGGACGAATACGATTGCGTTTAATGCTGCGAAGGGGCTCCCGGATCATTCAGCTTTGCTCCTGTGAATGGTATGTCCTGCGCGCTCCAGCGCGGCGAGTGCCACCGGCAGTGTTTCGGAAACGACGAGCAGATAATCTGTATCAAATGTCGAAACGGCAAACAAACTGATTCTTGCCTCAGCGAGTGGCTTGGCGAGAGCGGCCAGGACGCCGACTTCGGACAAAACGAAGGGTCCCTGAACTTTCAAGACGCGCCAGCCGGGCTGGGAGTGCACGCCTGCGGGAACCAGAGACAGTTCGGTGACGACGGAAAGCTCATCGCCGGTGCGAGTAACGGAAAAGAACGGGCCTTTTGTCGCCCACTGGGGGATCGGCGAATCCCCAGCGAGACGGGAAATAGCAAAGTGCTCGGGCAGCAAACTGAGTTCAAGATGGCGAGTTGGGGCGGCCATGGAGGACTAGAGCTGACTCCTCACCAGGCCACCATCGAGGGCGAGAGACACACCATTCACGTAGCTGGCACGTTCCGAAGCCAGGAAAGCGACGACAGCGGCGAATTCCTGCGGTGTGCCAAGGCGGCCCGCGGGAATCTCGCGTTCCCACCCGGCAAAAACTTCTTCGGTCTTGGATCCCGTGCGCGCGGAGATCGCGGAGGCCAGGCCGTCGAGGCGAGCCGTGCGAGTGTAACCCGGGCAAACGTTGTTCACGGTAATGCCATCGGCAGCGTACTCATTGGCCAGCGTGCGCGCCAGGCCAGTGACGGCGGCACGGAGCGAATTCGAGAGCAAGAGGCCATCCACGGGCTGTTTGACAACCGACGAAGTAATCGTAATCAGACGTCCCCACTTGTTCTTCTGCATGCGAGGCAGAGTTTCCTTGGCAAAATAAATGGTGCTCATCAGAAGCTGGTCGAAGGCAGTGCGCCAGGCTTCCGGCGGGGTATTCTTAAACACATTAGACGGAGGGCCGCCGGAATTGGTAACGCAGATATCAATACGGCCGAGCCGGGCTTCCACATCCGCAACGAAGGCAGCAACTCCAGTAGAATCAGTCACATTCAGCGCTTGATCGAAGACTTCCTGGCCCGTGGTTTTCTGAATGTGGGCGGCGGTTTCAGCGAGCGTACTTGCCGTTCGCGCGCAGATAGCGACACGGGCGCCTTCGCGGGCGAGTTCTTCCGCGACGGCGCGTCCCAGCCCTTTGCTGGCCGCTGCGACAATGGCCACGCGGCCCGTAAGCCCCAGATTCATTCGACCACTCCATTCAAAACTTACATTGTCTCGTGAAACGGGGAGCGCGTCAAAATGTCGTGGGACCAAGTATTGGACTTGAGTGCGGCGTCAGGAGAAAGTGATTTTCTCGCCGTGCACTCACCAGTCTTGGCTAGCCAGCCAACGTCCACTTGTCCTAAACTCCATTCCAATTTCCGGGGCTCCAAGAAAACTCGGTCAAATTGCTCGATCAAAGAGGAACGATGGTGACAGCCATAGCTCATCCAAGTAATCCCGCAAAGCCTTCCGTCAGTTTGCCAGGCCGCCGTTACGACCATTTATTCTTCTCAGCCATGGCCCTGCTGATGTTGATAACCGTTTTCGTGGGATTTGCGCGCACTTACTATCTCGCCGGAGTGTTTCACGCGCCGCTGCCCAGTCTGATCATTCATGTGCACGGAGCGGCATTTTCCTGCTGGATTCTCTTGCTGGTTAGCCAAACTTCTCTGGTGTCCGCGGGGCGCGTGGATATTCATCGCCGCCTTGGCATTGCGGGTTTCCTCCTTGCATGTCTCATGGTGGTTCTCGGCGTACTAGCAGCCTCCGATGCCCTGGTCCGGGAAGCCGGTCCGGCGGGAAGAGATGCCAAGTTTTTCTACATCATTCCTCTGACGGACATGCTGATTTTCGCGACGCTCATTCTGTTCGCCTTCCGGGCCCGCTCCAATCCCTCAGCACACAAGCGCCTTATCCTCGTCGCCACAGTTGCGTTGTTGATTGCCGCCATCGCCCGCTGGCCAATCGACTTTGTCTACAGAAAAGCTCCGGCTGCGGCGCTGCTTTCCTACAGCTTCCTGATCATCCTGGTGGCTTACGATCTGTGGGCCTCTCGAAAGGTTCATCGCGCTACGCTCTGGGCGGGAGCTTTCCTCATTTTCGTGCAGCAGATCAGGCTACCGATCGGCCAAACGGCCGCGTGGCATGCTTTCTCGACGTGGGTGCAATCCCTTGCCCGCTAAGCCGCTGTCGCGACGCGACAAGTTTAGGTAGTCGTGGAGCTCACTGACTTCCGGCTGGACCGGACAGTTGAGGTCTTGCCACGAGGAGTGTCCGGCGAAGGATTCTATTTGCCTCGCGGGGAGCGCAGCACTAAGATGCAGTTAATTGCCGGCGTCCGGAGGTGCTTATGCAAAAGACCAAGTGGTTGAGCGGTGCGGTATTCCTCCTGGTATGTTCAGCATGCCCTGTCTTCGGCCAGCAGATCGGAAAGTACGTTCCGGTTCAGGCGGGGTCGGAAGTGGACCACGCATTGACGGAGATCAACGCCGCAACCGATCCGGCGCAGAAGCTTGCGCTCATTGACCAGTTTGCCGCCGGGCCGGGCAAGGAGGGAGACAATCCCATCCTGGCCAACGGTCTGTACGTGGACTACTATATTGCGCTGAAGAATTACGACAAGGCGTTTGAGTATGGCGACAAACTTTTCGCCATCGACCCGGACAGTTTTCAGAACGCCATGAACATGATCCGTGCTGCTTCCGAAAAAGGAGATTCCGAGCGGCTCATCGTGTACGCGGAGAAAACGCAGGGAATCCTCAAGAGGTACAAGGAATCGGCTCCTCCAGCCGGAGCTGATGCTTCCCAATGGGAGCAGCAAAAGTCACAAACACTGGAAAACAATAAGGATGGCATCGCTTACATTCAGCAAGCCGTTTACAACGGCGCAATTCAGGCTAAGGATGCAGGGAAGCGCGCAGCATACCTGGCTCGGTTCGCGCAGGCTTTTCCGGATTCACCGTACGCCAATCAGGCGCTGGGAGTGGCCGCGACGTCTTATCTGCAGGCGCAAAACGCGCCCAAGATGCTGGAGGTGGCGAACGGCCTTCTGGCAAAGGATCCCAACAACGTGGGGATGTTGCTGCTGCTCTCCGATTATTATTGCGACAAAGCTGACCAGCTCACGAAAGCTGAAACGTACGCGAAAAAAGCGATCTCGGTGCTGGACGCGGCGCCGAAGCCGGAAGGCTTGGCAGGCGAACAGTGGACCCAGCAAAAGAACTTGCAGAAGGGCTTGGCGCTGAGTTCCTTGGGACAAGTGAATATCGGGAAAAAGGACAACGCTCAGGCGGTGGACAATCTGAAGGCGGCAGGGCCGCTCCTGAAGGCGGATGATGGCAGCTACGGGCGAAATCAGTACCGCTTGGGATATGCGTTACTGAATCTGAAAAAAACCGCGGAGGCCAAGGAAGCGTTCACGCAGGCTGCTTCCGTGAACGGCCCCTATAAATCACTGGCACAGGACAAATTGAAGGCCAGCGCGGGGCCCGCGACGTCGGCCCGGCGAAAGTCGCCCTAGGGGCCATCGAGAGTCGCGGGCGGCTCGCGCACCTAAGTGTTGTAAACATGACAAGAGTTTGCAGCGAGGGGTGAAATCCATGGCAGAGATAGCGACATTTGGAGCAGGGTGTTTCTGGGGCGTGGAGGCGGCGTTTCAGCGCGTGTCAGGAGTTGTTGATACGACTGTGGGGTACAGCGGCGGAGAGACGCCGAATCCAACCTACAAGGATGTTTGCACGGATGAAACGGGGCACGCCGAAGTGGTGCAGGTGACTTTTGATCCCAGGAAAGTAAGCTACGAACAGTTGCTCGATGTCTTCTGGCAAGCGCACGACCCGACGCAAGTGAACCGCCAGGGGCCGGACTTTGGGACGCAGTACCGCAGCGCGATTTTCTTCCATTCGCCCGAACAGGAAGCGGCGGCTAAGCAGTCCCGGGCTGCGCTCGAAGCCAGCGGGAAACTCAAGCGTCCCATCGCAACAGAAATTACTCCCGCAAGCACGTTCTATCGGGCCGAGGAATATCACCAGAAGTACCTGCAGAAGCGCGGCGTGGCGTCCTGCCACTTTTGAGTGTGGCCGATTTCCTTGCATCGATGGTTCAGGCCACTTTGCGCAGTTTGGTAACCCGGCCCACTTCGACCCATTCCACAACGAAGATATTGCCATAGTGGACGAAGCACGCGCTGTGAGGGCAAAGGAATTTTCCAGGAAGAAATGTCGTGCGCGCCTGCTCGCGAGCTTTACGCCACTCTTGCTGAGTCGAATAATCGCCGCTCCCCAGAGCAGCCACGACCTGGTTGCTGCGGTCAATAACCACGACTCTACTCCATAGGTCCGGGATCACCACTTCGCCGTTCCGTTCGTGGAAATGACAAGGCATCTTGGTTGGGAAATCGATGTGCTGGCCGTCCAAGGTAAATCTCTGCAATCGAGCGTTCGCGCGATCAGCCACGACCAGCACTGGCGCTTCGCCACGGGTATCGACGCAGAGACCGTGCGGACAATCGAGTTGGCCGGGGCCCTTTCCCAAGCCGCCGAAGGCGCGAACAAATTCGGCCTTCTAGTTGTATTGGTTAATGTAACTGGAACCGTAGCCGTCACCGACGTAGATGTCACCGCCCGGGGCAATGGCCACGTTGGTTGGTTTGTAGCTAACCGCAGCCCCGTCTTTGGATTGATAGGCGGGCGATTCCGCCGGATAGCCCAAAGTGAAAACCTAAATTCTGGACTCCACCGACGATAAAAGAGAACAGAAATTACGCACACTTCATTTCTGCGCCAACGCTGGCTTGTCCGTAACGAGTTGCGGGTCGGCGAATTGCAACCAGAAACCCATCATCTCTTCGTCGCTCGGCTCGCCCCACCGAAGTGCTTTGGACGGGTCGGGATTCTGCGGGTTGTTCTTGGAATTGTCGAAATAGGCCACGGTCATGAGTTTGGTGCCTTTCGGTAGCAAGAACTGATGCTTCAAGAAGTACGTCTCCTGCCACCGGAAGTCATAGTGTGGCACGTTGAGCAGAACCTCTTCGCGGCCATCCGGATAGATAGCCTTCGTCATCATGCTTTTCCCTCGAAAGTGCATATGCGCGGTGTAGGCCACTGCAGTGACGTCTTTAGGCAGGGTAAAGCACGAGGTCACGCGGTGATTGTCGTCGTTGGGAGGGATCAGAAACATGTTGTTCCAGATTTCGTACTGCGCGATTTCGTGCTTCACGGGTTCCCTGGCGAACACCAGCCCGATGCTGGTGTGATCCTTCAGATCCAGCCCATGATGATTGCTGTAATGAATCTGAAATTGCAGATACGCGCCAGCAGGAATGCGCAGAGCGTATCCTGGAGGCCTCGTCTCCGGCATGTGACCCGGCAGGTAGATCGCCGGCACTATGTTCAAATAGCCAGAAGGCTTGCCGGGAATCCCGCCGCCATCAGGTGTGGAACAGCCGTCGTCTATGACTGGGGCGTCAGGCCGGAGATGCAAAACTTTTCCGGTGCGATAGTGGTACTGATCGACGCCGGCGTCTTCCCGGGAGTGCTCCGCCATGTGTTTGTCCAATTCGGCTCGATCGACCACTGAAACGGTGGCATGATGCACCGCCCGCCGATCGCCCGGGAGCACTTCTCCGGACTGGATCCACTTCTCTTCCGTGAAATTCGTCGGGACGTAAATGTATTCGTAATCGTCTAGGGCCGTCTTCGGCACTAGAAATTCAGGAATGGTGAAAACGACGTCCGGCTTGATGTGCCAGCCCTGTTCGAGGGCTGGGGCGGGAGGCAAATCTCTGGCATCGCCCTTTTTCATTCCGCCCTTTACCCAGCCATCGATGGTGGCGACTTCGTCGTCGCTCAAGCGCGCGTCATTCATGAATTCGCCGACATTAGGGTCCGCATGCCAGGGCGGCATCTTGCGCTTCAGCACGCTATCGCTCATCATGCGAGCGAAGGGCAAAACCTCGTCGTAGGTCATGAGCGACATAGGCGCAACGTCGTTCGGACGATGGCACATGACGCAGTTCTGATTCAGAATCGGGGCGACATCCTTGCAGTAGGTGATTTCTTTTTGAGGCGGGAGGCGCTGTCCTCTGGTTTCTAGCGCCACGGTGCACAATCCAGCCAGGAAAAATATTGTGGTCGTTGCACGTAGTCCCATACTCCCTCTTGTCAAGGCACGCTATTCGTTAATTCCGGCCCACTCCCTCGGTGAATAGCGGCAACGGAGGAAATTGTACGCCTCTCTCACGCATGCGGACCCGAAAGATGAGACGAAAAACTGGCGGAGAGGGTGGGATTCGAACCCACGGTACGGTTTCCCGCACGCTCGCTTTCGAGGCGAGTGCTTTCAACCGCTCAGCCAC
>MNEA01000058.1 GCA_001917435.1 Acidobacteria bacterium 13_2_20CM_2_57_6
CCCACAGGTAACCGGCCCCCAATAGCAGCCCCCCAATCAGGAAAGGTCTCTTACTCATCTGATAGGCGGTTCTGAACACTTCCCAAATGGGGTGGGTTCCCAGGGCGTAGTCCAAGGCGCCTATCCTGAACCTGGCCTTTAGAAGGCCGTGTTCGGCGGTCCCCGCTTGCCGATGGTGCAGGCAGACCTTGTCAGTGAACGTCCGGGTTCGCCATCCCTTCATTCTTGCGGTTAGGAACGCAACATGGTCGACCCCGCCGCCTTTCATTGGCAAATATCCGCCAATCTCCTCGAAACACTCGCGTCGGAACAGTTGGCAGGCACCGGACACGTCCTCGATGTTAACGAAACGATAGTCGTACAACGGGCCGCCTTGCCAATACGGTGTGCCTCCTACTCCCAGTCTGGCGTCCTCGGCAAACTTGCCCAGGAGGTAAGCGAAGTAGTCAGAGTCATCGAAAGATACGTCCGCATCTAGGTTGCCGATGATTTCGTAAGGAAGGCCTCTTACCTTGGCATAACCGGCGTTGAAGGCCTGAACCTTCCCGGCGAAATGCCGTTCGCGACGCTCGGGCAAACGAACCAGTTCCATCCAGGAATGGTTTGCCGCATACTTTTCAACAATATCGTCCGTACCATCGGTCGAACCGTCACTGACGATAACCCACTTGATCGGCCGGGCGCTCTGCGCTACGACCGATTTAATGGTGAGCTCGATGAAATTGGCTTCGTTGCGCGCCGGCGTGATGAGTACGAAGGTAGGATGCTTCAGCATGCTCAGAAGCCTTTCCCAGATGGAATTTCGCGGGGCCAGGTGGACGTTAAAAGCATAGGTCTCCTTGATGCTTCGTCTTCCTGCGGTGCACCAAGGCATCCCCACGGATAGTGACGACAAATAACGCTCGCACCAGAGAGGCGCTGGCTGGCAGCAAAGGTCGGCATATCCGTCAAAAAAAGCCTTAGGCTTTCTTGGTTCCGAGAAACCTCACCCTTCGACGGCCGTTGTTTCGGCTGCCCGGGAGGGTTCGGGCTTCAACTCGGTCAAGCCCGTCGCACGTTCGATTAGCTTTAAGTATCGCTGCTTCATAACTTCCCAGCGGATCGGCGCGTATTCTTCTTTGGCCCTTGCCGCGAGCCGAGCACGCCATCCGCGATCATGGTAAAGGCGGATCATCTGCTTGGCCAAGTCTTTCGGATTGTTTGGCTCAAAATAGGCCAGAGCCTCTTCGCTGAAATAGTGGCGTATGGTATTCAGGCGCGACATGAGAACGGCCTTGTCCCAAATGATAAATTCGGGCAGCTTGTTGGGGAAAGCAAAATCAAGAAACACATCGCGACGTATCGGCAAAATCCCGACGTCGCACTTTTTCAGCCAGTTGGGAATTTCCCCTGCCGGAACCGCGCCCACCAGCTTCACCTTGGCCGTCAGCCCCCGTTCTCGTACCAGATTCGCCAAGGGCGCCTCTTCGCTGCCAAGTCCCAGAATCCACAGCTCCGCTCCCGGCATCTCTCCCTGCGCCAAGGAGAAGGCCTCGACGGCAATATCGAGGCCGTACAGGCGGATCAACGTTCCATGGTACATCATCACGAACGCATCCGTACTTCGCTCGCCGACCGCCGGACTCATGCTCGATCGAAAGCGCGCCTCGTCAGCCGCGTTCATCACCACGATGGTTTTCGAGGGGCGCAGCCCTCGCGCGATCAAAAGATCCCGGATGGGTTCGCTGATGGTAATCACGTAGTCGGCACAATTAAAGCTGGCCTTTTCTAGGTAGCGGATCATGCCAATCGACCAGGAATCCGCCGCGAGCCCATACTTGGACATGTAAAACTCAGGGGTGATTTCGTGCATGTCCAAGATGAGTTTTGCGCCCATCCATCTGGCGGGAAGCGCGGCAAAGATGAGAAAGTCCGGCAACGTGTTTACGTCAATAACCACATACCGGTTCCGCCACATCATCAGAGACAGGCGGAGGAGAGACCACACAAAGAACGTTGCGTACTCGAAAGCATAGCGGACTAAGGACCCGCGCTTCTTTCCCAAAGAAAGCGTGTAGACGTTCACGCCGTTGAGGGTGTAGGTTTTTTTTCCGTCACGCCCAGTCAGCGACAGAACGTCGACGGAATACCCTGCCGAGATCAGGGCCTCGGCCTTTCGCCTCACCCGGGCATCAAAGTCATACCAGCTTTGGGTCAGCATGCAGATCGTCTTCATGAGAAGAGTTCTCCGTTACAGAGGGTCCGGATGAAAGTTCAGAAAAACTGCTGAGGCCGGAATCGAATTCAACGCTGGTCGCACCGTTCCACGGAATATCAGTGAAAGTAACGGCCACCTGGCCGGAAGCTGGCGTCCGGCCATCGTGGGGGCACGGATAGTAAGCCCGCAGGCGCAAGGATGGCAGGGCCGGCTGTTCTTCAGAAGCAAGGCAGATGCGAATACGGTTATCAGCTCCAGCACGCTCGAAGCGCACGCTGCGCCTTCTTCGAAACCAACTGACTGCCTGAGCGGCCGTGGCAAACCAGGCGTTTGCAGATTTCAATCGGTCGACCAGCCTGGCGTAAAACCCGCCCCAAAATCGCTCCGGTCCGTGACTTCGGTCATGCCAGAGAACCGTGAGAACACCCCCCAGCCTGGTGGCATTTTCAATCAGCTCTCCGCAACACTGCTCCGCTTGGCTCTCCGATAGATCGAGCCGCTTGGGATAGAAAAGCGCCCCATCTTGGATGTGCAGCGGCAACTCCAGAAGCGTTTTCGCACCGAGTGGACGGAACACCTGCGTTGTCCCGCTGCGATACCCGATGGTCTCGTTGTACCCTTCCGTGGAATCGTAATCATAACCGGCCTCGTCCAGAACAGAAGCCGTGTTTCGATCGCGCAGCAACCAGTGCATGCGGATGCCGATAGCGGTTTGTCCGGCAACTTCTGAAATTCTTGCCAATTCGGCTCGCCCTTTGTCGACGCTATGCCAAGCGTCAATTCCGTGAACGCCCAGCTCGCATCCTTTGCTTTTGAGAATCGGCGTCCAGTTCGGTAGGTCGCCCACGTCATAGGTGCTAGCGCGCCGGGAGGCCAGACGACCCGGAACGCGTTCTCCGGTGCGCCGCTTGAATGGAATCAAAAAATAAGTTGCTGCCAGGTTTTCCTCGACCCGCAGATACCATTCAAACGGGCTCCAGAAATCCTCCGCCCACCCCAGATAAACGAATGGGAGTGATGCCACCGCTCGCCAGGTGTCAAACAAGCGAGCCAGCGAAATCCTACCGCGTACTAGTTTTCGAAGCGCACCGACGGTCGAGCGATAGAGGAAACCCCACATGGTGTGGTCAAATTTGTGGTTTCGTATGCCCACGAAATCAATGTCGTGCGTCAGGCAAACGGTGAAGCGGTGGTCCGCAGGAAGGGGTGGGATTTCCAGGAGCAGAATTCCCTCCCGTAGGATCCATTCCCTGATCATCTCGATATGGAGGTCGAGTGTGGGGACCCGCGCGTGCTCGACGGGCTGACCGCCGGAAAAAAGGAGCTGGGCTTCCTCGAACAGGTCATACCCGAGCCGTATCACTCGAGCGCCCTCGGAGGAGGCCATGCGTAGACCTACGGTTTCCGACGCCGCCTTGAGCAACGGATCGCCCTTGCTATTCTCCTCGAAGGCCACCAAGTCTCCGTAAATCGGCAAAGTTGTCGTCTGGTAGTTGAGAGAGCCCCCTCGGCGCCGCCGGCGAACTCGGATGCCGGCGTTTCGATCGGTGGTCTTGGTTTCCGCGCCGTACAGAATCAGCAATCGAGCATCGACTCCCGGCACGTCATCGGCGGTGGCAACGACCACCTCATACGCGCGACCTCTCTGATAGAACTCCCAGGGCGTCTTGAAGAGTTCGAAAAACTCCTCAACGACCGCTACCTGATCGATTTTGCAAATCACTCCAATCATGGTGTCAGCGATGCCAAGAGGCTTCCGACGGTTCGGTACCTGTTTCCTCGAAGCTAGCCTTGGCTGGAGGATGCCCTAGAAAAAAATCGCGGATAGACTCGACCACGTAACGGAGTTGCGGCGTGCGCAGCTCCGGGTAGATGGGAAGCGCCAGCGTTTCCTCTGCGGCACGTTCACTTTCGGGAAACTCGCCGACACGGACACCTAGGTAAGCGAAGCACTCTTGCAGGTGCATGGGGACGGGATAGTAGACTTCCGTTCCTATGCCTCGCTGCTGCAAGGCCGCTCGAAGTTGCTCACGTCGAGGAACTCGAATTACGTACTGATTGAAGATATGACGGTTCGTGACTACCCTTGGCAGGCTGAAGTGCGACGATCCCTCTCGCCAGGTCAGCAATCCAGCTTCCGAGAAGAGCTCGTCGTAGATTTTCGCATTTCGTTGACGTTCGGCCGTCCAGCGATCTAGGAATGGCAGCTTGGCGCGCACAATGGCGGCCTGCAGGGCATCGAGGCGAAAATTACCGCCAACCACCTTGTGATGATACTTGGGTTTCGAACCATGCGAGCGCAGGCACTTGAGCTTTTCGGCGCGCTGCGCATCGTTTGTGACGATCATTCCTCCGTCACCCGCAGCACCGAGGTTCTTCGAAGGAAAGAACGAGAAGCATCCATAGTGGCCGATCGAGCCGGCTCGTTTGCCGCTGCTTTCGGCGCCGATGGCCTGCGCGGCATCTTCGATGACCACCAGCCCGTGCTTCCCCGCTACGCCCATGACCGTGTCCATGTCCGCCATCTGCCCGTAAAGGTGTACGGGAATGATGGCGCGCGTCTTCGGAGTCACCTTGGAGGCGATCTGCCGCGCATCCAGGTTGTAGGTTACCGGGTCGATGTCCACGAACACCGGCGAGGCCCCCACCCGAGCAATGGCGCCGACCGTGGCAAAGAAGGTGAAGGGCGTGGTGATGACCTCGTCGCCAGGCCCGATGTTTTCGGCCATCAGGCAGGCCAGCAACGCGTCGCTCCCGGAGGAAACTCCGATTCCGTGCGAGCAGCCAGAATAGCGGGCGATGGCCTCTTCGCACTGGTCCACCTGGGGTCCCAATATGAAGTGCTGGGACTCCATCACTTCGCGGACAGCGGCGTCGACCTCAGCCTTAATCGCCGAATACTGGGCTTTAAGATCGAGTAGCGGCACTTGCATATTTATTCGCCTCTTTCATCTCTCTATAGGACTTGGTTCCCTTGCTGAGTTCAGCCGGGAGCGGAGCTTCCTCGTTCAAATCGAGGCACCTGAGAACGCCGGGCTCAATTTCTCGATAGCGGTAGCCGCTCTCTCGACACACCATGACCCCGTCCGAGTCTGGCGACTCGAGTCGATGCCCATGGCGACTCATCCAACCGACCTGACGGGCGGGGTTTCCGACAACCAAGGCAAAGTCGGGCACGTCCTTGGTGACAACCGAGCCAGCCCCGACGAACGCATAACGCCCGATCACCACTCCGCAGACAATCGTGGCATTGGCTCCGATGGTGCAGCCGCGCCGCAATCTGGTTGTCTCGTACAGGGAATGTCTGTTCACTTGCGACCTAGGGTTAGTGACATTCGTCAGAACACAGGAAGGTCCCAGAAACACGTCATCCTCTATCACCGTACCCGTGTACACCGACACGTTGTTTTGAATTTTGACGTTGTTTCCGATCTTTGTCCCGCCATCCACGTTGACGTTTTGTCCGATGATCGAGCGTTCGCCGATCTGGGCGCCCTTCATAACGTGCGAGAAGTGCCAGATCTTTGTGTCCGCACCGATCTCGGCACCTTCATCGACGTAGGCGGATTCATGCACGAAGAATGGACGTTTTTGCTCTTCGCTCTCGGGCTTGGAAATTTCAAGAGCGCCTCCTTCGTTGCCGAGCGCGCGCTGGCAGGCATCCAAAACGCGCAAGACTCTAAGGCCTTCCGCTCCGTCACTCACCGGGGTAGTTCTGAATTCCACACTATCCAGGAAGTGCTGACATTCCGCGCGAAGCGGCTCCAACTCCTCAAGTTCAACGACCTCGCCCTGCGCCTTCACGGCCGTCGGGATCCGGTTCTTCCATTCGACCTTATGCGGGTAGAGGACCAGCTTGTGCCCCGCGGTGTCATCAAAGACCGCCATCTTCGCTGATCCAACGACCACCAGTCGCTGCTCTTTGATGGGGTGCAACCAGCTGACGAAAATGTGGGCCTGGACTCCACTCGGAAACTCGAAGTGGCTCAAAGTCACGTCCGCGACATCGCGATTCAGATAAGCAGTGCCCCGGCAGGCCACGCGCGTCGGCATCTCATTGAGGAGCGACAGCATCACGGAAATATCGTGTGGCGCGAAGCTCCACAGGATATTCTCTTCCGTCCGTATTTTCCCGATATTGAGACGATTGGAGTACAGATAATTGATCTTCCCAAGGGTGCCGTCCTGAATTAGCTTTTGCAATTTCACGATTGCGGGGTGGTACCTCAGAATATGGCCAACCATGAGGATTCGTCGCTTTTCTTCGGCCAGTTTGACGAGACACTCGCCGTGTTTCACGTCCATCGCCAATGGCTTCTCGACGAAAACGTCCTTTCCCGCTTCGAGCGCTGCCTTGGCCATTTCGAAATGAGCCACCGCCGGGGTGGCCAGTGCCACGGCGTCGACACAAGGATCAGAGAGGACCTCGCGGAAGTCCGGGTGGAATCTCGCGTTGCCGTAATTGTGCTTGCAGGCTGCTTCGACCGACCCGTCTGGGTCGCAAAGGACTTCCAGGGCGTCAAGTTCATGAAAATTTCGAGCGAGATTCTTGCCCCAGTAGCCCACGCCTACAACGGCTACTTTGATCTTCCGCCCACTGCTTGGTTTACTTTGCATCGGTGATCCTTTCAACGAGACCCATCGCAGGAGAGTCCTGCCGCGATAAGATCGACGCACTTACTTGCCGCGGCCCCGTCTCCATACAAGGCTGGACGCGAATCTGGCGGATTCCATGAATTCACGGCGCGCAGAATCTTGTCCCGATCGGAACCTGCCAAAACATTCCAACCTGTCTCCACGGTTTCCACCCATTCCGTTTCGTTTCGGAGCGTAACGCAGGGCACGCCCAGCCAGTAGGCCTCCTTCTGCAGCCCTCCCGAATCGGTGAGCACGGAACGCGCGGAGCCCACGAGCGCGACCATATCCAAGTATCCCACGGGATCGATCAAATGCAGGTGGGGTCGAGGGCGGAAGCCCATTTCGCCGATCATTTTCCGGGTTCGCGGATGAACCGGAAAGACGATAGGTTCCTCGAGGGAGTCCAAGGCCTCGAAGATGCGCGAGAGCTGCGCAACATCGTTGGTGTTCTCCGAGCGGTGCACCGTCGCCAACAAGTAAGCCCGCTCGCTCAATCCGAATCGGCTTAAAACGGCCGGCCGATTGCCATTACCACCGGCGTGCTGCTTCGCCCAGTTCAGAACGTCGAGCATGACATCTCCGACGAGGTGAACGTTCTCGAAAATTCCTTCCGCAGCCAAGTTACGGACCGCCGTGTCGCTCGGGCAAAGCAATAGATGAGACAAGTGATCGGCCATCACCCGGTTGATTTCCTCGGGCATGCCACGATTGAAACTGCGCAGCCCGGCTTCCACGTGGGCAACGGGAACGGATAGCTTGGCGGCCGCCAGCGCGCCTGCCAGGGTGGAGTTTGTGTCCCCATAAACGAGAACAGCGTCGGGACGCTCAACGACCAGCACTTCTTCGATGGCCTTGAGCATGGCGCCCGTTTGGGCGCCATGCGGACCCGAACCGATCTCCAAATTCGCATCCGGCCGAGGCATTTCGAGTCCGTCAAAGAAAATGCCGGACATTTCGTAGTCATAATGCTGCCCGGTGTGAACCAGAATTTCTTGGTGCCGTTCTCTCAATTTTCGGCTTACCGCAGCTGCCTTGATGAATTGCGGTCGCGCCCCTACGATGGAAACAATTTTCACGGTGTTTTCGCGGCAGCGTTTTCCTCCGAGCGAGCCGTAGAACGGGAAATAGCGAGCTCTTCGCGGGGGACTTGCCCTAAGGGCAGGACTCTTCTGGGACCAAGAATCAGAACGCCGTCTTAAATAGCCTTTGGTGATTGCTGCATGATTGTCGCGTGATGAAACATCACCTTCTTTAGCAACTGAGGCCAGTGGAGCCAGTCGTAGCCTCCTTCGACCTTGGCTCGGAGCATCGAGATGTCATCCCAGTTGTTCACCGGAAGCCGGGGGAGGAAGAATCTGTTACTCTTTCGGCTAGCGCGTCCCAGGATGGTCGAAACGCCGTATTCGAAACCAAGATTGTTCAGGAGATCCTCCAGATATCGCATGAAGTCTTTGTCTTCTTCGGGAAAGGCGAAGGGATAGGAGAAGGAATCGACAGGAACCCCGAGCTTCTGCTCGATGATCTCCTTCGAATGCCCTACCTCATATTCGAGCTGGTCGAGGGCCAGCGAGCGAAGGTCCGCATGGGTCACCGTGTGCGAGCCAAAACGCATACCTGCGGCGTGCAATTCACGCACTTCGCTCCAAGTCAGATACTCGACGCCCTCAATCCGTGCGGGAGTATTTCGAATGCGATCCGTTGTAAGAAAGATGGTGGCGGTGAATCCGCATTGCTTCAAAACCTCCAAGGCCTCGGTATAGAAGTCCCGATAACCGTCGTCAAAGGTGAGAACCACGGTCTTCGAGAGATCGTCGCCAACCTCCAGACCCGCCCAAGCTTCGGCAAGATCCACAGCACGGTAGCCCCGATTCCGCAGCCAGCGCATCTCAGAGGGAAAGAAAGGTACAACGTGGCTAGCCGGTCAAAGCGAGGCATGGGGACTTGTTTTGATCTGCGATTTCAACGCGGGGCCGGGCACGATAAGGTCAAGGAATAAGCCCTAAGAATCGGCGAACGCCGCGACCACCTGCCTCGGTCTCACTAGCGGGCCGCAACCGCTTTTGCGCCCACGAACTCTTTTACTTTGCTTGCCACTTCGTCCTGCTGGCTCGGGAGGAGCTGCGGGTACATGGGCAGCGAAACAATCTCCCGTGCCACGCGTTCGGTGACGGGAAAATCGCCAGCCTTATACCAAAGATGCTGGTAAGCCTTCTGCTGGTGGACGGGAATCGGATAGTGGATGCCGGTTCCGATGCCCGCTGCCGCAAGATGCGACTGGAGCGCTTCCCGGTCCTGCACGCGCACCACATAGAGATGGTAGACCCCGCGGGTCCAGGTCGCTTCGCGCGGCGTGACGACGCTGCCATTGGCTTCCGCAAAAAGTTGGTGATAACGATGTGCCAGGGAGCGCCGCGCTTCATTCCAGGCGCCGAGGTGGCGCAGTTTTACGGTGAGCCACCCTGCCTGGACGGCATCGAGCCGACCGTTATAACCCTCCATATCATGGTAGTACTTCTTGGATTGCCCGTGGTCCCGGATGATCCTTAGTTTCTTCGCCATGGCCCCATCGTTGGTGGTTACCGCGCCGGCCTCACCACATGCGCCCAGGTTTTTGCCGGGATAGAAACTGAAAGCGGCGGCGTGGCCCATCGAACCGGCCTTCTTCCAAACTCCATCGTTCTTTGAAAAGTATTCCGCGCCGTGTGCTTGGCAGGCGTCTTCGATGACCACCAAGTTATACTTCTTGGCAAGTTCTAGAATGGGATCCATGTCTGCGGTCTGGCCGTAGAGATGCACGGGAACCACTGCCGAGACGACACCCCGGGACGCCCGGTCAATCAACTTTCCGCGCCATTGATCAAAGTCACAAGCGTTTTCGAGGTAGTCGCGGAGTTTCTCCGGAGCCATGGTGTAAGTCTCTTCGTCGATGTCCACGAAGGCAATGCGTGCCCCGGCCTGCGAAATCGCTTCGGTCGTGGCGATAAACGTGTGGGGGACGGTGACGACGATGTCTCCCGGGGCGACTCCCGCGGCCAGGAAAGCGAAGCGCAGTGCATCGGTGCCGCTGTTGACTCCAACGCAGTATTTGGTATTGCAAAATGCCGCAAATTCGCGCTCAAACTCGTCGACCATCGGTCCACCGATGAAACCCGCGGTAGCGAAAGCTTTCTTGGCAACCGCCAGCAATTCGCTTTCCAGCTCCTGGTGCGGCGTAACCAGATCGAGTAAGGGGATTCTTGCGGTGTGCGTCATGGGCGTTATTTCTTCTCCTGTGGAATGAAACGTAAGAATTTGGCGGGATTTCCGGCAACAATGGCGTTTGCCGGAACATCTTTCGTAACCACGCTTCCCGCGCCGACAATCGCGTTCTCACCAATGGTGACGCGACTCAAAATCGTGGCGCCCGAGCCGATCGAAGCACCCTTCTTGACCAGCGTTTTTTCGACCTTCCAGTCTGCTTCTGATTTCAATTCGCCGTTCGAGGTGGTGGCCCGGGGATAGAAATCATTGATAAAGGTCACCGAATGACCAACGAACACGTTGTCCTCAATGTCCACGCCCTCGCAGATGAACGTGTGGCTGGAAATCTTGCAGCGGCGCCCGACCCGCGCATTCTTCTGAATCTCGACGAAGGCCCCGATTTTGGTTTCGTCTCCAATTTCACAACCGTAGAGGTTAATGAATTTGGAGAGCTTTACGTCTTTTCCGAGCTTGACGGTCGGGGCGATCGAAACGAACTCGCTCACAGCGCCAGCGCCTCTCCACGATTGCGGACGGATTTCTCGGCGGCTTCGAGAATCCGCACCACTCGCAGGCCGGCGGCCCCGTCGTTGAACGGCTTTTTGTTTTCTTCGATGCATTTCAAAAAATAGGCGGTTTCCGCGCGCAGCGCCTCAATCTGCTCCACCTGCGGGGCCCACATGTCGCCCGAACGGTAACTCACAAGCAGCTGATGCAGGTTGCTTGGGTGGGTCGACATGCTGACGCCTTTGTCGTATAACTTGATTTTTTCGTCGGCCTCGAGGTCGTTCCACACCAGCATCTTTTTCTCGCCTCCGATCAAGGTGGTGCGCACCTTCACGGGCGAGAGCCAATTCACATTGATGTGGGCGATGATTCGTTTGGGGAAGTAAACGGTGATGAACGCCACATCCTCGACGCCGTTCAGGTGCTTCTCCCCTGTGGCCACCACCAGCTCGGGCTTTTCCTGAATCACGTAGTCCATGATCGACAGATCGTGGGGTGCCAGATCCCAGATGACGTTCACATCGTGCTGGAACAGCCCCAAGTTTACGCGGAGCGAATCGTAATAGTAGAGATCCCCGAGCGCCCCTTCATCCACCAATTGGCGAATCTTTTTCACCGCCCCGGTGAAGAGGAAGGTGTGGTCCACCATAATTTGCAAATTCTTGCGATCGGCTAACTCGATCAGTTCCTCGGCCTGCTCGACGCTGCACGTGAACGGCTTTTCGACAAAGACGTGCTTACCGTTCTCAAGGGCCGCCTTTGCCAGTTCGAAATGTGTCCACACCGGCGTCACCACGGCCACCGCGTCAATCCTCGGCGACTTCAGAATTTCCATGGCGTCGGTCGTGAACGGTATTGACGGATGAGCCTTTTTGAGTCGCGCCTCCACGTTGGCGCTCTTGTCCGCGACCAGAACCACTTCCGCACCTTCGTTCGTGTGGAAGTTGCGAACAATGTTCGGCCCCCAATAACCATAACCAATCACACCAACGCGTAACATCGGGTCTCCTTTGCCTCCGTTATCGGGGATACGATCCGAACTTCGGGTTATCTGACCTGTAGAGACTTCTCGTGGAGGGTGGGAATCCTGGCGACACTCGCGTCCAAAGAGTCACAGCCGGACAGCAAAGATGGAACAAAGACGTTCCTCGAAGCTGCGACCTGCGACCGCTATCTAATGCGCACCATCGCCAGAAAGGACCGCTGCAGGGGTTCGAAAAAGAATCTTTAGATCCAGCCAGATGGACCAGACTCGCGCATACTTCAGATCCAGCCGAACCATGTCATCAAAGCGTATCCGGCTGCGCCCTTCGACCTGCCATAACCCGGTGATCCCCGGCTTGATTTCCATCACCCGGCGGCGATGCCACATGCCGTAAGCTTTGAACTCATATTCCACGGGAGGGCGGGGGCCCACCAGCGACATTTCGCCGACCAGCACATTCCAGAATTGCGGCAGTTCATCGAAACTGGTCTTCCGGAGGATTGCGCCGACCCAGGTGACGCGCGGATCTTTCTGTATTTTGAAAACCGGCTGCTCTCCGTTCTTTCCGTCAGCGCGAACCTGTCCGGCAATGAACCGGCCGACGTATTCCTGGTGGATGCGGCTGTCGCAATTGGTGCGCATGGAGCGGAACTTCAGCACAGTGAATTTCTTGCCGTACTGGCCCCGACGCTCCTGGCGGAAGAGCACCGGGCCCTTGGAGGTTGCCTTGATCAGGAGCGCGATCAGTCCAAACAACGGCGAAAGCAGGAGCAGAGCGAAAGCGCTTCCGACGATATCGATGGCACGCTTGAGGCCCAGTGCCAGTCTCCGCGAAGTTTCCTTTCTCACCAGGTCGGGATAGAGGGTGATGTTCGCGGAATCGGCGGAATCCCCGTTTTCTCCTTCCTCCGGGAAGAAATGGAAGGACACGAAGATTCGCGATGATTTTTTCGACCCCAAAGCCTCAAGGAAACCCTTGCGGTACTTCTCGGAAAGTTTCTCCCGGATCTCCGCGGAGCTCGCTTGCCCAATCTCTGTGCCGATCACTCCGATGAGACTGTCTTCACGATACCAGCCGATAATGTCGGTCTCGCGTGTGATTTTGTAGAGCGTCTCGGTGATCTTCCTTAACGTGGAACCCTCCTCGCGGTCCCCGATTGCTTCTTTCACATCCACAAGCATCACTACGTAGCGTTTTTGCGCGCGCTCTGCACGCCGTCGTTCCATATACAGCATGTACATAAATTCATCCTCGGCCAGGATGGTTCGCTCCGAGGCCTCTCGCGCATGACGATCGGACACGCGCACCGTCCGATTCGGCCGCTTCGGTTCCCGCTGGACCGCTGCTTGAAATAGCGCCATAGTTTCCGTCTTTTCCTTTTGCTGAGGGTGCATCGCTTTTTCTTGAAGGTGTATCGCGACTTCTTGTCTACCGTCCTTCGACTGTCTAGAACTGTGGCTGTGGTCGCTCGGCATTGAACACTCTCGATGGTATGGACACTTTCGCTTCGCACACTGGCGTAACCCAGGCGAGATCGATCTCCATGGCCACGGAGCGCTGCAGGAGAGTCACCGACAAAACGACGCGATGGCTTCCTTTGAAATTCACCAGAATTCCTTCCAAATCTTTCAGGCTTCCGTGATTCACTCGAACGCGTTCGCCGATTTGAAGGTACGGCCAGGGCTGGCTTAACAATCCCGATGAAACGGCCTGGCGGATTCCTTCGAGTTCACTTTCTTCCACCGGTACGGGCGCCCGTCTGCTTCCTACGATCCGCTGCACACCTGGTGCAACGACTACCGGACGGCGATTTTCGAAATCAAACCGGCAGAATAGGTAGCCTGGGAACAGCGGTTGTTCGAGCTCCTTTTTCCGATCTGACCAGCGGCGGATGCTCTTATAGAGAGGAAGAAAACACTCCAAGCCTTGCCCCCCGAGATGAGCGGCAACCGTGGCTTCTCGTCGCGACTGGACTTGAAGCGCAAACCAACGGAGCTGGCCAAATTCCTTCGATACACTTTGCGGGAAATCGCTCAATCCTTTCACCAAGGGTCTCTCCTCGAGGACGGCCTGCGAAACGTGGCCCGTGATGGTTTCTATCAAACAAGAGATCACCTCACAATCCGGTGAAAGCTCGAAATCTCAGAAAGGTGAACCCCTGAGGCCATCGAAGAAAGGAGATAAAATCTAAACCTTGTGGAGAAAGGATCAGCACCCATTTTGGCGGATTTCGAACTGGTCGAGAATGTTTTGCTGTGCATGTTTGAGCGAATCACGGCGACACACTCCGCCACAACCGGACGTGAAGGAGTTGGGGACAAAAACCTCAGTCTTCGTAGGCTACCGCCACAAAAGTCCCGGTGAAACCCGCAGACAATAGAAACCCCGGCAATTCAGCTGCCACGAGGGGAACTCCTCACGCGGCTGGCTCCCGCCTTGCTCGGCTCTCGCAACTCGTTAAAAAAACATGACTTATTCTTTGGCCGGTGACGGGAGGCATTTTTTTCGGGCCCCAGTTGCCCTTCGGGTTGAGAAAACACATGCCTGTTTGTTGCAAACCCATTCTCGCTCGCGCCCCGGGAAAGCTTTGCTCGCGGTTCCTCATCCATCGAGAAACCAGGACGAATATAGGGAAACACCTTAGTTCGAACCTTTTCGTCAAATGGCGAATCTTTCAAGGATAGGCCCGATCGACCGGGCAGACGGGCCGGATTTTTGCGCCGATTGCTTGCTAAAGCTTCTCTGTCTCATAATAATGTGGTGGTTCGAACTGTTACGTGGCAACGGCCCTTTCTGTTTTGAGATGGTTTATCAATTGCAACTACGCGGGGAAGAGGTAAGTGTTCTTGAGACGGAGCTGTCCCGAAAAACCATCTGCAGTTCTGTTTCGAGTCCATCCGGTGCGGAACATGCCAGTGGCTGAATTTCAGGACAGCATCGAAGACGAAAAGAAGAGCCCGCAGGTAAAACCGCCACCGAAGCGACGCCCCCTTCGTGTTTGCATGGTCGCTTACACATTCTACGAAACCGACAGTCGCGTGATGCGTTATGCAGAAACGCTCGTCCAGCGGGGCGATCAGGTGGATGTCTTTACTTTGCAGAAGCCGGGGTCACGGCGAACGGAGACTTTGCACGGGGTGCGGGTTCGCCGGCTGCAAGGAAGGTTATTCGACGAGAAGAGCCTACGCTCCTACATTTGGCGCATTCTTCTTTTCCTGACGCGGGCCTTCTGTCAAGTTTCCATCCGCGATCTTCGTCAAAAGTACGATATCGTCCATATTCATTCGGTGCCCGATCTTTTGGTTTTCTCTGCCCTTCTGCCGCGACTCCGGGGAACTCCACTCATTCTTGACATTCACGATATCCTTCCGGAATTTTATGCCAGCAGGTTCGGGGTTTCGGAAAGGTCGCTCGGTTTCCGCTTTCTGTGTGTGGTAGAGCGCCTCTCTGCCAGGTTTTCGAGCCATGTGATCATTGCGAATCACACCTGGCAGGAACGGCTGTTGTCCCGCTCCGTCAAGCCGGGAGGATCTACTGTCCTGCTCAACGTTCCCGACCGTTCCATCTTCAGACCTAGCAAGAAAAACCCGGATACCGGAGATCGCTTCTTGCTCCTCTACCACGGGACACTGCACTGGCATCAGGGACTCGACTTAGCCGTGCGCGCCTTTTCAAAGATCAAAGACCTTGTTCCCGGGGTCGATTTCCATATCTATGGCCACGGGCCATCGAAGTCCGACCTTCAGTCCTTGATTGAGGAACTGCACCTTCGAGACCGCGTGGTGCTGCACGAGCAGATACCATTGCGCGAGATGCCTGCGGTGATCGAGACGGCCAAGCTCGGCATCGTGCCCAAGCGCAAGGACACCTTTGGAAACGAAGCCTTCAGCACAAAGATTCTTGAATTCATGGCCATGGGCGTGCCGGTCATCGTCTCCGACACCAAAGTCGACCGCCATTACTTCAATGACTCGGTGGTGCGTTTTTTTCGCGGTGAGGACGAAGATGATCTGGCCCGTGCGATGCTCGATCTGATCGAGCATCCGGAAAAGAGACGAGCTTTGAGCGAGTGCGCCGCGGAGTTCGTCGCCAAGAACGACTGGGCACCCAAAGAACAGGAGTATCTCAGCCTGGTAGACGGGCTTCTCCTATCAGCCGCTTCCTGAACCCGCACAAACACGGTCAACGTCGGAGACCTGCTCGACCAAACGAATTCCGGTGGCTGGCAAGGAGAGCTGTCATCTCTTTTCTCTCGGCAGCACCGGTCCTCTCGGGTCAGGAGCCGTCGGATTTCCACTCCCCATAGCGCACCCGCCAACCTCCGCCTTCTCCGACTAAAGCTCCCACGTAGCGCGGGTCCGGGCGGAGGGAATAGAGGCTCCAGCGGGAGCTGTCGGCGCTCTCCAAACGCTCGGGCTGTCCCGGTGTAAGTGAGACATGAAAGCTTCCGAGCGGGATATGCAATCCTTCGCCTCTGGCTTTGATGTATGCCTCCTTACGTGTCCAGCAAAGAAAAAATGCCTCCGCTCGCAACGACGGTGGCAAGCCGCGTAATTCCATGGCCTCTTCTGGAGAGAAGTAACGGTCCGCAATTTCGTCGACCGCGAACTCAGGTCGGATCAACTCCACGTCAACTCCTAAATGGCGTCCTCGAGCGAAAGCGAGCAAAGCCAGGCCATGGGAATGCGAAACGTTGAACTGCACCGAGTTTTCCTCGGGGTTCGCGCGTAGAGATGGCTTGCCCTGGGGGCCGTAATCGAATTGCAGGCCTCGAGGGCCTCGACCGACATACTTCGCAAGAAGCTCGCGCAGAACTCCCCGCGCGGCCACAAAACCATTGCGGTCTCGAGGGAAATGGAAACGGTTCGCGCGAGCCTTTTCATCGGAGCTAAGAGTTGTTTCGAATCGATGAAGCACGGCTTCCTGGGAATCAAGATAGGCCCGCCAGACGTGAATTTCGCTGTCCCCGAGCTCGCACATCTCGGTGTTGGGAGCCCAGGAGTTTAGGTCGGACATAAGGGTGATTCTATGCGATTCGATGGACGAGCGTGAATATCTTGGGACGGACGCCCACAAGGTCTCCTTCTGGAACTTGGCGCTGCCTTTCGGCACGGGCAGCAGAAGGACCTCGAGAGGGCCGTAGCCGGGGTGCTTTTGGCGAAACGTTTCCACTTAAGATAGACAGAACCTGCCCAGCGAACTCGCAGGACTTTCCATAACCTGTTTATTTAGAAGATTTTATGTAAGACGCTAGAGTGGTCTATCATTTGC
>MNEA01000031.1 GCA_001917435.1 Acidobacteria bacterium 13_2_20CM_2_57_6
AAATGGTCGCGAGCATGGCGCCGGGGTCGGTGATCGTCGATTTGGCCGGCGAGCGCGGCGGCAATTGCGAGCTCACTTGTCCGGGAGAGATCGTCGTTGAGCATGGAGTGACCATCATCGGATGGTTCAATCTGGCCAGCACCGTTCCGTATCACGCCAGCCAGATGTACGCGCGCAACGTGAGCGCCTTCCTGTTGCATCTAGTGAAAGACGGAAAGCTGCAACTGGATGTGGAGGATGAAATCATCCGCGAGACGATGTTGACGCGGAGCGGGGAAGTGGTCAATGCGCGCGTCCGGGAATTTTTTTCGCTTCCGCCCCTGCCCGCGCAATCGAAGGAGGTGGCGAAATCATGAAGCTGGATTTGCTTACGAGCCTCTACGTTTTCATGCTCGCCGCATTTATCGGATTTGAAGTTATCCGCCGCGTTTCGCCGCTTTTGCACACACCTTTGATGTCCTTGACCAACGCGCTTGACGCCATCGCCGTCGTCGGGGCCATTATTCTTGCCGGTGAATACCACGCGCACGGCGCGATGCTCGCGAAGATTCTGGGGACAATCGCGATCGTCGCGGCCACCAGCAACATCGTCGGCGGATTTCTGATTACCGACCGCATGCTGAGAATGTTCAAAGCGAGCGCGCCGAAGAAACCATGACCAACTTCTCCGGCATGGAACAGATCATCGAAATCACCTACTTGATTGCCACTGCGCTTTTCATTCTATCGCTCAAGTGGCTGAGCTCCCCGGCGACCGCGCGCCGCGGCGTCTTTGCCGGCGAACTCGGCATGCTGCTGGCGATTGCCGGCACGCTACTGCATCACGGGATCGTGGAATACAAATGGATCGTGATGGCCCTTGTGCTGGGAACGATCATCGGCGTGCCGCTCGGCGAAGTGGCCATGACCGCAGTCCCGCAACGGACCGCGCTGAGCCACGCGTTTGGCGCCTTGTGCGTGACGCTGGTCGGCACCGCCGAATTTTATTTGCGCACGCCCGATGTGCCGCGCTTCATGATGGGCGTGCTTTCGCTGGAGGTCATCCTCGGCTCGCTGACGTTTACCGGCAGCTTGATGGCTGCGGGAAAATTGCAAGAAGTCCTGCCGCAGCGGCCTATCACGTATAAAGGACAGAACATCGTCAACCTCGGACTCCTTGGAGTTGCGATTGTCGTCGCCAGCATGTTGGTGGCGCATCCGGAGAAGACGCAGCTTTTTCCATTGATCGTCGGCATCCCGCTTCTGTTCGGCGTGATGATGATTATTCCCATCGGCGGCGCGGATATGCCGACGGTGATTTCTCTTTTGAATTCGTATGCGGGACTCTCCGCCGCGGCGATGGGCTTCGTTCTGGACAGCAAACTGCTGATCATTGCTGGCGCGCTGGACGGCGCATCTGGTTTCATCCTTTCCGTGAACATGTCCAAAGCGATGAATCGCTCGTTTTCGAACGTGCTCTTCGGGGCGTTCGGACAGGAGCAAACTGCGGCCGCAGCCAAGCAGGAGGCGCGCCCGGTGCGCAGCGCCACGCCGGAGGAGGCTGCAGCAATTCTTGCAGCAGCGAACAAAGTGGTCATCGTGCCCGGGTACGGAATGGCCGTGGCGCAGGCGCAACATAAAGTGCGCGAGCTATATGACGCGCTGACGAAGCGCGGCGTCGATGTAAAATTTGGAATTCATCCGGTCGCCGGACGCATGCCCGGGCACATGAATGTCCTGCTCGCCGAAGCGGACATCCCTTACGACAAGCTGCTGGACATGGACGAGATTAACGGAGATTTTCCGCAAACCGACGTGGCTCTGGTGATTGGTGCGAACGACGTCACCAATCCGGCCGCGCGCACGGACGCCTCCAGCCCGATTTACGGCATGCCCATTCTCGACGTGGATAAGGCGCGCACCGTGATGGTGATCAAGCGTAGCATGGCCGCGGGCTTCGCCGGAATCGACAATCCGCTCTACTACCTCGACAAGACCCTCATGCTTTTCGGTGATGCAAAATCTTTCGTAGGCTCCATCGTGCGCGAAGTCGGCGGCGGCCACGAGTAGTTCCGCATTCACGGAAGCTGGCGGCCTAGAATCGCACTTCACTTTGCATCATGAAAAATGATGCCCAGCGTGTAGCGCGTGCCCCGGTGCACGCGGCTCACGCCGTGCCGCAGATTCACGCGATAGTAGCCACGCGAACCCTTCACAGGCCGATAGCGCGTCGTAAAAATAATCGCTTGGCCCTGCTCGGCAACCACCACTTGCGGCTTGGACTGCGCTCGGGGTTGCTGCTCGACGAGGATGAACTCTCCGCCATCCCAATCGCGGCCTTGGCGGCCGAGCAGAAAAACCATTTGCAGCGGAAAGCTGACCTCGCCGTAAAGATCCTGATGAAGGCAGTTGTACCCGCCTGCTTCGTAGTGCAGCATCAAGGGCGTGGGCTTGGTCTGCTCGGCTTGGTGGCAAATTTTCAGGAAAGCGGCATGTTCCGGAGGATAAGGAGAAGTCTTTTCACCAAGAGCTTCCGTCCAGCGATTCGCAACTGCGGCGAGGTGCGGATAAGCGTTGCTCCTGAGCTCGGCGACCAGTTCTGGGAGCGGATTGGCGAAATATTTGTAATCGCCAATACCGAAGCGATAGCGCTCCATGATGATGTGGCTGCGAAAACGGCTTGCATCGCTATAAAGCGCGGTGAGCTCAGCGCATTCCGCAGGCGAGAGAACCGGAGCCGTAACCGCGTAGCCGCGCTCCGAAAGAGACTGCTCCGCGCCGCTCCAGTCCAGGGCGTCGATTCGTTCGGCGATGGAACGTCTCGCGAGACTATTTCTTGCTGCCTGGGCCATGCAACCTCTAAGTTTCTCTGTGTACGACGTCAAACTAAGAGCCTAGAGCAGAACGCTTTAGAAAATCTATCCGATCTTCGCTATCAAATTTTTCGTTGCCGGCCATCCAAAAATACAGGGCAACGCTCGCCGGCCCGTCCGTGTTGCAACTGGCTCTTAAATCCTCCTTCGATTCGGTGCTATAGTGAGGCGTAAGCCGGGTGAAATAATCCGGCCGCTCTTGTTGCGGCGGAGAGCAGCAAGATTAGCGGAAACGATTTGCGCGTTTGAGGAGGGCCGGATGAAAGCCAACGAGATTCTTTCCAATGGTTCGCGAAGGGCGTTTCTCCAATTGTCGGCTGTCGCCACTGCGGCGGCGGCGTTTCGCATCGCTACGGAGGCATCGCTTGCGGCGGAAGACCGCAAAGTTTTTCATCCGGGAGCGGTTGTGATCGATGCGAATGAAAACCCGCTCGGCCCATGCGACGCCGCGCGGAAGGCTATCGTGGACATGGCTCCGCAAGGCGGCCGGTATTCCTACTGGCTCGCGGAAGAATTCGTCAAGACCTTCACCGAAATGGAAGGTCTAAAACCAGAATACGTGCGCGTCTTTCCGGGGTCCAGCGAACCGCTGCATTTCTCGGTGCTCGCGTTCACTTCGCCGGCGAAAAGCTACGTCACCGCCGATCCTGGCTACGAGGCCGGTATGAAAGCGGCAAAAATCTCCGGAGCCCGCATTGTAAAAACTCCGCTGACGAAAACCTACGCGCACGATATCAAGGCCATGCTTGCGGCGGCGCCGGACGCCGGGCTCTTCTATGTGTGCACGCCGAACAATCCGACCGGAACATTAACGCCGCACTCCGACATCGAGCAGCTCTTGGCCGCGAAACCGAAGGGCTCCGTCGTGCTCGTGGACGAAGCCTACATCCATTTTTCCGACGGCGTCAGCGTGCTTGATCTCGTCAAAGCCGATCGCGACGTTGTCGTGTTGCGCACGTTCTCGAAGATTTATGGCATGGCCGGCATTCGCTGCGGAATGGCCATCGCGCGTCCCGACTTGCTCGCGAAGCTGGAGAACTTCAGCGGCTGGAGCGCCATGCCCATCACCGCGTTGGCCGCCGCAACCGCCAGCCTGAAGCACGAGCATCTCGTTTCCGACCGCAAAAAATTGAACGCTGAAATCCGCCAAAAAACGTTTGATTGGCTCGGAAGCCACGGCTATTCCTATGTTCCTTCCCAGTCCAACTGTTTCATGCTGGACACCAAGCGTCCCGCGAAGGAAGTCATCGACGCGATGGCCGCGCGCAATGTATACATCGGCCGAATCTGGCCAGTGTGGCCGACGTATACGCGCATCACCATCGGCACGCAGCAGGAAATGGAAACCTTCCAAGAAGCCTTTGACGCCGTCATGAGCAATGCTAAGACTGTCAGCTTCGCGCGCCCGAGCAGCCCGGCGAGTTCACGTGGCAGTCGATTCTACGCCGACGGCCAGAACTGGCCCAACGCATAAGGGAAGCCATTTCGGTAGAAATGAGTTTGAAAGCATTCTAGGGACAGTCTTCCGAGGCGGGCCTCTATCTTGCTACGACGGCTTGTTCATCACTGGGGTCGACATTTTGCAACTCCCATGTTTGCACGTCCCTTCTTTCGTCAGGCGTGCGCTTCCGGCGCATGTCCATTTGACGGTGTGAGCGGCACGGTGCCGTGAAACTGCTCGGCTTCCGTCGAGCCTGCCAGCGCCGTGGTGGAAGAATTGCCGCTCGAAACCACCTGCGCGATTTCGTCGAAATAGCCCGTACCGACAAAGCGCTGGTGCGTCACCGCGCGATAGCCGAGTTCCTGCGAGGCAAATTCCTCCTGCTGCAGCTTTGAGTACGCCGTCATCCCCGCTTGCGCATAGCCGCGCGCCAGATGGAACATGGACATGTTCAGCGCATGGAATCCCGCCAGCGTTACGAACTGGAATTTGTAGCCCATTTTCCCGAGTTCTTGCTGGAAGTTGGCGATTGTTATGTCGTCGAGCTTTTTCTTCCAGTTGAACGACGGCGAGCAATTGTAGGCCAGCAGTTTGCCCGGGAATTTCGCGTGGATAGCCTCTGCGAATTTTCGCGCTTCCGCGAGATCGGGCGTCGAAGTTTCACACCACAGCATGTCGGCGTAAGGTGCATACGCAAGACCACGCGCAATAGCTGCGTCGATGCCCCCGCGGTACTGATAAAAACCTTCCGGCGTGCGTTCGCCGTAAATGAATTCGTGGTCGCGTGGGTCCGCGTCGGAGAGCAAAAGCCCTGCGGAATTAGCATCCGTCCGCGCAATCAAAATCGTCGGCACTCCGCAAACGTCAGCTGCCAGCCGCGCTGCCACAAGCTTTTCGACGAACTCCCGCGTCGGCACCACGACTTTGCCGCCCAGATGCCCGCACTTCTTTGCCGACGACAATTGATCTTCGAAATGCACGCCCGCGGCGCCCGCTTCAATCATCGCTTTCATTAGCTCGTAAGCATTCAGCGACCCGCCAAAGCCGGCTTCCGCGTCCGCGACGATCGGCGCAAACCAATATGTCCCGGACTTCTTGCCTTCCGCGGATTCGATTTGGTCCGCGCGCATTAACGCGCGATTGATGCGTTTCACCAGGTTCGGCGCGGAGTCGCACGGATAGAGACTCTGGTCGGGATAAACGTCGCCGGCCGTATTGCCGTCGGCAGCCACTTGCCATCCGCTTCCATAAATCGCCTTCAACCCCGCCTGCACCATTTCAATGGCTTGATTGCCGGTGATGGCGCCGAGCGCAGGAACGTACGCCTCCGTGTGCATCAGACTACAGAGCCGCTCCGCTCCAAGCTTCGCCAGCGTGTACTCAATCTGAATCGAGCCGCGCAGCCGCAGCACATCCGAGTAAGGGTAAGGACGCGTGATGCCGGACCAGCGGGGATCGGTGCTCCAGCAGGAAAGTGCCTTACGCTTGCCGCCGTTGTCATTCCCGTTGGCCCCGTTCGTTCCGTTTGTCGACATTTTGCTATTCCTAACCTTTCTTCTGCGGCCCAACCGAAAACTAAAAACTCTTTCTCACGCCGGATTGAACTCCTCGCGCCGGATCATTTCCTCACTGATCCTCCGCGCTTCTCGAAGCGTCGTTTGCATCCGCGTATCGCTGCTCTTCTCTGTTTCACGCAACAGCCGTTCGAGCTCTTCGTCAAACAGATCGTGGACAAACTCCGGCGTGTGACGAACCGCTGCGTCATTCTCATCGACAACTTCGACCTGGTGCGAATGTTTCATGCGCTGCGCGATCATCAAGCGATAAATGCGGTCGGTGGCCAGATCTTCCATGTAGCCGTCGAGGAGACTTGCGCCCTTGCCGTTCAGAACTCCATTGCGATAGCGAATCACCGTGCGAACCGCGGCGCGGGTTCCCGCCAGCGTGCGCTTGCCGACTCCCTTCGGCAAAGGCCGTAGGTCGGGGTGAGTGTTGCCATCCGCGGGACGCGCCGGCATCTGATTCGGGGCAGGGAACTGGCTGACGGCAATTTCGTTTTGATCGGGATGTCCCGTCCATGCGCCGTCCATCAGCGAGTTGGCTTCGTTCTTTTTATCTTCCGCAAGGACCTTCAGCGCCCGCGCGTTCAGCTCCGCATCTTCGCGGCTCGGGTAAAGAGCGGTCATGCCGCCGATGGCGAGCATTCCGTGTTTGTGACAAATGTCGGGCATCAGATTACGCAGATTCTGGAAGAACGCTACGTTGTGCGGAATCGTGTTTCGGTCCGGAAGAACCCATTCCGGATTTTCCAGATTGAAATGGATCAGGCTGGCCATGTAGTCCCAGCGTCCCAGGTTCAGTCCCAGGATATGGTCGCGAAGGTTCCAGGCGAACTCTTCCATCTGAAACGCGAGCGGATGCGATTCCACCAGCGCCATGCACTTGATGGCGTTTGCCGGCAAGCCCTTCAGTCGCGCAATCATCTGGAAGAGATCGCGCCACCACAGCGCCTCATCGGCGGATTCGGACTTCGGAATGTAAATGCACAGGGGATGCTTCAGGGCGCTGAAGTCCACCTGGTAAGCCACCATGGCGACGTCGAACAGAGCGGCCGGAAGCAGTTCCCCTGGCAGAACACCGGCTTGATGCAGATGCAATCCGCGGGGACGCGTGAAAATGACCGTGGAACTGGGATTGATACCGACGGTTTTGTCGCGCTTGCGGTCAAAGTAAGTGAGCCGGCCCGGGAGCGCTTCGAGAATATTCTTGATGCCCCGGGAATTGTGCTCCCAGGCGTTCGCGGTGGAGTCTTCCAGGTCGAGCATCACGCCGGGAGCGCCGGAGTTGAGCATTTTCACTACAAGGTCGGCGTCATCGGCAGGCCCGGTCATCTGGTTCCGCTGGTCCGCACACCATGCGGGAAGCTCGATGCGCCAGGAATTCGTTGTGGCTACTGAAGGGGGCAGGTAATCGGGAACTTTGCCGGCGTGCGCCTCAGCCAAGGCAAAATCGCGGCGCGCCACTAGGGCGCGTTGCCGGAGGGTTAGGGCGGCGTGTAGCGGGGCAAGAAAATCGAGGAAACCCTCGGGCAGATCGCGCGCCGCATCGAAATCCGCCGGAGCCGAGTTGACCGGAACCATGCGATTCGCGAAAGGCAGCGGTTCCAATGACGGATTCGGTTTCGTCGTCGCAGATGCCATGATTTACCTGATCCCTTTCCCCTCACGAAATTGAGTCAGAGTCGGCCGCCGAGAGAGTAGGGCAATTGGGAGGCCAATTGCTAGGCGACCGGCGCTTCTTAAGACCAACCTGTGCAAGCACATAAGAGCAGCGACGTGCGGCCCCTGAACCGGCGCGGGAAAATCCCGTCACGATGTCGAGAAATTTGCACACCAATGGCGAGTATTTTCTCGATTGTGGCAGCGTGTTCAATGCGTTGAACATCTGTTCAGCCTTCCTGTTCCTTTGATACCCAAGAACTGCGTAGGGTTGCAAGAATGTGTTCAGTATCCTGAACATGTATTCTATACTGTGGACATAACCGGAACTTATAGGAGTCCGATCGTGCCAGCCTCAGATGCCAGTCCCGCAGTTGCCGTCGAGCGCGCCCTGAATATTCTCGAAGCCGCGGCCAATCGCCGCGATGGAATGACCAATTCGGAAATCAGCCGCAAGCTGGCCATCCCCAAGAGTTCCGCCAGCTACATTTTGCGCACCCTCGAACGGCGCGGCTACTTGCGGCGTGAAGCGGAAACGGGCCGCTACCGCCTCGGCCTCAAGATCCTGAGTCTAGGAGGAGACGCGCAAGCCAATCTGGACATCGCCGACGTCGCGCTGCCCTTCATGCGGATGCTCGGCGAGAAGATTCGAATGACCGTGCACCTGGCGGTGTTGGACCAGGGCGAAGCCGTCTACATCGAAAAAGTGGAAGCCCCCGGATTTTTTAAGGTGAACACCTGGGTGGGGCGGCGCATGTTTTTGCATTCCACCAGCGTCGGAAAATGTTTGCTGGCCTGGCTGCCGAAACAGGAAATCGAAACCATGGTGAAGCAGCAGGGGCTAAAAAAAAGAACTCCCAAAACCATCACTACGATGACCAAGCTGCTCGCGGACTTGGATCACGTGAAGCAGTCGGGCTACGCCGTGGATGACGAGGAAAACAGTTTGGGGGCGCGGTGTCTGGGCACCCCCATCTTCGACGCCACCGGGAATGTGACGGCGGCGCTCGGCGCCAGCGGGACGCTGACGCAAATGGACGAAGACAACATGCCGCGAATTATCGACGCGCTCAAGGAAACGGCGCGCCGCATTTCGCGCCAATTGCAAAGAAGCGGAACAGCAGGGGCCGCGTAGCAGGCGGCCCGCGCAGTCGAAAGGTTATTTGCCGTCGCTGGCAACCACCAAATTATTCTTTACCGAAAAAACATTGGGAACCCCGCTGGCGCGCAGGTTCGCAAGGTTTTTATCTGTTTCGTTATCCACCACGCCTTCCAGCGTGACGTTGCCGTTCTTCACGATGATGTGGATAGACGGCACAGCCTGAACGGAGTAACGCGAAAGTCCGGCGTCTCCATAAATCGCGCGGTACACGGCGCGGCGGAGTTGATCGTCCAACGGCGAGAGCGGAAGAACCTCGATGTTGTTCACCACCGAGGCCACGCCCTCGATGCTCTTCACGGCGCCTTCGGCATCGGATTTTAAAGTCGGCCGGGTGACTTGGCCGGAGAGAATGACCTTGTCGCCTTCCATCTTGTACGCAAGGTTGTCGAACACGGAATACCACGGCAGCATGACGAGCTGATGCCGCACTTCTTTTGCAAGTTTTTCCCGATACTTTGCTTCACTGCGCTGCTTCTTCTCTTCCTGCGGCTGAGCCGCAGGAGAGTGTGCCAAGGCCACCATGGGAATAGCGAGGAGCAGTATTACATACAGGGACCGGAGTTCCTTCCTCATGATTTCCTCCTGGACATGTGTCCTAATGTTCTTCGATCAGTTAGATTCAAGGTGCAGGGCACATGGCTGCCTGCATCCGTTGCGAGGAGAGGTGTTAGCATACTCCCGGCAGGGAGGGCCGGAAACATGGGATTGTTTCGGAGAGAAAAACTTTTTGAGAGAAGTGGTTCTAGTTAAATTTATGGCGACGCTGAGAGTGGTGTAGTGCTGGTGATTGCGCATCGTGGGGCCTCGGGGAACGCGCCGGAAAACACGCTGGCGGCGTTCCGGAAAGCTGTTGCGCTCGGGGCGACGTTCATCGAGACGGACTTGCAGCTTTCTCGCGACGCCCGCTTCGTGGCTATCCATGATGGCACCGTGAATCGCACCACCAACGGACAGGGCTCGGTGCACGACATGACGCTCGCCGATTTGCGGCGGTTGGACGCGGGGTCGTGGTTCGGGAGCGAGTTCGCCGGCGAACGCATTCCCACGCTGGAAGAAATTCTGGAGTTCTCCAAAAAAAACGACGTGGTGTTTTACCTGGAAATAAAACCCGGAAGCGCGTGGGGCGGAGAGCACGCCTTGATTGGCGCGCTGCGCGATTCCGGAGAAATACCGCGGGCCGTGGTGATTTCGTTTGATGCCGCCATCGTGCTGAATGTGCGGAAAATCGAGCCAACGCTAATGACCGGGCTTTTGTACAACGGGCAGATCGAAAATCCGCTGGACAAAGCGGTGGAAATCGGCGCGCGGCAACTGGTGGTGCGCGGCGACCTGGTGACGCCGGCACTGATCGCGCAAGCCAAGAAAAAAGACTTGCACGTGGTGTGCTGGACCGTGAACAATCCCGCGCACATGCGCATGCTGATTGCCGCCGGAGTCGACGGGATCATGAGCGATTATCCGGACCGGCTGCTGGCTGCTACAAAAAGAGAGCCTCATGGCGCAGAATCCGGGCCTGCGAGTAAAAGAGAATGAAGGGCGGCGAGCTGGCCGACGGGGAGCTGCTCGGCGCGGGCATCAGGGCGGAGTTTTAACACAGCGAGGGCGTCGCGCGTACGATCAGGCTTAGCGAGAGACCGCAGATTGTTCACAAGCGTTTTGCGCTTCTGCGAGAAACACAATTTCACAAAATCCAGGAAGCGGGATTCGGCCTCGGGGGACGAGTGTGCCTTCGTGCCCGCGGCTAGCGGACCGCTGGAGCCAAGAGAAAGCTTCGCGCGTTCCCCCGGCAGACGGAGAGTCACGAGGGCGGAAGTGACTTCCGGCGGTGGATTGAACGCATCGCGAGGAATCTCGAAGACAAATTCGGGGCGCGTGTAGAACTGCGTGACAACGGAAAGATAGCCGTAGTCGCGCGTACCGGGCTGCGCGGCGAGGCGAAGAGCGACTTCGGTCTGAATGACGACGTGGATCTCGTCGATGAGATCGGCAAAGGCGAAAAGATGATGAAGAATCGGCGACGTGATGTAGTAAGGAAGATTGCCATAGATACGGACGCGCCGGCCCGAAGCGATCGCGGTGATGTCCGCTTTGAGAATGTCGCCGGGGACGACGTTGAGATTGGAGAATTGCTTTGCGAGGTGACGCAGGCCCGGCAAGAACGCCGGATCGAGTTCGATGGCGTGGACGGGAGCGCCGCCGGCGAGAAGGTGCTGGGTCATTTCACCGTGTCCTGAACCGATTTCGATCCAACAATGCTGGTCGTTCCGGGGAAGCGGGGCTTGCTGACGTCGATCGTCGCCAGCGAGTGGCGCCAAGGAATGCGGTGAAACGCGAATGGCGCGCGCGATCTCTTCGCGCCAGTGAAGGTCGGCAAGGAAGTGTTGGCCGAGGCGTAGGCGTGCCATTGGTAGAACAGTGTAGCAAGAGGCACGGAGAACGCTGAGCGAGGGGACGAAGTAATCCCTCCCCCACCCGGCCAGTTTTTCATAAGTGTTGATTAAAGGGGCTTACATTGCACCAAAATTGTGCAAACTGTGGCCTTGCCAAGCCCGCGGTCATTCTAAAGGGGTTTAAAGTGTTTGGAATGAATACTTCCACAAGTGTTGATTCTGGAGGGGTTGCGGAAGGGAGGCACACGTCTGCTGCTGGGGGAGTCAGAAGGACCGCTTGGAGAGCGAGCCCCGGTACGAAAACCGGGCAGCTGCATCCGGGATGCAAAAGGCGCACAGAAGACGCACATGGTTTGGAGGGCGCGCTCTTATGGCGGGTAAACTGCGAGAGCGTGCCAAATCAACAAAACTACTATATCTCAGTTGGTAACGTATGTCAAGGATTACTTTAAGTGGTTTAGTTGCTGTGGGATAGCCAGTATGCGATTGACCTCACCGGAGACGAACTCCACGAACTGCTTCGCGTCCTGTTCCGACTTGAGCGTCGTCGAGCCAGCGTTCTTCAATCGATTCTCTTTGGCAGCATGAATGACCGCCCGCCACATGGGCGGGACGGTTTCCATCGCCCAGGCGTAGGCTTGGTCTTTGGACGCCAGAGCCCTGTGACGGGCCGAGTAAAGGATGCGACAGGCAGTGAGGACAGCGTACGCGTTGTAGACGAACGCCTTGTCGGATCGATCTCCGATTCTGGAGGCGAGGCCTTCTTTCAAGTAATTCAACTCCAACAGAAGCGCGTCGTTGAGGCATTGGTCGGACACATGGGGCGCGATGAGCTTGGCGTCCTTGCCCCACAGGGTGATGCCGCATTGGGCGACATTCATCCAGATGATGGGGTTTCCGTCCGATCCGTGGCGGGTGAGTTTTCCGGTGTGGTTGTAAAAGCCGCAACAACGCGACGCCTTGTCGAGAAGTTCGCGGTCGATGACGAAGCGCATGTCGATTCGCTTGACCCAGCGATTCTGCTCCGCTTTCGTTTTGAACCAGCCATCCAGTTCTGAAAATTCGCGGTCGCCGAGGTGTCGCCGGGTGACTTCCACAGAATCGAAATCGCTGCAAGTCTCGTCGAATGCATCGTAGGTCAACGAACCCCACACGTAGATGCCAACGAGATTGCCATGCAGAATCGCCGGGAAATCGGTGGCCATCGCTTCCAGAAGGCTGGACAGATCCTTGGGGATATTCTTCGGTAGGTTCATTTCTTGGGAAGGATATCAGCTATGGTTCGCGTAAAGAATCTCTCCGAGCGAACAGCACGAGGGGATGCGAGCAAGAAAAAGCAGAGTCAAGCCGCCCACATGCAAAATCAGCGTGTGGGCGCCGGCGGCCGTACAAAGAAGCGGAAGAGGCGAAGATGCCGGGCTGAAGCCCACGCTACATTGAATTCCAAAGATCAGCCAGGCGAGAAAGGTGGAAACGAAACGTCCCCTTGAACGTTTAGGGGAAAGTGGTACATTCCCCTAAGGGAGTTATGGAGGCAAGAATGGAGAAGCAGGGAGATTTGGTGCAGGGGACGCTGGACATGCTGGTGCTGAAAGCGCTGGTGCGGGGGGCGAAACACGGGTACGCCGTGGCCGAGTGGATCCATGAAAGCTCGAATGATGTCCTGCACGTGGAAGAGGGAGCGCTGTATCCGGCGCTACACCGATTGGAACTGCGCGGGCTCCTTTCGGCGGAGTGGGGCAGTTCGGAGAACAACCGGCGCGCGAAGTTCTATTCGTTGACGGCAGCGGGGCGGAAGAAGTTGACGGAAGAGGCGGAGTATTGGCGGAGGATGTCTGGGGCGATTGCGCGGGTGATGCAGACGGCGTGAGGAAAGGCAGTTGTTAGTCTTAAGTTATTAGTCGTAAGTCAGAGATCAGAAGAGTCGAATTTCGGTGTGTTTGGAGGAATAGTTATGAGAATTTGGGCGAGGGTGAGGGCGCTCTTCAGGCGGAGGCAGCTGGAAAAGGACTTGGATGAAGAGCTGGCGTTTCACCTGGCGATGCGCGAGGAAAAGAAGCGCGCTGCAGGGGTAGCGGCGGAAGAGGCGAAGTATGCGGCGCGGCGCCAATTCGGAAACGTCACGCGCATCAAGGAAGCCTGCCGCGAGGCGTGGAGCTTCGCGTCGCTGGAAACCACCTGGCGCGATCTTCGCTACGGGGCGCGGGCGCTGGCGAAGAATCCGGGATTCACGGCGGTGGTGGTGCTGGCAACGGCGCTCGGAATCGGAGTGAATACGGGGATTTTTTCCGTTCTGAACGGGGTCGCTCTGAAACTTCTGCCGGTTCCCAGTGCGGAACAGATCGTGAGCGTCGACCAGATCGTTCATGGAAAAGTTCGGCGCGACGTTCACGGCGAGCCGGGTTTGTTTTCGTACGCCGAATACAAGAACTACCGAGCGAACAATCACGTTTTCTCCGGATTGCTGGCATATGCTCCCTTTTTGGAAGCGACGCTGGGAGGAGAAAACCCTAAACAACTGGCGGGAGCGGAGGCGTCCTGCAACTTCTTCCATGTTCTGAGGGAGCGGCCGGCGCTGGGTCGGACGTTTGTGGAGGAGGATTGCCGCGCGGCTGGAGCGAGGCCGGTGGTGGTGCTGAGCGACGCCCTGTGGAGGAGCCAGTTCGGCGCGGATCCGCAGATTGTGGGCAAGGACATTTCCCTGAACCGCGCCAAATTCACGGTGATTGGCGTGGCCGCGCCGGGATTTCGTGGGATCGACCCCTGGCCCAGCGAGTTTTGGGCGCCGGTGGCGATGCAAAAGGCACTGGAACCCGACGCTAATTTGCTTCTCGAGGACTACACCGGTTGGCTGGCGCTGCTCGGACGGCTGCAGCCTGGCGTTTCGCTCAAAGAAGTGCGGGCAGACCTGGCAGTCATCGCCGGACGAATCGATCAGCAATATCCCGGTCGGACGACCACATTGGCGATTCATCGCGCGACATTTATGGTAAGGCCCGAAGAACGCAGGGTGGTGTTCGGCATTGGCGCGGTAGTTCTGGCTGCCGTGGGATTGGTGTTGCTGATTGCTTGTGCGAATGTGGCGAACCTGCTTTTGGCCCGGGCATCGGCAAGGCAGAAGGAGATTGCGATCCGGCTTTCGATTGGAGGAAGCCGGTGGCGCATTGTCCGGCAACTGCTCACGGAGAGCCTGCTGATTGCGTTTCTTGGCGGGACTTTGGGATCGATGGTGGCGCTCTGGTCGATCGAGGGCATTGCGCGATTTGTGCTGGCGCACTTGCCGCTCGTCGGACCGCCGCTGGTGTGGAACGTAAACCCAGACCTGCACGGTTGGGGATATTCGCTGGCTCTGACCGCCATTACCGGAATTGTGGTTGGATTGGTGCCGGCTCTGCATGCGACGAGACAAGATTTGAGCACGGCTGTGAAAGGTGATGGCCTTGGCGTTATCGGCAGGGCCGCGAGCGGAGGAGCGTTGCGAAGCACGCTGGTCGGCGTCCAGATTGCGGTGTGCATGCTGTTGCTAATTGCCGCTGGACTATTGATGCGCGGCCTGTTTTTGGCGCAAACAGTTGATCCGGGCTTCGAGATGAAAGAGATTACCCAGGCGCAATTTAATTTGCCCTCGCAAGGCTATAACACAGAAAAGGCGCAAGCGTTTCAGCGCGAGTTGATGGCGAGCGTCGACGCATTGCCCGGTGTGGATGAAGTGGAGCAAGCACAAGTTACGCCGTTAAGCCATGCTTTTTTAGGCACGGGAATGACGCCTGCCGGAGAGGTGGAATCGCGGCAGTTTGAGTTCAATGCCGTCTCGCCGGGATTTTTCACCATGCTGGGAATGCCGATGGTGCGCGGGCGAACATTCACGGCTGCGGAAGCGCAGTCGGACGCTCCTGTTTTGGTTGTAACGGAGTCCACGGCGCGAAAGTTGTGGCCGGGACAGGATGCGATTGGAAAGACTCTACGAGGATGGGAGAAGAAAACGTATCAGGTGGTGGGCGTGGTGCGGGATTCGCAGGCCTCGCACTTGGGCCAGACCGATGGGCTTTTCTTCTATATGCCTGCGGGCCCGAAAGAACAGGAAAGACAGCAACTACTGGTGCACAGCAAGGGCGGCGACTTGGCGACGATTAACGGGATTCGCGAGGCGGCGCGAGCGCTGGACGCAAATTTAGTCGTGCACGTGGCGAAGCTGGAAGACAACCTTGAAGCGTGGCGAGTACCGTCCCGGATTGTGGCCGCGCTCTCCGGTGTGCTCGGTGCACTGGCCCTGCTGCTTGCGGCGATCGGCGTGCATGGCGTCGTGTCCTACGGAGTGAGCCAACGCATTCGCGAAATCGGTATTCGAATGACCCTGGGGGCCGACGGACGCGAAGTGATGAGTCTTTTGCTGCGGCAAGCGATGCGGCCGGTGGTCATCGGCGCGGCGATCGGAATCGCAGGATGCGCAGCAGTTTCACAAGTCCTTTCGAAAGTGTTGTACGGCATCGGCTCGCATGACCCCATTGCTTTTGTTGGCGTGCCAGTGTTTCTGTTGGGGATTGCCTTGATGGCAAGCTACATTCCGGCGCGGCGGGCGACCAAAGTCGATCCGGTTGTGGCGTTGCGCTATGAATAATTCGCGGCGCACTCGTTGAAAGTCTCGGGGACGAACTCCCACAGTTCAATTTCCTGAATCTTGACGCCAACATACCGCTCCGGTTGCGTAAACGGGCTACGGAGTCGACGCTCGGGAAATTCATGAGAATTTTGTTTGTGGCATCGGAGGAAGAAGTTTTGCAAATCACCACTCCTTTTCCACAGCCCGTCTCTTTCCTTTTGTAGTACTTCCGTACTACGATTTTATGGGAGCGTCCTACTTCCTTCCAGGTACGTTTCCACTATAGGTTTGCGCGTCGCCCCGGGAATACACTCTTTTCGGTTACGGTTTCAGCAGTTTTCCGGAAAGATGGTTTACCCCATGGCGACCCAGCACGAACTGATGACGAAAAATCACCCAACAGGAAGTTCCACCAAGCCGATTTCCAACACGGAGCGCCGCGGCAGCCGCCGCTGCAAGATTACTCAGCTGATGCGCATCCGTCCTTCGGACCCGAAGAAGGATCACTTTGAAGACCTGCGCGGCTCCGTTAGCGTTTCGCGCTCCGGCGTCTTTTTCCAGTCCAGCGAAGCCAGTTACGAAGTGGGCATGCGCCTCTTCGTCACCATGCCCTATTCGAAAGATCCCGCATCCATGGCTCGCGAGTACCTCGCCGAAGTCGTACGGAGGGACGTTCTCCCAACCGGCATGTTTGGCATCGGGATCAAGATCCTCATGGAAATGGGAATCCAGCACACCTATCACTTTGGCCCCGGCCAGTCGCGGTAGTTACGGCAGGCCGCGAGGCCATTCGAACCATCGGATAAAAGCAAGAACGGGCGCCCCAGAAGATTGGGACGCCCGTTCCTGTGTTTGGGGGTGGAGAGAACTGTCTAAGACGACGCTTGCCCGAACAGTTGCATGGCGCGGTGTCTTAGGATGCCAAGTTGCCGGTTGAGCGGGTTCCTGCGGCCAAGGAAGGCCAGAACGGGAGACCGGCGAGGTGTCAATTTGTTCATCGCAATCGTTAGCCGGATATCGCGGCGCGCGTATTTCAGCCCCGTTTGCAGGGCATCAACAGCCTCTTCACGGCGCCCAGCGGCGGCGTAAACTTCGGCGAGATTCAGGTACAACTGGGCCTGATTCCGCTTCATGCGAACGGCGGAGTCGCACAGCCGTTCCGCTTCGCCCCACTTGCGTTCCGAGCGCGCCAGCACCACTCCGAGGTAAGACATGTAATAGGGATTGTTCTTGTCCAGATCCACCGCGCGCCGCATGTGCGGCAACGCCTTCATCGCATAATTGTCCCGCAACAGAGTCAGTCCAGTTTTGAATTCACGGAAGGCTTCCGTATCCATCATCGCCTCACCTCGTCCACCCCGACCACTTCGGGGTTGCAGGAGAATTGAAATTCCGGGAGGTTGGGAAGAACTCGCGCAGCGCGTTAGAGGATCGCGCCAACTTCACTTGCCAGTCATCCTGAAGAATTGTCCTGCTCAGCCAGGCGGTGAGCGGAACAGCGAGCAGTACGGTCGCGAGTAAGCTTTCCATCCGAGTCCTTGTTGAAGCTACTCGCAGTTTTCTCAAGAATCTACTGACCGGGAGGACAGTCTTGGTTCAGCGGCACTGGAGTTGGAGGGCCAAGAATGAGGACAGGTGCTCTGCGAGCGGCTAACGCAGCGCGGAGCCTTTCCAATCGTCGCGCCAGTGTTCCCAATCCTTGAGGGTGGCTTTGTGCATCGATTTCGCGGCTTTGTGCAGCCAGCCGCCCTTGCGCGAGGCCAGGTCTTTTTTTACTTTAGCGATCGCGTTGGGGCTTCCGAAATGTATGTTCGCGGTTTCCCATCCCATGTCGTAGAGAAGCCGCGCTTCGTCCCTTTCTTTGGGCAAGGAAGCAAGTTCGATGCGCGAACAATCCGGCGCCAGCCGCCGAACGAGCCAGTGCCCGTGAAAACGCACAAAGGGGTCCTTGACGCGGATGGCGCGCTCAACCAGTTTCGCGCCGTAAACCTCTTCGGATGAAATTCCACGGCACCAGGCCCAGGCGGAAGTGCGGATGCCTTTGGCTTCGCGGGCAATAAATGCGCCTTGCCAGGAGGACAGGGCCAAAATTCGAGGATGCCCCAGGCTGCCAAGACCGGCGATGCGGCGCCTCAATTGGTAGGGGCTTCGCGGCTGCGGAAAGGAGGCCTCGATCAATCTTATGGCCTCCTGCGGCGGCTTCGCGGTCAATGGCCGGCATTCCTGCATCTTCTCCCAGAAGCGCACTGGGTCCCGCAGTTTACCTAGCGCCAGCAATCGCAGCCATTGATGGTGTTCGGCGAGGACAAAGGCTTTGCCGCCTGCGGCCAGGGCATCGCGGTAGCCCTCTTCGAGGGCCTCGGCAGCTTCGCGACGCGTCACGCCGAGGTGCTCGACCGAAATTGCCAGATAGGCGCTGGTCGCCAGGCGTACAAGATCCAGGGCGTAGGAAGCCGGCCAGGCTTCGTCGAGGTCATTCACGCCCCAAATCAGACGGCCCTCCTCGTCGCGCCATGTACCGAAGTTTTCGATGTGCAGGTCGCCGATAGCGAGCACGGCGGGAGCTTTCGCGAGGTCGGGGCAGACTTCCGGCCAAAGCTGAATCCAGCGGTAGAAAGTGGCGCGAAAGAAAGGGAAGGGCGCCTCCGCCATGTGGGTATGTTTCAGGGCGACGTCCTGGCGAACGATGGGGAGCCGCTTCGCAAGCCAGCGCTCGAAATCGGCCGTGGCTTTGAAGATGTTCATGCCAAGTGTGCCGAAGTTCGCGCTGGGCTAAACGTGGGCATGCTCGATTCGCGCCGGGCCGCCGCGGAGACGGGACTCATAGATGGGGAATTTCGCGGCAAGTTCGGCAACTTGTTTGCGGACGCGCTGCTCGACTTCGGCGTTGCCGATGTTGGAGAGAATTTCCGCGATCCAGTTGCCGATTTGCTCCATTTCCGGTTCGCGCATACCGCGGGTGGTGACGGAAGGGCTGCCCAGGCGGATTCCGCCGCCCTTCATGGGCGGCAGAGGATCGAAGGGAATGGAATTCTTGTTTACGGTGATGCCGGCACGATCGAGGGCTTTTTCGGCATCCGTTCCGGTGGTGCCGCGGGAGTGGACTTCGATCAGGAACAGGTGGTTGTCCGTGCCGCCGGTGACGATGCGGAAGCCGTGCTTGGCGACGGCCGCGGCCATGGCTTTGGTGTTGGCCACTACTTGCTTCTGGTATTCCTTGAAGGACGGCTCCATAGCTTCTTTTAGGCAGACTGCTTTTGCGGCGATGGTGTGGACCAGCGGACCGCCCTGGGTGCCGGGGAACGTCAATCTGTCCAGCTCTTTGGCAAACGCCGCTTTGCACAAGACGAGGCCGCCGCGCGGACCGCGCAGCGTTTTGTGCGTGGTGGTGGAGACGATATCCGCGTGCGGCACGGGGCTGGGATGAACGCCCGCAGCAACGAGTCCGGCAATGTGCGCCATGTCCACAAAAAAGAGCGCGCCAACGGATTTTGCGGCTTTGCCGATGCGCTCAAAATCAATGATGCGTGAATAGGCGCTCGCGCCGGCGACGATCATTTTTGGCTTGTGCTCGGCGGCGAGCTTCTCAATTTCGTCGTAGTCGATGCGCTCGTCTTCTTTTTTCACGCCGTAAGCAACGAATTTATACATGCGGCCAGAGAAATTCAGCGGATGCCCGTGCGTCAGGTGGCCGCCGTGGGAAAGATTCATCCCAAGAACCACGTCGTCTTTTTGCAGGGTGGACATGTAAACAGCCACGTTAGCGGATGTGCCGGAATGCGCTTGCACGTTGGCGTGCTCCGCCCCGAAAAGTTCCTTGGCGCGATCGATAGCCAGTTGCTCGACCTTGTCGGCATATTCGCAACCGCCGTAGTAGCGCTTGCCCGGATAGCCTTCGGCGTACTTGTTCGTGAAGATGGAGCCCATGGCTTCGAGGACCGCTTCGGAGACGAGATTCTCGGACGGAATGAGTTCGAGACCGGTGGCCTGGCGCCGGGCTTCGTCGCGAAGGAGATCGGCGATTTGCGGATCGACGGAATCGAGGGGACGATTCATGCGGTCATTGGCGATGGTGGTCTTGGTCATGGAGTGGCCTCAACTTGCCCGGCGCGTTGGCACGCGGGCGGCGAGGCGATTTTATCGGATGGAGTGGAGGAAAGCCAATTCGCAGTAGCCGTCACACTTGACGTGAACACACTGGGCGTCTAAGTTAGTCAAGGATGCGTTTGGCTAAGCCAATTTTTCTGGCGATACTGGCGGTCGCTCTCGCGGCGTACGCATTTGACTGCAGTGCCGCGACAACGCCGGAACAGGCGATGCAGTGCTGCAAATCGATGTCGTGCTCGTCGCACGGTCATCGCGCGCAGGATTGCTGCAAAACCATGCCATCGATGCACGCTCCTTTTGTACAGCCTTCCTCCGGGCATGGCGTTTCTCCCTCTCACGTTGTGTTCGCAGTGCTGCCAGGGACTGAGAAGGGTCACGCCGTAGATTCCTCTAACGGCGTGATTGCGGCGCATTGCCACGCTCCCCCGATCCTTTACGCTCCGCCCCCCCTGCCACTTCGGATCTAATCAGTCCTCCAGTCGGCTCCCGGCTTGAAGCATTCGTGTGCCTTGGCATACGCGTTTCCACTGGAGGAAGCATTCGTGAGAACACGAAATCCATATTTCTTTGGACGATTTGCGAGTGTGGCCCTATTGTTCCTCTCGCTTCTGTTCGCTTCGGCAGTCAAAGCGCAGGGTCCCGCCCCAGAGACGGCTCCGCCTCTGTTCCCCGGTGGCGGACTCCTCTCCTACAATTCCATTTTCACCACTCGAAGCCCCATGCCGGGAGTTTCGAGCGGCATTCCTGCGACAGCCCGCCCTACTTTTTCGCATGAGGGCGATTTCAACTTCACTTGGGGGTTCTACCGCAATTTTGATTTGACCGTCCTCGTTCCCGTAATGACGAATCACTTTGACAGCGGGAACGTGCCATCCGTCGAGGGAACTGGTCTTGGCGATGCCCAGGTACTCGTGAAGTATCGCTTCTATCGGCGCGACTCAGAACGCGGGACCACGCAGGCATCGGTCGCCTTTGGCCCCAAGATCCCGACGGGGCGAACGGATTTGACCGACACAAGCGGAAAACGACTCCCTGCGGGTCTACAACCCGGGTCAGGTTCCACCGATCTGTTCGTCGCCGCAAATTGGACTTACACCGGATTGTTTAATTTGAGGCGTCTGGTCGCTGACGAGGATTTCCATTCCCTTATCCGGTCACGGGGAACGCAGGCAACACGCCTCGGCAGCGACATCGAGTCACGTTTCTGGCTGTCGTACAGGCCCTATGAATCGAAGAACGTGGCGCGTGAATGGTTCATTGGCCCGGTGCTGACTTGGTTGCACTCTCAAGATGATCGCATCGGAGGAGTCCGGCAGAACGGGAGCGGCGGCGATGTGCTACTGGCTGGAATCACGACTTACGCCGGGGTGCGTCCCGGAATGCATGTGTGGCTCGGGATGGATTGGGACGTGGCGCATTCCACGGGGACGACGTTCATGCCCGTGCGCCGTCACATCAGTTTTGGAATTACACAGCAGTTTCGGATGCACCGTTAGGGAAGGGAGGAATCATGAACACGAAAAGAGTGGCCTTGCTTGCTCTGCTCATTTCGATTGTTAGCCCAGTGGCTCAAGCGCAAATCAAGCACATTGAAATGCGTGTCGAAGGCATGACTTGAAACTTTTGAGCCTACGGGGTGAAGCAACACCTCGGACGCCAGTCTGGCGTTCAAAACGTCGAAGTCAGCTTGCTCGATGGAAAGGTGGAGGTCACGCCCAAAGAGGACGGGCAGATTGATCCAGCCCGGCTTCTGAAGGCCACCTACGACAGCGGCGTGACCGCTGCAGAGATGAATATGACCGCACGCGGAAAAATCGTGAAGGACTCTGCCGGCAGCCTGGCCTTACAAATTGAACCGAATCGGTCTTTCGTGCTGACACCGAATGAGTTGTCGAAAGGACTTGAAGCTGTCGCCGATACCCAAACGATGGTCACAGTTCGTGGTCAGTTGTACAAAAAGCCGGCAGGGAAAAAGAAAGCAGATCCTTCGGTTCCGCTGAAGCTGCTGCTTCTGGAAGTTCAGAAGAAGGAATAGATGCTGAGAAAACGTTTGTTAGCTCTGAGCCTCGCTGCGACAGGACTTGCCGGGTGCAATCAGCATTCGGCGAGTCCTCCTCAGCCAAAAGAAGAAGCCATAATCGCGGCAGGTGAGATAGGTTCACGGTTGCCTGATTTCTCCGTGAAAGATTTGCAAGGGCGCGAGATTTCCTCGGCTGACCTTCGCGGCAAGGTAGTGCTGATTGATTTTTGGGCGACATGGTGCCAACCGTGCAAAACGGAGATGCCGGGTTATCAGAAACTCTTGGATCGCTATGGCCCTCGCGGATTTGCCGTTATCGGGTTCAAATTTGACACCATGATGGATCTGGAAGAGCCGGTCACATTTGCGAAGAAAATCGGAGTCCGTTATCCGCTGGCGGTAGCTGCTGATGACTTAAAGCAGAAGTTCGGCGGCGTTGAGGGTTTGCCAACCACCATGCTGTACGACCGCAAAGGAATACTGCGGGAAAAAGTCATCGGGTTTGAATACACGAATGTCATTGAATCGGAGCTAAAACCACTCCTCTAAATGGTTTTGGCCGATGGAGTAATTGTCTCTTCGAGATTCGACCAGGGGCGCCGGGACGTACTCCTACCTATGCGCATCGCGCTCGAGTTGCGTGATTTTGTCGACGCGACGCTGATGGCGGCCGCCGAGGTAGGCGGTGGTCAGGAAAGTTTGCACCATTTCGACGGCGGCTTCGGCGGTGACAATGCGGCCGCCGAGCGCCAAGACATTGGCGTCATTGTGTTCGCGGGCGAGCCGCGCGGTGGTCACGTCGTGAGCGAGGGCGGCGCGAATGCCGGGGACTTTGTTGGCGGCAATGGAAATGCCGATGCCTGAGCCGCAGACCGCGATGCCAAGATCGGCTTGTTTTGAAGCGACGCGTTCGCCAACGGTCTTGCCATAATCGGGATAATCGACGGATTCTTCGGACGACGTACCCTGGTCGTCGACGGCGTATCCCGCACCTTCCAGATATTTTCGAATGGCTTCCTTGACCAAAAATCCGGCGTGGTCGGAACCAATGGCGATGCGCGGTTTTTTAGGGAGTTCGGCCATCGGCTTCCTCGCGGGGATTGTATATGATGATGCTCGCCGATGCGACGGCGACGGGGATTCGTCGGTAGCAGCAGGTGGTATAGTTGCCGGAGTCCCCAGATTTTTGGCGTTGATGATCTGAAACTGCCGTGCGATGCGGAATTTCTAACGCAAGGAGCGTCACGGAGAACATGTTTGAATCGAGGCGCGATATTTTTTCGAAACTCCGGCGTAATCGGCAGAAGGCGCGGGCGATTGCTGCACGAATTATTGTGCTGGCGCTTCTCTGCGCCGGTGGATTGAGGCTGCCAGCGCAAGAGAAAAATCCGTACGCGGGGGACGCGAAGATGGCGAAACTCGGCGAATACCAGTTTCGCTCCAACTGCGCTTTCTGCCACGGGCTGGGAGCGCGGGGCGGAGGACGTGGCCCGGACCTCACACGCGCGCAGAAACATCACGGAAATACTGACGCTGAACTTTTTCACAACGTCCACGACGGAATTGCGGGAACAGCCATGCCGGCGGCAACGAACGGAGGCATCGGGGTGGGTATGTCAGACGAAGAAATCTGGCAGGTGATTACTTATATCCGCAGCCTAGAAAAGAAAACCTCTGCCGCCGAAACGGGAAACTCCGCTCACGGAAAGGAACTTTTCTACGGCGTAGCGGGATGCGGGACCTGCCACATGGTGAATGGTAAAGGCGGGCGCCTGGGGCCGGATCTCAGCTCGACAGGAGCGTCCCGGTCCATCGAATACCTCACCGAGTCGCTGCGCAATCCGAGCAAGCGGCTGGCGGAAGGAATCTCCGAGCCGCTCAAGGATTTTTCGCAGGAATACGAGACGGTGACCGTTGTGACTTCCGAAGGGACGAAGCTCCAGGGCGTGGTGCTCAACGAAGACAGTTTTACCGTGCAAATGCTGGACACGCGGGAACAGTTGCACGCCTTCGAGAAGGCCAAGCTGCGATCGTACGAGAAGACACGCGAATCGTTGATGCCGGCGTATGACACGAAAGCGCTTCCGGAGAAGGATCTGAAAGACCTCATAGCGTTTTTGCTGGCGGCGAGCGAGAAGGGAGGCGGGCAATGAAAATTGCGCGCGTTATTCGTTTCATTCCTTACTTTATCGTTTTCTGCGTGCTTCCTTCCTCGTCCCGCGCGCAGGTGACTTCCGAGCGGCTGCTCCATTCTTCCAAGGAGCCGCAGAACTGGCTGATGTATTCCGGAGACTATGCCGGGCATCGCTTCAGTGCGCTGGATCAAATCAACGTGTCGAATGCGGCGACTCTCGTTCCCAAGTGGGTTTATCAAACAATGGCGGGCGGCAAATTCGAAACGACGCCGCTGGTGGTGGACGGAATTCTGTACGGCACCGGACAGGACGACCGCGTCTACGCGCTGGATGCGCGCTCCGGTCGGCCGATTTGGCAATACCAGCAGACGCTGCCCGTGGACATTCGCCCGTGCTGTGGACGAGTCAACCGCGGCGTTGCGATTCTAGGCGATAAGATTTTTGTGGCGACTCTGGACGCGCACGTCGTCGCGCTGGACAGCAAGACGGGAAATGTTGTTTGGGACGCGACTGCGGCCGAACACGCCAAGGGCTACAGCTTCACGCTAGCTCCTCTGGTGATCAAGAACTTGGTGCTCGTGGGAGTATCCGGCGGCGAATACGGCATCCGCGGATTCATCGACGCCTATGACGCGGCAACGGGCGCGCGCAAATGGCGGTTCTATACGATTCCTGGGCCGGGAGAGCCCGGGCACGATAGCTGGGAAGGAGACTCTTGGAAAATCGGCGGTTCGCCCTCGTGGATCACGGGTACCTACGATCCTGCAACGAACACGACGTTCTGGACGACGGGGAATCCTTCGCCTTCGAATCGCGGCGAAGGTCGCGCGGGTGACAATCTCTACAGTAATAGTCTGCTCGCTCTCGATCCGGACACGGGCAAACTGAAATGGTATTTCCAGTTCACGCAGCACGACGAACACGACTACGATGCGACGCAGGTTCCCGTGATGATCGATGACGGGGACCGCAAATGGATGGCGCAAGCGAACCGCAACGGATTTTTTTACGTTGTGGATCGAACGAACGGAAAACTTATTTCGGCGACGAGTTACGCCAAGGTTTCCTGGAGCACCTCAAAGGACGCGACGGGCCGGCCCGTGCCGGACAAAGCCGGCGCACCTACACCGGACGGAAACCGCGTTTGCCCGGGAGCCCTTGGAGCGACGAATTGGATGTCGCCGACGTACGATCCGCAGACGAAACTTTTTTATGTGACCGCACGCGAGCAATGCGACATCTTTTCGACGGCACCGCAACCGTATGAAGCAGGGCACGCCTACTATGGTTCCGCTTATTTTCCTAATGATGATACGCAGCCGTTTTGGGGGGCGCTGCGCGCACTCGATCCCGCCACAAGCAAGCTCAAGTGGGAATGGAAACATACTTCGCCGACCTGGGCCGGCGTGCTTTCCACGGCGGGCGGGCTGGTGTTCACGGGTGACGCGGAGGGAAACTTCATCGCGCTCGAAGCGGCTTCGGGCAAAGTGCTGTGGCACTTCCAGTGCGGCGCTTCGGTTTTTTCTTCGCCGATGTCGTTTGCGATTGACGGCAAGCAATATGTGGCCGTTGCGGCGGGGTCGGCGCTGTTCGCGTTTGCTTTGCCATGAGACGCCCCCCGCAAGAACCCACAGATCGAACTCCTTTGACGTCATAATTACGGCCCCGGATGCGCGTTTCAAAATCATTTGAAAAATTAGACAACTGAGCCTCACATGGCGGTCGAGCGCGAACGCCCGTTTCACGCTATAATTGGAGGGTTATGCTGGCCGTCAACAACGTCACTATGCGGTTCGGACCGCGGGTCCTGTTTGAGAACGTGACCTGCACCTTTATGGCCGGGCGCCGCTATGCCATCACCGGGCCTAATGGCGCCGGTAAGTCTACGTTTATGAAGATTTTGACTGGGGAGCTCGACTCCACCAGCGGCTCGGTCACGCGGCCGAAAAAAATGGGCGTTTTGCGGCAGGATCAGTTCGCGTTCGACGACTACCGCGTGATTGACACGGTCATTATGGGGAACGCCGCGCTATGGAAAGCCCTCGAAGAGCGCGACGCACTGTACGCCAAGCCGCACGAGCAATTGACGGACGCGGACGGGATGCGCCTTGGCGAACTCGAGGGCATCGTCGGAGAGGAGGGCGGTTATACGGCGGAAGCCGATGCGGCGGTGCTGCTCGATGGCTTGGGCGTGGAAGGCGAACTGCACGAACGCAAGATGGGCGAATTGCAGGGCGGACAGAAAGTTCGCGTGCTGTTGGCACAAGCGCTCTTTGGAAATCCGACCGCGCTGCTGTTGGACGAGCCGACGAACAACCTGGACCTCGATTCCGTACATTGGCTGCAGCGGTATCTTTGCGAATATGAAGGCGTGCTGATTGTCATTTCGCACGACCGGCACTTTTTGAATAGCGTCTGCACGCACACTGCGGACATCGACTACGAGACGATCATCATGTACGTCGGCGGGTATGACGACATGGTGGTGGCCAAAACGCAGATTCGCGGGCGCATCGAAGCGGACAACGCCAATCGCGAGAAAAAAATTGCGCAATTGCAGGAGTTTATCGCGCGGTTCTCCGCGGGCACGCGTTCCGCGCAGGCGACTTCGCGGAAGAAGGAAGTCGAGCGACTGCAAACGACGGAGCTGGCGAGGAGCAACATCCAGCGGCCGTACATTAAGTTTGACATGAAGCGGAATTCGGGGAAGCACCCGCTGGAGATTCGCAGCGTTGAGAAATCGTATGACGACTTAAAGGTGATCCCGCGATTCTCAGCGAGCGTGGTGCGCGGCGAAAAAATCGCGCTGATGGGACGCAACGGCGCCGGCAAAACCACCATGCTGAAGTCGCTCGTTCGGAACGCGCCGGGATTTATTGAGGACAAGGACCAGCAATTTCCGATCGATGGCGGCGAGGTGAGATGGGGGCATGAAGTGGCGGTGGGCTACTTCGCGCAGGATCACGGCGAATCCATCACTAAGGGCATGACGGCGATCGATTGGCTGTGGCAATTCGATCCTACTGCTTCGCAACAGGAGTTGCGCGGCTTAATGGGACAGATGCTGTTCAGCGGCGAAGATGCGCTGAAGCCCACGCGCGCGCTTTCCGGCGGCGAGTCCGCCCGGCTGATTTTTTGCCGGCTGATGCTGCAGAAACCAAACTTTCTTGTACTCGACGAACCGACAAACCACTTGGACCTGGAATCGATCAATGCGCTGAACATTGCGCTGCAAAGGTACGACGGCACTGTGCTGCTTGTGACGCACGACCACGACGTCATCGACGAAGTGGCGACGCGCATTTGGCATTTCCACGGCGGCAAGACCGAGGACTTCAAGGGCACGTACGAAGAATTCGTCGCCTACGAAGAAGCAAAAGCAGCGCAAGCCCCGGCGGCTCCGGCACGCGCTGGTGGCGCACGCCGCGCCCCGGTTCCGTCATAAAGCCTGGCCAGCTGCCGCGCCAGAAGCCCACGCCCACTGAAAATTGAATCCCCCGAGATGACCGGTGACGTCGACGACTTCGCCGATGAAAAACAATCCTTTGACCTTTAGGCACTCCATCGTTTTGCTCGACAATTCGGCGGTATCCACGCCCCCTGCCGTGACTTCTGCCTTCTCGTAACCTTCCGTGCCCGCCGGCTTGATCACCCAGTCGTGCACGAGGTTCTGCCATTTTGCGAGAGCGTCATTGTTCCAGGCGGCGGGTGGATTGTTTTCCAGCCAGCGTTCGGCGAATCGCTTTGGCAAGATTCCTTGAAATGCTTTCTGTGCGGCGGAGGCATTGCGGACTTTCGATTCACGAATTGACTGCGCCATATCGCGATCGGGAGCGAGATCGATATGAATGGGCTGGCCGTTTTTCCAGTACGAAGAGATTTGCAGGATGGCCGGACCACTCAATCCGCGATGGGTAATCAGCATTTTTTCGCGGAAGGCGTGATGATTGGCCTTCGCTATGACTTCCGCCGAAACACCCGCCAAGCCACAATAGCGAGTGCGATCTTTGCCGGCCAGGACAAAAGGCACAAGCGCGGGCCTGGTCTCCACGATTTTCAAACCGAATTGCCGCGCCAGTTCGTAGCCCAACGGCGTTGCACCCATCTTGGGGATCGAGAGTCCGCCCGTGGCAACCACCAGCACCGGCGCACGAAATTCGCCGGATTCGTTGCGAACAATGAATTCGGTAGTGCGTTGCACTTCCCGGATTCGACTCTGCAGAAAAATCTGTACTCCTGCGGACCGGCACTCTGATTCGAGCAAGTTGATGATGTCCTGCGCGGAGCGGTCGCAGAAAAGTTGCCCGGGCGTTTTTTCGTGGTACGGAATGCCATGCTTTTCGATCAGCGCGATGAAATCCGCGGGCGTGTAGCGAGCCAGCGCGGATTTCGCGAAGTGTTCGTTAGCGGAAATGAAATTCTTCGGCTGGCAATAGAGATTGGTGAAATTACAACGGCCGCCGCCGGAGATCAGGATTTTCTTGCCGATGCGTTCGGCATGCTCCAGCACGGCGACACGCAGTCCGCGTTTGCCGGCTTCGATCGCGCAAAGCAGTCCCGCGGCGCCGGCGCCGAGAACCACAGCGTCGAATTTACACATCAAGAATGACTCTCACTTGAGCCGAAAACAGGAAGCTGCCGCATTTCCGCCGCCATGACCTCAAGGTTAAACTATGTGCAGGAGAAGACCGAAGAATTTGCCTCCGATTATCAGCGCGCAAGGATTGTCGAAGAGATATGGCGTTGCGCCGCTCTTCCAGAACATTTCTTTCACCGTGTCGGAAGGGGACCGCATCGGAGTGATCGGCCCGAATGGTTCGGGCAAGTCGACGCTGCTGGAAATGCTCGTTGGCCGCGTCAGGCCGGACAGCGGGGACGTGGCGATTCGCAAGGGGACGAGGCTCAGCACCGTGGCCCAAGTCTCTGAGTATGCCGCGGATGCGACGATTCGCGCGGTCATTGAACACGCTTTGGAGCGGTCCGCGGTTCCCGAGACGGAGCGCGCCTCGCGCTTTGCCGAAACGCTGGGCCGTGCTGGCTTCGTGGATCTCGATGCGCACGCCACGAGGCTGTCGGGCGGATGGCGCAAGCGTCTTGCCATCGCGGAGGCCTTGGTGCAGGCGCCGGACATTATCCTGCTGGACGAGCCCACGAACCATCTCGACCTTGCAGGAATTCAGTGGCTCGAATCGGTTCTCCGGAACGCGCCGTTCGCCTGCGTGGTGGTCAGCCACGACCGCTACTTCCTGGAAAATATCGCGAATGAAATGGCGGAGCTCAACCGCGCCTACCCGGACGGCTCGTTGCGAGTCAGCGGAAACTACAGCGCGTTCCTCCAAGCGAAGGAAGAATATCTGCACGCACAGAAAAAGCGGCAGGAGTCGCTGGAGAATCGCGTTCATACCGAGCTGGAATGGCTGCGCCGCGGACCGAAAGCCCGCGCGACCAAGGCCAAAGCGCGCATCGATAAAGCTCACGAGATGATCGACGAGCTCGCAGAGATGAATGCGCGCAGCCGCACTGCCAGCGCCGAAATCGATTTCTCCGCGACAAACCGGAAGACCAAACAACTCATTACGCTTGAAAACGTTTCATTCGGGGTTGGCAGCCGCACGCTGTTCAAGAACATTCATTTCAGCGTTATGTCAGGAATGCGCATAGGCCTGGTCGGTCCAAACGGCAGCGGCAAGACGACTCTGCTTCGCCTGATGCGCGGAGATGTCAAACCGGAATCCGGCAAGGTGCGCCGCGCCGAAGGTTTGCGAGTCGTGTACTTTGACCAGAACCGCGAGCTTGATCCGGACATTACCTTGCGCCGGGCGCTCGCGCCGGACAGCGACGCGGTGATTTATCAGGATCGCGTTATTCACGTCGCTTCGTGGGCGGAAAGATTTCTGTTTTCGAGTGAAAACCTGAATCAGCGCGTTGGCCGGCTTTCCGGAGGAGAGCGCGCCCGCGTTTTGATCGCTCAGCTCATGTTGCAGCCGGCTGACGTTTTGTTGTTGGACGAACCGACCAACGATCTGGATATTCCCACACTGGAAATCCTGGAGGAGAGTTTGCTCGAATATCCGGGAGCGCTGGTTCTGGTTACGCACGACCGTTTCATGCTGGATCGCGTTTCGACTGTCGTAGTGGGGCTGGATGGTCTTGCAGCCGCGGAACGATTTGCCGATTACTCACAATGGGAAACCTGGCAGCGCGCGCAATTGGCAGCGGCCGCCTCCAAATCAACGGACGGAATCCGGCGTCCTCGCGCCAGTGTGGAAGAAACCTCGCGGACCGCCCCGCCGAGAAAGAAGCTCTCGTATAACGAAGCCCGGGAGTTCGCAGGCATCGAAGACCGCATCCATGAAGCGGAAGAACTCCTTCAAGCCAAGCGCGCTGCGCTCGAAGACCCTGTGGTTACCAGTGATCGCGTGAGCCTTCATGACGCGTGCAGCCAGTTGGAAGCAGCCGAGAAGTCAGTAGACGCGCTGTACGCGCGCTGGTCCGAACTCGAACAAAAGCAAACGTAGTCTTCCCGCATACAAGTGGCTGCACCCCCTACTACTGCTACCCCCACTAATTTGTATGGCTGTCAAAACAAAGGAGTTATGGAGTTTGCAAATCGTAAGTGATTGATTCTCAAGGATGCGTTTTTCGAGTGTTAAGGCATTCCCAGAAAACGAGCGCTACAGACGGAAAAGCAGGGCCAAGCTCCCCCAACTCCAGATACAGTTCTATACGAAGTTAATTATAGCAGAAGTTAGGAGAAAGTTAAGAGGAACTTCGGGGATTTTTTGGAGTCGAGTACCTGAGGTCCACGACCCAGGCCCATGATCAGACAGGCTTCACTCGACGCTACGCTGTCCTCTACACTATTTGCCGAGCAAACTCTTCCAACGCGCCCAAGCTTCAGTCCGCGCCTTCTTGTCTGGCTCTTTTGCATCAGGAGCTTCGCCGGAGCGCATGAAGCCGTGGCCAGCGCCATCATAGCTCACGATGTCGTAGGTCTTGCCGGCGGCCTTCATTTGCGCGACGGTGTCGGGGATCATGGCGCCGATGCGCGCGTCGTTCCCTGCATAAAAGCCGTAGACCGGAGCTTTAATGCGCACCAAGGCATCCCTATCCGGCGACGGACCATAAAAAACAAAAGCGGCCGCCAAATCGGCGCGATTGGTGGCGAAGCGGAAGGTCTGTCCGCCGCCCCAGCAAAAGCCGCCAACGAAGAGTTTGCCATTCGAGGCCGGGATTTTCAGTGCATAGTCCGCCGTGGCATTCAAATCCGCCGTCACCTGGTCTGGATTCAAGTGGCTTACTGCTTCCATCGTTTTGCCCTCCGCAAAATCGCTGCTACGGCCGCCGTTGGGGCCCATGCCGGAGAGAAGATCGGGCGCAACGGCAATGTAGCCTGCAGCAGCCACTTGATCCGCAAGATCCTGCACCCAATCCGTCATGCCAAAAATTTCGTGAATGATCAGCACGACGGGAGTTTTGCTCTTCGACTCGGGATAAACGACAAACGTTTCGACGGAGCGGCCATCGTGCTTCACGGTGACCCACTCGCGGTGCCTTGATGATTTCTCCAGTGTGGCCTTGGCCCAATCCTGCGCCGAAGCAAATGGCGCGGCGCAAAGAATCAGCAGGGAAATCAGAGCGATGCGTTTCATAGAGCAATTTCTCCCATAAGAATAGCCGGCAGGAAGCAGGTCAAATGCATCCATGCAAAGCGACTGTGATAGTAAAGCCCCGAGGGAAAGCCTGCAAGACCCTATACGCCGCACCGTTCGGGAGCGCCTGAGTTTATCGTCGGACTCTAGAAGTGGATGACGATGCCTGCGGAAACGCGAGGCTGATTCTGCGTGGCTCCGTGCAAGCGAGTCCGGAGGTAGTCAAGCTGAAACAGCCGGACCGACACGAAGGGGAAGATCTTCATGTCGACGCCTGCTCCTGCCGCCGCAGCGACCGAAGTGCCCGTCCCAAGGCTAAAGAAGGTGCCGCTGGTGGTTGCATCTTGCGACTCTTTGGCGGCTCCGACCAGAACATGAGCAAACGGAGAGATCTTGGCAGGAAAAGAGACTTGAGGACCGACCAGAAAGGTATGAACGCGCGTGCGCGCTCCATCCAGAGTGCCATACTGGCCGCTGAAGTCGCCGACAGCGCCGAGAAAGGGTATCGGCTTGTATTGGAGCGACAAATCCCATCCGTTCAGGTTCACCTGTTGTGGAACCGTCGGCGGAGTGCCGCAATTGGGAGGACACGCTGTTCCTGGACCGAGAGGTCCGAACTGCCCGACCTGAACAGAGGCACGTAAGTACGAGTAACCGCCGAAGAGTTCAACTTTGTTTTGAGCCCTTGCTGAATTGGAAAGACTTACTACCAGCAACGGCAGAACCGCCAGCTTCAGGAGCGCAGAGGCCCGCAGCGACAGGACGCGTAGCATGAGTTCGTACCTCCCGTGAGCAGAGCAGACTGGACAGAATTATGCGATGCGGAGCGCGCCGCCGAAAGTTGCTCCGAAATGAATCGCGTTCGCTAATCACTCGGCAGGTTCGTTGACACTGAGGAGTGCGTCCGATACGCTTTTGAATTACTCAAGTTGAGTTATTTGCCTCTGAGAGGAATGGACAAACCGCCGCATGGCCGAAGAAAAACTTCCCACCCGCGCACAGGATTTTTCCGAGTGGTACAACCAACTGGTCGTCAAGGCGCAACTCGCCGATTACGCGCCGGTGCGGGGCTGCATGATCGTGCGCCCTTACGGATGGGCACTTTGGGAGAACGTCCAGCAGGCGCTCGACCGCCGCTTCAAGGCCACGGGTCATCAGAATGTGGCGTTCCCGCTGCTGATTCCACGCAGTTTTATCGACAAGGAAAAGCATCACGTGGAAGGATTTTCGCCAGAGCTTGCGGTTGTTACGATTGGCGGCGGAGAGGAACTGGCCGAGCCTCTGGTCATCCGTCCTACGTCGGAAACCATTATCGGCCACATGTGGTCGAAGTGGATCCAGTCGTATCGCGACCTGCCCGTGTTGATGAACCAATGGAACAGCGTGGTGCGCTGGGAATTGCGCACGAAGCTCTTCCTGAGAACGCTCGAATTCTACTGGCAGGAAGGCCACACCGCGCATTGCCGGCGCCGACGTTACCTATTCGATTGAAGCGATGATGGGGGACGGCAAAGCGCTGCAGTCCGGCACGTCCCACTTTCTGGGACAGAATTTCGCCCAGGCGTTCGAGGTTAAGTACCTCGACCAGGGGGGCCAGTTGCAGCATTGCTGGACAACATCGTGGGGGCTCTCCACAAGGATGATCGGCGCGATCATTATGGTCCACGGGGACGATCAAGGGTTGGTCCTGCCGCCGAAGCTTGCGCCCTATCAAGTTGTCATCGTCCCGATCTTTAAGACGGATGAAGAAAAGACGTCCGTTTTTGACACTGCGCGCAAACTGAAGGCCGAGCTGGTCAAAGCCAACATCAGGGTCACTCTCGATGAACGCGAGGGGAATAGCCCCGGCTGGAAATTCAACGATTGGGAGATGCGCGGAGTCCCTCTACGTGTGGAACTTGGCCCCAAAGACGTTGCGAAGCAAGCCGCCATACTCGCGCGTCGCGACCGCCCCGGCAAGGAAGGGAAAGTCAGCGCTTCGCTTGCCGATCTGCCCACTACCATTGAACGGTTGCTGGCGGAAATCCAGCAATCACTTCACGACAAGGCTTTGGCTTTCCGCAAGAGCAACACACACGACACGAAAACCTACGACGACCTGAAGAAGGCCGTGGAGACTGGCTTTGCGTTCTCCTTCTGGTGCGGAAGTGCCGACTGCGAAGCCAAAATCAAAGAAGAAACCCGCGCTACCATGCGCTGCATCCCCCTGGAGCAAGAGGGTGGAAGCGGGAATTGCGTTTACTGCGGCCAGCCTTCCGCCGCGCGCGCCATCTTCGCGCGGGCCTACTAGAACTCGCGTTTCTTTTCAGGAACATGTTGCGCGCCTAATTCTCGACACGCGTCTGCGCGGGTGCTAGCTTTAATGAAGCCGATAAATCATATATCCCGTTCCCGTGCGTGGGCGTACCGCGGCGTGAACGGACCGGGAGATGAATCCAGTGCTTTTTGCCAGCCGAAAAGGTCGCGCATCAGCGAACCGCCATTCCGAACGGGGAGAGGGCAAGCTCAAGGGCATCCTTATGGTGGCGATCGTGGTGTTGGCGATCTACTCTGCTTGGAAGATCGTGCCGGTGTACGTGAACGAGTATCAGCTTTCCGACAAAATGCAGGAACAGGCGCGTTTTGCGGTCGTGAATCACTATACGGAAGACCAGATTCGGGACAATATTTTCAAGGTTGTCCAGGATTTGGAAATTCCGGCGAAGCGCGAATCCATCAAGGTAGTTGCAACCAATTCGATTGTGAAAATCAGTATGGAATACACGGTTCCTGTCGACTTGTTTTTCTACCACACGGACCTTCATTTTTCTCCGTCCAGCGAGAATAAGGCCCTCATCTGAGGTATGGTTGCAGAAGCGGCTTGCTATTGCTGCTTGATTGGCAACCCGGCATCGGGCAACACCGTCTTTCCCAGAGTGCGGTCTTGCGAGAGAATAAAGGTTTAGCCTTCGGGAGCTAAGAGTTGCGCATTCGCATTCAACAGGGGTTCTTTACCTCAAAGATCGGCCTCGCGTTCCTAGGCACAATCTTCGCTTTTTTCCTCGTCGCCGGCGGTGTTTTTACTTATTACTACATGAAGTACTCGCGCATGATCGATGCGCGGCTTTCCGGCAATGTCCTGCAGAACACCACGCAGATTTTCTCCGCGCCCGAACATATCTCGGCTGGTCAGGCCTGGGGGCCGGAGGATCTCGCCGGCTATCTCACCCGTGTGGGATACCGCCCTGTCCAGGATGAGAACGCCATCGGCCAATTCACCGTGAGGGAAAATACCGTCGATATCCGGCCTTCCAAACTTTCCTATTTCGGGGGCAATAATGCCCTGGCGGTTCAATTCCGCGGAAAGAGCATTCGGTCGATCAAGCCGCTGGCCGGCGGCACGGACCTTGATACCGCAGAAATCGAACCGGAACTCATTACCAATCTTTTCGACAGCGCGCGCGAAAAGAGGCGGCCAGTACGCTATGAAGATTTACCGGTAATGCTGGTGGACGCGATTCTTTCCGCCGAGGACAAGCGTTTCTTCGAGCACGGCGGTTTTGACTTCATTCGCATCGTGGGGGCGGCGTGGGCGGACTTGCGGCATACCAGCCAACATTACCAGGGCGCAAGCACGATCACCATGCAAGTGGCACGCACCTTCTTTCTCTCGACCGAGCGCAATTGGCGGCGGAAACTGGCCGAGGCCATGATTTCGGTCGAGCTCGAGCAGCGCTTCAACAAGCAGCAAATTTTCGAGCTGTACGCCAACGAAGTTTATCTAGGCAACCGCGGGAGCTTTGGCATTCGCGGCTTTTCCGAGGCCAGCGTCGCATATTTCGGAAAGGATCTGAGGCAACTGACGCTGGCGGAGTGCGCGTACCTTGCGGGAATCATTCGCGCCCCAAATTACTATTCGTCCGCCGACCGTCACCCGGAGCGCGGGGTGCAGGCGCGCGATCGCGTGCTGACGCAGATGCTCGACAACAAGTACATCAACGACGAAGACCTTAAGGACGCAAAGGGCGAGCTGCTGAAAATTATCCGGACGTCGACGTCGGGGAGTGAGGCGCCCTATTTCGTCGACATGGTGAAAGACCACCTGCTCGACAAGTACTCTGAGACCGAGCTTCTGAGTGAGAATTTTCGCGTGTATACCACGCTGGACCCCGCTTTGCAGCGCGCGGCCGCTGCCGCCGTCGATGCGGGGATGAAAAATGTGGACCTGCTCCTGGCGAAAAAATACGACAAGTGGAAGCGCGACCAAGCCAGGAAGGGAGGCAACGAGGCGATCCCCCAGGCGCAAGTCGCGCTCGTCGCCCTCGATCCGCGGACCGGCGAGATCAAGGCGGTCATCGGCGGACGCGATTACGGACAGAGCCAGCTCAACCATGCGCTGGCGCGGCGGCAGCCAGGGTCAGTGTTCAAACCGTTTGTTTATGCAGCAGCTTTCGACAATGCCGTTGACAACGTCCAGCCCATCATAACGCCCGCAACAACAATCGACGATGAGCCGACGACGTTTGAATTCGATGGCAAGGAATACACTCCGAATAACTACGGCGAAAAGTTCATGGGCCGCGTCACGGTGCGAGATGCGCTGACGAATTCTCTCAACGTCGCAACCGTTAAAGTCGCGGAACTGATCGGCTACGGCCGGGTCGTGCAAGTCGCACGGAAAATGGGCCTGGGCACGAACATCCAGCCGACACCGGCCGTTGCTCTCGGCGCTTATGAAATGACTCCGATCGACGTGGCCGCGGCGTACACGACATTCGCCACCATGGGCACGCGCGCGGAGCCGCAGTTTCTGCACGTCGTCGTTAACGCGGACGGGACGCCACTGGAGAAGTTCACGCCGCAGACCCATCTGGCGCTGGATCCGCGGGTCACCTTTCTCGTCGACAGCTTGCTGAAGGACGTTCTTAACCGTGGCACCGGCGCGGGAGTCCGCGCGCGCGGATTCACGTTGCCGGCAGCGGGGAAGACGGGAACTTCGCGCGATGGATGGTTCGCGGGCTTCACTTCGAATCTCCTTTGCGTGATCTGGATCGGCTTCGATGACAACCGCGACCTGGGGTTTACCGGCAGCGTGGTGGCCGGGCCAATCTGGGCGGATTTCATGACGCGCGCGACATCACTCGCGCAGTATCGGGACGTCAAGGATTTTACGATGCCGGACGGTGTGCAATCCGTGCTGATCGATCCAGATACCCTGGAGCTTGCGACGCCCAATTGTCCTACAACCCGTGAAGAGGTTTATGTCGCCGGTTCTGCGCCGACCGTATTCTGCGAGGTCCATGGAGGCCACAACCTCTTCACTTCCACGGGATCCATTCTCTCCCGCGTCTTTGGTGGTGGCGATCCCAAATCGCCGCAAAAAGACGCAAATGGCCAGCCAATTACAACCTACGATCCGAACCGGCCGCCCAATGCGACTGGCCAGGGCCCCGCGGACCCCTCAGCCGAACCCGGCGAAAAGAAAAAGAATCCTTTACAGAAGATTTTTGGTATCTTTGGAGGTAAGAAGAAGGAACCCGACAAGGTCAAGCCTAAGCCGGAGAAGGGAGATTCGCCATGATCCGAGTAAGATTGGCGTTTCCAGCAGTCGTTCTCCTCTTCAGTCTTTCGATTCCCTCCGCAGGTCAGTCGTTCGCTGAAACTCCGAGTGCTCCCGTTGCGCCGCGCATGCAGCAGGCGCAGCCCCAATCGCCGCCAGAATCATCGGTTATTGTCGTGAAGCCAGGCCTTACTGACGAGCAGCTTGCCGATCTGTATATGGCGCGGAAAGAATACCGAGAGGCCGCCATGTCCTATAAGCGGCTCGCCGACGGGAACCCTCAGAATCCTGTTTATTTGAATAAGCTGGGAATCGCCCTGCACCAGCAGGCGGCTTTGGGTGCGGCGTTGAAGTATTATGAGCGTGCGTCAAAGGTTGATCCGACGTATGCCGATGCGCAGAACAACATCGGAACAATTTGGTATCAGCGAAAGAAGTACGGCAAGGCCATTAGGGCGTATCAAAAAGCGATCAATATTCGCAGCGACATGGCCGTTCTCTACAGCAATCTTGGTTATGCCTACTTTGGCGACAAGAAATATCAGGAGGCCATCTCCTCGTTCCGGCAAGCGCTGGCATTGGATCCCCAACTCTTCGAGCACACTAGCTCGAGGAGCGGGTCGATTTTGCAAGACCGCTCCGTGGGCGACCGCGGGCGATTTTATTTCCTGCTCGCAAAGTCCTTCGCGGAAGCGGGCAACCTGGAGCGATGCCTGATTTACCTGCGAAAGGCCAAGGACGAAGGCTACAAGGAATTGTCCGCTGTGAAATCTGATCCCTCTTTTGCGGCGGTCTTGAAGGACCCCGCGATACAAGAGGTCCTTGCTCCACGGCCTCCCAACAGCACGCAGCCTTGAACGCGTTTCGTTCGCCGATTTCGAGTCGATTCGCACATCCGGCGCGAATCGAGCGGCTGCGTCTGTTACAATGCAACAGACATGGAGCGCCATTTCTTCAGCGCGCGTTTTCTGCTCTTACTCTCCGTCGCATTCATTTTAGGAACAACTTCGGTTAGTCCGCGGCAATCTGCTCCGTCTTCTCGCAGTGGTTCCGCAGCCCACCAGCAAGGAATCTATTTGGTGTTTCCCTTTGAAAATGCGGGCGCGTCGCCACGATTGGAATGGCTCAGCGAGGGCCTCGAGGAACTAACTATCCAGCGGCTTTCCGCGGTCGGGGAGCAGGTGTATTCGCATGCCGGCCGGCTCGCCGAGCTGGAACGGAACGGCCTGCTGCGCTCGTCGAAACTCAGCCGCGCCACCATGCTCCACATTGGAGAAGATCTCGACGCAGATTTTGTGGTCTTTGGCCGGTTCACGGCGAGCGGGAACTCGCTCACCATCGAGTCACGCATCCTGAAGGTCAATCCCGCGCGATTGCTCCCCGTATTGCGGGAAGCTGGCACACTGGATTCGCTGATGGATTTGCATTCTCGTCTGGTGTGGCGAATGCTCTCCGGAAACGATCACAACTATTCCCAAAGCCTTGCGGAGTTCATAAAACGCCAGCGTCCACTGCGCCTCGATGCCTTTGAACATTTCATTCGGGGACTTTTGGCCAGCGAAGATGACGCTCGGCTGCGCGAGCTGCGGGAAGCGGCGCGCCTCGAACCGGAATGGCCGGAACCCGACTTCGCATTGGGCGAAGTTTACTTCGCGCGCCGCGACTGCGATTCCGCGCTTCCCTGGTATGCGCGGGTGCCAAAAACTCACAACCATTATGTAGAGGCTGTCTTCGCCACGGGCGTCTGCCAGCTTCTGCTGGGACAGCCGGATCGCGCGGAGGAAGTGTTCACTTCCTTGCAGGAGGCTCTGAAGAACAGCATGGTCTCCGGAGCTGACCTGCCGGAGATTCTGAATGATCTGGCGATTGCAAGGGCCAGGCAGGGCAAGACGCCCGCGGCCCTGACAGATCTTCGCCGCGCGGCCGAGCTGGATCCCGACGAAGACGACTATCCGTTTAATCTTGGCTTGCTTGCGCTGCAGAACGATGATGCCGCCGCGGCGGCAGATTATTTCCGCGAAGCCGCGGAACGCGCTCCGGATAATCCCGAGGATCGTGCGCTGCTGATACTGTCCCTGGAAAAGGCGGAGAAGAAAACTGAGGCCGACCAGGAGCGGGAAACGGCGAATGAAACGTTTGGCCCAAACGGACTCCCGGCGATTCGCCTAGATGCGAAGAACGAAGCCCTGGCACGGCTCAATCGCATCAAGACCGAGCTTGACGTTACTGCCCTTCGCACGGAGATCGAATCGGCCGGGACTCGGTCGAGCGACGCTGCTTCCTCGATTGACGCGGCCGTCGCACACCTGCGGCGCGGCCGGCAGGAGCTCTCCACGGGAAATGCCGATGCCGCGGAGAAAGAATTTCGGGCTGTGCTTGCCGCTGACCCCACGAGCCCCGCCGCGCACCGCGGGCTCGCGGAAATTGACCGCCGCCAGGGCAAGATGGATGACGCGGTGAAGGAATTGCAGGAGTCGCTGCAGGCGCGGGATTCCGCGGTCGTTCGAACGACGCTGGCGAAAATATACCTGGAGCAGAAGAAGCCCGATCTTGCGCGGGCGGAAGTCGAGAAGGCTCTGAAGCTGGCGCCAAACTACGCGGAAGCGAAACAACTGCTCGATCATTTGCGAAATTTCAAGCCAGCCGGGAAAAAGCCAGGAGGAGGTGCGCCATGAGCGATCGGTCCCGATCGATGCAGCGCTTCCCATCTTTCAGGAAATGGAAGTTTCTGCTGGCTTTCTCGCCCCTTTTTCTGATGCTCTCTGGCGCGCTTCTCCGGCAGCTGCCGTCGGTTCGCGCCGACGAGCACTCCACCGGGCCATTGGTCCTTGAATTGAGCCTGGATGGTGAAGTGGAACCCATCCTGGCCACGTATATAGATGAGGGGTTGGCGGACGCGGCGCGGCGTCACGCGGCGCTTGCTCTAATCACCATGGATACCCCCGGCGGCTTGAGCGACTCGATGAAGGACATGGTCCAGCATATCCTCGTTTCCCCCGTGCCTGTGGCCGTGTACGTCTCGCCGACAGGCGCGCGCGGGGCTTCCGCGGGCTTCTACATTCTACTTTCAGCTGATATTGCTGCGATGGCTCCGGGCACGCATGCCGGCGCAGCTTCGCCCATCATCGCAATCGGCGGATTTCCGCAGCAAATCGACGAAGTATTTCGGAGAAAAATCAACCAGGATGCCATGGCCTTTCTGCGAAGTTTTTCGGAGAGGCGCAAACGCAACCCTGAGCTGGCAGAAAAGGCGATCACTGAATCCAGGGCGTTTACCGAAAAAGAGGCGCTGGATGCGAAGATGATCGATCTGGTCGTGAATTCCACAGAGGAGCTGCTTCGGCAGTTGGATGGCAGAACCATCACGCGTTTCGACGGCACGCAAGTGATGCTTGTGCTCAAGAATGCTTCGCGCGTGCCCTTCGAACTTTCCGCGCGGCAGAGATTTCTTGCGCGGATTGTTGAGCCGGACGTTTTCTTTGTGCTGTTGATTCTCGGCGTCCTGGGGCTCTACACGGAGTTTACGCACCCAGGAGTGATCGCTCCTGGAGTCATCGGAGGAATTTGCTTGATTCTTGCCCTGTACGCAATGCATTTTCTGCCGGTGAATCTTGCGGGACTGTTTCTGATCGGTTTGTCACTCGCCTTTTTTATTTTGGAGGCGAAAGCTCCGAGTCACGGAGTGCTGGCCTTTGGTGGAGTGGTGTCGATGTTTTTAGGCGCCATCTTCCTGATACGTTCGCCGCTCACATCCGGCGGAGTAAGCATCGGCGTGGCGCTGGCGGGAACGATCCCTTTTGCCATGCTGGCCGTGGTTCTGATGCGTCTGGTATTGCGCTCGCGCCAATGGAAAACGGCAACGGGCAAGGAAGAGTTGATTGGATCACAAGGCATCGCCATTGCGCCGCTACCTGCAGGCGCTGAAGGCATGGTTCGCGTGCATGGGGAGCTGTGGAGGGCTGAGTCTTCGCGACCTGTCCAGGAAGGTGAGACTGTCCTGGTTCTACGTGTCGAGGGACTGAAGCTGTACGTTGAGCCGGCCGATGTGGCTGTTTCAGGGTCGAAATAGGGATTCTCACGTTCGGGAGGAAGACATGGAAATTGGTTTTGTAGGAATAGCGTTGATCGTCGGCCTCGGGCTCATCTGGTTTTGGAATTCGATTTACATCATCAAGGAATGGGAACGCGGCGTGGTGCTTCGGCTCGGCCGCTTGATACCCGTGGCAAAGGGCGCCGGCATGAGGCTGGTTTTTTGGCCGATTGAAACGCTGTACCGGATACCGTTGCGGATTGAGACGCTCGACGTTCCGCCGCAGGACATCATCACGCGCGACAACGTCTCCGTGAAGGTGAACGCTGTATGCTATTTCCGTGTGGTTGACGCCAATCAGGCCCTCTCGCAGGTGCAGAACTACAGCTATGCGACGTCGCAACTTGCCCAGACAACCATTCGCAGTGTCGTCGGTCAATTCGAACTCGATGAGATTCTCTCCCAGCGCGATAAGGTCAACGCCAAGCTGCAAATCATACTCGACACCGACACCGAACCTTGGGGCATTAAGGTCTCTAAAGTCGAGGTGAAGCAGGTCGACATCCCCGAGCAGATGCAGCGCGCCATCGCCAAGCAGGCGGAAGCCGAACGCGAACGCCGCGCAAAAATTATTCACGCTGAAGGTGAGTTCGAAGCCTCGCAAAAACTTGCCGACGCCGCGAAAGTTTTGGAGACGCAGCCTTCTGCAATCCAGCTGCGCTACTTGCAGACTTTGACGGAGATAGGTGTCGAGAAGAACACAACGATTGTGTTTCCGCTGCCCATCGATATCATTAATCAGTGGACTAGCAAATTAGGGGGAACGCAAAGGTAAGAATGGCTTCTGGTGGAAAACGAGGGGGCGCCGGAGAGCGTGTACTCGAAAGCCGGCATGTCATTGGTTTATTCATGCTGATGCTGCTGTTTTCGGGAGTATTTTTCACGCTCGGTTACGTCATGGGGCGCAACGAGTACGATGGATCGGTGCGCGCCGCGACCGACTTTTTCAAGAAGCCGTCGAATTCCGTTTCACCCAAGGCGGAAGTGAATCCGAAGCGTGCGAATAATCCCGCTCCTGCCACGGTGCCAACGGACACTCCCGCCCCGCCGAATTCGGACTGGGAATTTTACCACGCGGGCGACAACAAGAAGACCGATGATCATCTGAAGCCCGTTGCTGTTGCCGCTGCGCCTGCAAAAAAGAACCTGACATCGCCTGCGAAATCCTCCGTTCCGCCGAGGAGCGCCAGCGGTTCGTCGAAAACTCAGAACCCGCCCCTCATTCCCGGAAGCGCACTCATCCTCCAAGTGGCTGCCTTGACGAGAGAATCAGATGCCTTGGATCTCGCGAGCCGCTTGCAGAAGAAAAAATTCCCCGCGTTCGTTCTTTCTCCGCAAGGCGACAAATACTACCGCGTGCAAGTCGGCCCTTACGCTGATCCGAAGGCCGCCGAAGCGGCCAGGAAAGGCCTCGAGGACGCAGGTTTTAAAGCCATTGTGAAACACTGATGGCTCGGGGCGGTTGGCTCACGTATCTTCGCCCAGAAGCTGGCCAGGAAATCTCGGAGACCTTTCGTCTCATTGTCGCCGCCGTATCGGGAGCCGCCCTTTCGCTCTCCTACAGCGGCCTCTACCTCAGCATCTATTCCTGGGTTTGCGTTGGGATTCTCCTTCTTTCGTTGTTCGGCGTGCGCCCCCACGTGGCGTTCGGTTGCGGATTCCTTCATGGGTTACTCTTCGTTCTGACGGCGCTGCCTTGGATTGCGACGGTTCTCGCGGTCCATGGTGGCATCTCGCCGGCGGGCGGGTGGGGTCTCTTGCTGTTGATCGCCGCTGTCTGGGGAATTCTCACTGGCGCTTTTGCCTGGTCCGCCCACAGATTATCCCGCCAAAGCATCGACGTGGCCTGCATAGGCGCGCCGTTTCTCTGGGTGACATTCGAATTTGCGCGGGCACATTTGCCCGAAATCGGTTTTCCGTGGAATTTGCTTGGTTACCCCGCGTCCGCAAATCTGGGTCTCGCTCAGCTTACGACCATCACGGGAATCTACGGACTTTCTTTTCTTTCGGCGGGCTTCAATGCGTTGCTCACATGGACAGGCGTTTCGAATGCGCTGACGCCTCGCGCGCGCATGACATGCGCCGCTGCCGCAACGGCAATGCTGTTGAGCGCCGTCCTGGTTGGCCCTCGCCTGGTGCCTCAGCCACAAGCCCATCATTTCGCGCGCGCCGTGCAGCTCAATTTTCCCGAGGTGGATTCGTACCCAACGGATTGGTTCCAAGTACACGCCGCGGACCTCGATGAAATCGTACGCCTCAGCCTGGCCCCCGCTGCGGAGAAGCCCGACCTTCTCGTATGGCCTGAAGCGCCAGCGCCATTCTCGTATCAACACGCGCAATTCGCAAAAATTGCCGCGACGCTGGCGATTCGCTTCGGCCACCCGTTCCTTGCAGGGGCTGTCGAGTGGAAACCGCCGATCGACACGTCGGACGCAGCGCCTCGCGGTGGTCTCTTGCCGTACAACAGTGCGCTGCTTTTTGATGCGCAAGGCCGGCGCGTTTTCGTGTACGACAAAATCCATCTCGTGCCGTTCGGCGAATACGAGCCCTTTCCTTTGATTCACCGCGTGGTCGCAAGCGTCTCCGGCCAAGTGGGCGGCTTCTACAAAGGAAACAAATACGTCGTGGGGCAGCTTCCGGGCGGGAACCGCTTCGGCGTTTTCATTTGCTATGAAGCCATCTTTCCCGGCGAAGTGCGCCGCTTTGCGGCAAATGGCGCCCAAGTTTTTATTAATATTTCGAATGACGGCTGGTTTGGGCGCTCCGCCGCCGCGGAACAGCATCTGCGCATGGCTCGCGTGCGAGCCGTGGAGAACCGCCGCTGGCTCGTTCGCTCGACCAACAACGGTTTTACCGTTTCCGTCGATCCCTACGGCCGGTTCTTCGAGCCAATTCCGCCGGACACTCGCACCGCCGCTGATCTTCCTTACGATTTTCGAACCGACGAGACGATTTACACTCGTTTTGGCGATTGGTTCGCTTGGCTCTGCGTGCTCGTTTCCGTTATTCTAGTTGCTGCTACTTTTCGAAAGGCAAAGTGACGCCCGTTCCGTGACGGACGTCTTACCAGAACAAGCATGATCCTCGAAGATCTTCAGCATCGCTACGAAGGGCTCAAGCAGCGCATCACGCTCGTGCGGAGCTATCTTTGACGCCCCACAGTACCGCGAGCGCCTGAAAGTTCTCGAAGCGCGCGTCGCCGACCCCAATTTCTGGAACAATCAGGAAGCGGCACAGGACGTTCTTCGCGAGCGCAAGCGCGCAGAAGAACAGATTGCCGCGGACGCGAAGCTCACGTCCGTCTCCGGTGACATTGAGACGTACATCCATCTCGCTCAGGAAGAGACCAACGTCGAGCAAAAGAACGATCTCCTGAAAGAGCTCGACCACGAGCTCAACGCCGCCGACAGCTACATCTCCGAACTAGAAACCAGAACGCTGCTCTCCGGGGAAACCGATCACCTCAACGCCATCATGACCATCAAGCCGGGCGCTGGCGGCACGGAATCGCAGGACTGGGCTTCCATCCTTCTTCGTATGTACGTGCGCTGGGCGGAGCGCCGGGGAATAGATGCTTCGATCCTCGATGAGACTCCCGGAGAAGAAGCCGGCATCAAATCGGCGACGATTCAATTTTCCGGTGAAAATGCTTACGGCCTCCTCGCGGGTGAAACTGGCGTTCACCGCCTCGTGCGGATTTCTCCTTTCGATCAAGCCGCGCGGCGCCACACTTCGTTTGCATCGGTCTTTGTGATCCCCGAGATTGACGATCGCATCGAGATCAACATTCGGCCCGAGGACCTTCGCGTAGACACGTTCCGTTCCGGCGGCAAGGGCGGGCAGAACGTCAACAAAGTGGAAACCGCTGTCCGCATCACGCACATTCCTACCAACATCGTCGTGGCGTGCCAGGCACAGCGCAGCCAGGGCAAGAATCGTGAAATGGCTATGAAGATGCTCCGCTCGCGCCTTTATGATCTGGAACTTCAGAAGCGGCAGGCGCACACCGACAAACTCGACGAAAGCAAACTGGACATTTCCTTTGGCAGTCAAATCCGGTCCTACGTCATGCAGCCCTATCGCATGATCAAGGACCACCGCACAAAGTTCGAAGTAGGCGATGTGGATCGCGTAATGGACGGTGACCTAGACCCTTTTATCCGTTCTTACTTAATGGCCAAGAAAACGAAGGGACGGCTCGACATCCAGCCAGATGATGACGCGGACGCGGCTTAGCCCTCACCATTAAATGCAGCAAATAGCCGTTCAGTGGCCAATTTCGACCGTTCAATGCGCCAATAAGCGGCATGGAATCAATGCGTTGATTCTTATCCGCGGCAATGGTAATTTTGTAAAGTTTAGCAAGGTGCTGAATAACGGCAAGCTGTATACAACGGTGTGTCCCGCCGCGAACCACGAAGGAGAATTAGTTTGAGCGAAGCCTTACGCAATTTCCTATTTACGTCGGAGTCCGTCACCGAAGGCCATCCGGACAAAATTGCTGACCAGATTTCTGACGCTGTCCTCGACGAAGTCATGAAGCATGACCCCAAGGGGCGTGTCGCCTGCGAGACCCTCGTCACCACTGGCGTGGCAGTCGTCGCCGGTGAAATCACTACCACCGCGCATGTCGATTACGACGAGCTTGTGCGCGGCACCATTCGTGGTGTCGGCTACGATCGCGCGAAGTATGGCTATGATGCGGATACCTGCGCGGTCATGTGCACTGTCAAGCGCCAGTCGCCGGACATCGCCATGGGCGTGGATACCGGCGGAGCGGGCGATCAGGGCCTGATGTTTGGATTCGCCTGCGATGAAACTGAAGAATTGATGCCCATGCCCATCCAGCTTGCCCATCGCCTCACGCAGCGCCTCTCCGAGATTCGCAAAGCCAACAAAGTTGATTTTCTCCGGCCGGATGGTAAGTCTCAGGTCACCATTGAGTACCGCAATGGCCGTCCGGTTCGCGTCGACTGCGTGGTGATCTCCACGCAGCACAGCGAGAAAGTGTCGAATGCCGACCTTCGCGATGCGATCACCGAGCACGTCATCAAGCCGATTATTCCTGCCTCCATGCTGGATTCAAAGACGAAGTATCACATCAATCCGACCGGCCGCTTTGTGATCGGCGGTCCGATGGGTGACGCGGGTCTTACTGGCCGAAAGATTATCGTCGACACCTACGGCGGATACAGCCGTCACGGCGGCGGCGCATTCTCCGGCAAGGATCCCTCGAAGGTGGACCGTTCGGCTTGCTACATGGCGCGCTACATCGCAAAGAACATTGTGGCCGCTGGTCTGGCGCGAAAGACGGAAGTGCAATTGGCCTACGCCATTGGCGTTGCCGAACCTGTTTCGGTCATGGCAGAAACCTTCGGCACGGCCGCAGTGCCGGAAGAAAAAATCACCTCGCTGATCCGCGAATTTTTCACCCTGACACCCAAGGCCATCATTGAAACGCTCGACCTGCGCCGCCCGATTTATAAGGCCACTGCCGCTTATGGCCACTTTGGCCGTAGCGGACCCGGATTCACGTGGGAACGCACGGACCGCGCGGATGCTCTCCGCAAGGCTGCAGGTCTTGGCGCCGCCGCTGCCGTAGAAGTCGGCGCACGCATCTAACTTTTAAGACTAGGGCAGCACGATATGCGGTAGCGGGTGCGCCTTTCACCGGGATACTTCCGTTACTGCCCTCTGGCTCGAATCCAAAATTGAGGAGCAAGACATTGGCAATCGCTGAACTAAAAAAGGGTGATGTGAAAGACATCGGGCTTGCCGACGCCGGCAAGCGCAAGATTGAATGGGCCGGCCAGCAAATGCCCGTGCTCGAGTCAATTCGCAAACGTTTCGTGAAGGAACAGCCGCTCAAGGGCTTGCGCGTTTCCGCCTGTCTACACGTAACCAGCGAAACCGCAAACTTGATGATTGCGCTGCGCGATGGCGGCGCCGACGCCGTGCTGTGCGCCTCCAATCCGCTGTCCACGCAGGACGAAGTCGCGGCTTCACTGAATCGCGATTACCACATTCCAACTTTCGCCATCAAGGGCGAGGATAACGACACTTACTATTCGCACCTGAGCGCGGCGCTGGAGCACCAGCCGCAGTTCACCATGGACGACGGCGCGGATCTGGTCACCATGCTGCTGACCAAGCGCACGGATCTCGTCCCCAACGTGATTGCTGGGACCGAAGAAACCACTACCGGCGTAATCCGTCTGCGCGCCATGGCCAAGGACGGAACACTGAAGTACCCAATCATCGCCGTCAACGATGCGATGACGAAACACTTCTTTGACAATCGCTACGGCACCGGGCAATCCACGATTGACGGTGTCATCCGAGCCACGAACGTGTTGCTTGCAGGCCAGAAGGTAGTTGTTGCCGGGTACGGTTGGTGCGGCCGTGGCGTGGCTATGCGCGCCAAGGGTCTTGGTGCGGACGTGATCGTTACGGAAATCGACCCGGTCAAGGGCATCGAAGCCGCGATGGACGGCTTCCGCGTGATGCCTATGGCCGAAGCAGTGAAAGAAGGCGACGTCTACATCACCGTGACGGGAAACAAAAGCGTGATCCGCGCTGAGCACTTCGAAAAAATGAAGGGCGGCGCCATCGTTTGCAACTCCGGCCACTTCAACGTGGAGATCGACATTCCGGCTCTCGAAAAAATGTCCACCGGCAAACGCGAAGTCCGCCCGCTCGTGGATGAATACCAACTCAAGGACGGCCGCAAAGTTTACCTGCTTGGAGAAGGACGCCTCGTCAATCTCGCGACTGCCGAAGGACATCCCGCCGCTGTGATGGACATGAGCTTCGCCAACCAGGCGCTTTCCGCTGAGTACTTGCGCGCGAATCATAAAACTCTCAAGCCGCAGGTGTATGTCGTTCCGGAGCACCTAGACAAGGAAATCGCCCGTCTCAAGCTCGACTCCATGGGCCACCGGCTCGACAAGCTCACCCCTGAGCAAGAACACTATTTGGCCTCCTGGAACGAAGGCACGTAATTTGGAGTGCGGCGGCTCTGCTTGCCCGGAGCCTCGAAGGACCGCCGCTTTCTTTCCCCCGGTGCAGCATCCCGGCAGACCAGGAACAGTTACTGCGCCCATTCGTTTTTCCTGATATCTTTTTCAGCTTGACGAACGCCCATGTGGGACCTCTGCACCAACGCCCTTGATACCGCCCGACTGCGCGGTGCTGCTTATGGCGATGTGCGCGTCATGCATTTGCGCCAGCGTGATCTCACTACCAAGAACGGCCAGGTCGGCACTCTGTCGCAAAGCGAGTCGATCGGGCTCGGCATTCGAGTGCTGGCCAACGGCGCCTGGGGTTTCGCCTCCACGGATCGCTTGACTCGAGAAGGCGTCGCCGCTTGTGCGGCGCAGGCGGTTTCCATCGCGAAAGCATCGGCGCTGGCGAAACGCAGCGAAGTTGTTCTCGCTCCCGAAGAGGCCTACGTGGACAGTTGGCAGAGCCCGTTCCGCAAAGACCCGTTCGAAATTCCCCTTGAAACGCAGCTCGCCCTGCTGCTCGCGGCCGACGCCGAAATGCGCCGCGTGAAGGGCGTCACGCTGACCGAAACGGACATGCAATTCCGCAAGATCGATTCCTGGTTTGCGTCCACGATCGGATCGCGCATTCACCAGCGCAAAGTGATTTCCGGCTGCGGCATTGCCGCCACTTCATTTCAGGGCGAGGAAATTCAAAAGCGTTCTTATCCCAACAGTTTTGGCGGCCAGCATGCTCTCCAGGGCTACGAACTTGTCGATTCGCTCGATTTGATGAGAAACGCTCCAATCATCGCTGAAGAAGCCGCCGCCCTCCATTCCGCGTCGCAATGCCCGGAGAAAATCGGCACGCTCATCCTTGGTGCCAGCCAGCTTGGCTTGCAGATTCACGAATCGATTGGCCATCCGATTGAGCTGGACCGTGTTCTCGGCCAGGAAGCGAATTTCGCGGGCACAAGTTTCCTGACCCTCGATCAGCTGAACAAGCTGAATTTCGCTTCGAGCATCGTGAACGTCGTGGCCGACGCGCGGCTCGACCACGGCCAGGGCCTCGGCACCTTTGCCTATGACGACGAAGGCGTTCCCGGACAGTGCACGGACATCATCAAGGCCGGCAAATTCCGAGGCTATCTTTCGAATCGCGAGACCGCCCACTTGGTTGGGCTGGACCGTTCATCGGGAACCATGCGCACGGAAAGTTGGAATCGTTTGCCCATCATTCGAATGACGAACGTCAGCTTGCTCCCTGGTACTTGGGACTACGACGATCTCCTCGCCGACACAAACGACGGAATCCTCATGGAGACAAATCGCTCCTGGTCCATCGACGACCGCCGCTACCAGTTTCAGTTTTCTACCGAAATCGGATGGGAAATCAAGGGCGGGAAGAAAGTCCGGATGCTGAAGAATCCCAGCTACAGCGGTATCACCACGGAGTTCTGGAATTCCTGCGACGCTATCTGCAAGCTCGGCCACTGGACGCTTTGGGGGACGCCGAATTGCGGAAAAGGCCAGCCCATGCAGACCATGGGCACGGGCCACGGAGCCTCGCCGGCGCGTTTTCGCAACGTGCGCATCGGAACGGCCTTTTCGAACCAATGAAATCCGCGCCCACGTCAAAGAAGGCAAGCGCACTGGCTTCCGAGCTTCTCCCCGAGCGCGAACTTCGCCGCATCGCCGACACCGTCCTTCATCTGTTGAAATCCACGGCCGCCGAGGACACCGAAGTCCACGTCGACGAAGTTGCGAACGCGTTGACCCGTTTCGCCAACAACGCCATTCACCAGAACGTGGCTGAGCACGGGCTGACCGTTTCCATTCGCACTGTCGTCGACAGCCGAACCGCGCGCGCCACCACCAATCGCATCGACGAAGACTCGCTCCGCGCCACGATCGAAGCTTCTCTCTCCCTCGCGCACAGCCAGCCGAAGGTCCCCAACCTGCTGCCAATGCCGGGAAAGCAGCGCTATCGCACCGTAAACCGCTTCGTCAAACAGACCGCCGCTCTCTCGGCTGAAGATCGGGCACGCGCCGTTCGCCGCGCCTGCGATTTGGCCGTCAAGAAAGGCCAGGTCGCGGCTGGAATCTTTTCGAACGGCCAAAGCCAATCCGCTCTGGCGAATTCTCGCGGCCTATTTGCGGCTTACCGCGAGACGCACTCCGGGTTTTCCATCACCATGCAAGAAGGCTCCGCGGCGAGTTGGGCCAAAGCTAACTCTGCCGACGTTCGCACCTTTGACCCCCTGAAACTCGCCGCGCGAGTCGGTGAAAAAGCACATCTCGCCCTCAACGCCCACGAGCTTGCCCCCGGCCATTACACGGTCATCCTCGAACCCGCCGCCGTGCTCGATCTCGTCGGCTTTCTCTTCTACGATTTCGCAGCCACCGCGCTCGCGGACAAACGCTCCTGCCTCAACGAACGCATGGGCAAGCAACTCTTCGGCCAAAATATCAGCATCACCGACGACGTTTATCATCCGCTACAGCAGGGCGCCCCGTTCGATGGCGAAGGGCTGCCGCGCCAGCGTGTTGTGCTCGTCGATCGCGGCATCCCCAAGAATCTCGTTTATTCACGCGCCGCCGCCAAGGCCGCGCACAAGCAGCCCACCGGCCACGGCTTTGCTCTTCCCAATGAATACGGCGAAGCGCCCATGAATCTCGTCTTTGGCGGCGGAGACTCTTCGGTAGACCGAATGGTCGCCTCCACCGAACGCGGCCTGCTCGTCACTCGCCTGTGGTATATCCGCGAAGTCGATCCCTACGAGAAAGTCATGACCGGCATGACCCGCGATGGCCTGTTTCTCGTTGAGAATGGGCGGGTTACCGGCGCCGTTCGAAACTTCCGCTTCAATCAGTCGCTCATCGAAATGCTCAAGAATGTGGAATTGCTTGGTCCTGCCATCCGCGCCACCGGCGAAGAGGCCTTCGAGATGGTCGTCCCGGCCATGAAAGTGCGCGACTTTCACTTCTCAGAAGTGACCAAATTTTAGCGATTCGATCCCGCTCAGCCTCTACTATCAAGAAATCAATTCACAGAATCAAAATTCTGCGTTGTACAACCACCCCCGTCCCGTTCGATAAACTGGTATGTCCTATCCGCATGGTCGAGGCCAACGCGGTCAGCACGACGCGCGACCCCTTTCCGCTCGGGATCGTCACCCCAACTGGGGGCACCCGGACCATGATGCCTGCGGCACAGGATTCATCGCTCGCCTTGGCGGCGCTCCCAGCTACGAAATTATCCAGATTGCACTCACAGCATTAGAGCGCCTCACTCACCGCGGTGGAGTTGATGCCGACGGAGCCAGCGGCGACGGGGCTGGCCTGCTGACTTCGCTCCCGCAAGCCTTCTTTCGCGCCCGCGCTCAAGAGCAGGGAATTGATCTGCCGGAAATGTTCGGGGTTGGCTTTGCCTTTCTTCCTCCTTCCGTCGTTGAAGAGGCCCGCGCAGCCGTTGAAGTCGCCGCGGACACCGAGCGCCTGCGCGTCATCGGCTGGCGCCGCGTGCCCGTGAACACCAATTCTTTGGGTCGCCGCGCCCTGGAAACGATGCCCGAAATTTGGCAGTTCTTTGTCGAGCCATTTCATCCTGCGCGCGGAACGGCGCGCTTCGAGTGGCGGCTCTCTCTTTTAAGAAAACGCGCCGAATCGCTCTTGCCTCCTCGCTGTTACATCTGCTCGCTCTCTTCGCAGACCATTGTGTACAAGGGGCTGCTCACTCCTTGGCAATTCCCCCAGTTTTATGAAGACCTGCGCGATCCCTCGTTCGCAACTACCTTCGCCGTTTTTCATCAGCGCTATTCCACGAATACGCAGCCTTCTTGGCATCTGGCGCAGCCGTTCCGCTACGTCGCTCACAACGGTGAAATCAATACCATCGTCTCGAACCGCCGCTGGCTCCGCGCCAAAGCCGCCGAATTCCGCGCGCGCCTCACCGTCGGCTCCTGGTTTCCGCTTCTCGAAGAGAACGTCAGCGATTCTGCGAGTTTCGACAATGGTTTCGAGCTTCGCCTTCTCGAAGGCCTGTCCTCGGAAGAAGCCATGCTCGCCATGGTTCCTCCCGCCTTTGAGAAAGATCCTCTGCTTTCGCGTGACGTGCGCAGCGCGCTGACCGCGCTTTCGCAGCAAAGCGAGCCCTGGGATGGCCCCGCAGCTTTGGTTTTCTCCGATGGCCAATTTGTCGGCGCGAAGCTGGATCGCAATGGCTTGCGCCCGCTGCGCTATACGCTGACGCACGACGGCCTGCTGATCGCCGGCTCTGAAACCGGCCTTGTTGATCTGGACGAGTCTCGCGTCGCTGAGCGCCAGCGGCTTGGCCCGGGAGAAATGATTCTTGCCAATCCCGTCACCGGGCTTTTCTTGCGCTGGCGTGACATTCTCAAGCGGCTCGCCATTCAGCAGGCGCGCAACGCCATTCCGCAAAGGATGCTGGCCGCATCAGTTGCCGCTCCTTCCACTCCGGTTATGGAACCAAAGCGCGTCGCAGGCGCTGCCGGCTGGACCGAAGATCAATTCAAGATTCTCTTTTCCGCGCTTACCCGCGGCAAGGAAGCGGACTGGAGCATGGGAGATGACGCGCCGCCCGCGTTTCTCTCCGCGCTCCCCAGAACTTTGTGGGATTACTGCAAGCAACGCTTCGCGCAGGTCACCAACCCGCCGATCGACCCCTTGCGCGAAACCCATGTCATGTCTCTCGATGTCCATTTGAAAGACGGCCTCACGCTGCCGAGTCCCGTAATTTCAGAGGGCCAGCTCTCTCAACTTTCCGCCATTCTCGGCCCCGAGCAGCGCATCGACATTACTTTTCCTGCCGCCACGGGAGTTCCGGGGGCGCGCTGCAGTTTTGCTCAGCTTTCTTCTACCCCTCTGAGCAGCGGCGGGCGCCCGGGGCTCCTCCTCATCTCTGACCGCGCGATTAGCGCCGATCGCGCGCCACTGCCTGCGCTGTTGGCTACCGCTGCTGTGTGGAAAGCAATGGTTCGCGAAGGATTGTCGGATGTTCCGCTAATTGTGGAATCGGCGCAGGTTTTTGACACGCACCATGTCGCCTTGCTTGTGGCCGCTGGTGCCAGTGCCGTGTTGCCTTATCTCGCGGATGAATTCGCGGAATCTCTCGAACCGGGCGGCGTGGAGAAAGCTCGCGCGGCCATCAACGCCGGCTTGCGAAAAGTTCTTGCCCGCATGGGCGTCTCCACCGTGGCCAGCTATCGCAACAGCCACCTTTTTGAAATCGTGGGCCTCTCCGAGGATCTCTGCGCACAAGTCTTCGAAGATGCCGCCGATTATCCCGGCCAGAAATCGCTCGACGATCTCCTCTCCGATTATCTCCGTCTGCACAAAGCGGCCTTCTCTGCCGAATTCGATGAACTGCCCGATTCTGGCCTTTACCGCTTCCGCAAAGGTGCGGAACTTCACGCCAGCTCGCCCGAAGTTGTTCGTCGGCTGCACGCGCATGTCCGGGCTCCCAGCGCCAAGACTTACTCGGCGTTTGAAGAGCTCGCCGAACACCAGGGGCCCGTCTTTCTGCGGGATTTGCTCGATACGGTTCCGGACACGGCCGTTCCTCTCGACGAGGTCGAGCCGCTCGAATCTATCGTCAAGCGTTTCAGCACTCAGGCAATGTCTCTCGGCTCGCTCAGCCCGGAAGCCCACCGCACGCTGGCGGTGGCCATGAATCAGCTCGGAGGCCGCAGCAATACGGGCGAAGGCGGCGAAGATCCCCATACCTATCGCTTCGAACCGGCCGAAGCCAACAAGATCAAGCAGGTCGCCTCCGGACGCTTTGGCGTCACCGCCGACTATCTCGTCCACGCCGAAGAACTCGAAATCAAAATGGCGCAGGGTTCGAAACCAGGCGAAGGCGGCCAACTGCCTGCGAAGAAAGTCAGCGAATACATCGCGCGCATCCGGCATGCCACGCCAGGCACGCCGCTGATTTCGCCTCCGCCGCATCACGACATTTACAGTATTGAGGACCTCGCGCAATTGATTCACGACCTCCGTGCCGTCAATCCGCGCGCGCGCATTGGCGTAAAGCTCGTCTCCGGCGCCGGAGTCGGCATTATCGCCGCTGGCGTCGCTAAAGCGGGAGCCGACGTCATCACCATCAGCGGGCACAACGGCGGCACCGGCTCTTCGCCTTTGACCTCCATCAAGAACACTGGTCTCCCCTGGGAAATTGGCTTGCGCGAAGCTCATGACACGCTGGTTCGCGCGGGCCTCCGTTCGCGACTCTCTCTCCGCGTAGACGGAGGTCTGAAATTCGCCCGCGACATCGTTCTAGCCGCCATTCTTGGTGCGGATGAATTCGGATTTGGCACCGCGTCCCTGCTAGCCATTGGTTGCGTCATGGCGAGGCAATGTCATCTCAACACTTGCCCGGTGGGAATTGCTACACAAGACGAAAAGCTGCGCGCTAGGTTTACAGGCAAGCCCGAGATGGTGATCACCTACTTCCGCTCGCTCGCCGAAGAAGTGCGCAATCGTCTCGCCCAGCTTGGCGTTCGCTCGCTCAGCGAACTCACCGGATGGTACGACCGGCTCAGCGCGCGTTCAGGAGTGGACCCGTTCCTGGTTGTGCCCATCTCTCCCTCGAATCGTGTCGCGCCCCAGCAGGAACCTGCCCTTCACGTCGGGGCGCTTGAAGAATCACTTCATTTTTATACGGCTCTCGCGCTTCAGAAAGAGTCTCAGCCGATTCAGAATTCGGATCGCAGTGTCGGCACGGGTCTGAGCGGGGAACTGATGCGCCGGCGCAAGAACTGTTTACCCAGTGACGAAGAGATCAGGCAGAATTTTCAGGGCTCTGCAGGCCAAAGCTTCGGCGCATTCCTTGCCGAAGGTGTAACGCTCAAGCTCAAAGGCGAAGCCAACGACTATGTGGGTAAGGGTCTTTCCGGCGGCACCATCGCCATCGCCGCGGGCCTCGCTGCTTCCAGGCGCGGCGACGTTCTTGCCGGCAACACCGTGCTCTATGGCGCTACCTCGGGCCAGCTCTTCATTGCCGGCCGCGCCGGCGAACGCTTCGCTGTTCGGAACAGCGGCGCGCTTGCCGTAGTCGAGGGCGTCGGCCAGCACGGTTGCGAGTACATGACCGGCGGCGTGGCTGTCATTCTCGGGCCGCTCGGCCTCAATTTCGGTTCGGGCATGACTGGCGGGCTCGCTTACGTCTTGCGCGCCGAAGCCGAGGATGTGCTTCACCGCGATTTCGTTACCCTCCTTGAAATTGATTCTGACGAAGAAAGCTGGTTGCGCCGTACCTTGGAAGAACATGTTTACTTCACGGCTAGTCCTCGTGCGGCTCGTTTGCTTTCGCGGCGCGGTTCTTTGCCGCTGATGCGCGTGCAGCCAGTGCATTTTCAGGGCACCGTGGAGGCCACTTGGAGCGCCATTCTCGCCCAGCTGAAGCGTCGTCAGACAATTTTACCGTCGCCCATTGCCGCGCCGCTTTCGCAAGCGGCGTTTCATGCCTGAAGGAGGCTCGGGAAGAGCCTGGAAAGGAAGGACAGGTACTCCGCATCCGGCATCAAGAATTCGCTATAATCCCTGCCGGGCGTTCTGACTATGGACTTCGACCAGCTCACTACTTTTGTCTTTGTCGCTAAACTAAAAAGTTTCTCACGCGCGGGCCAGAAGGTTTTCCGCTCGCAATCCGCTGTCAGCGCCCAAATTCGCCAGCTCGAACAAGCCTATAAAGCCCGGCTTCTCGACCGCTCCGCCAAGTCCGTTGAGCTAACGCCCGCCGGCGAAGTTCTTTTCGAATACGCCGAAAAGTTGCTCCGCCTGCGCGACGAATCCATTCAGGTCGTCGCCGACCGCGGCAACGTCGTCCAGGGCCCGGTCGTCTTTGGCGCCAATGAAGCGACCTGCCTTTATCTGCTCCCCGACATTTTTGCGGAATTTCAGCGCCGTTATCCGCTGGTGCACATCAGCATCTACCGCAACTTCAGCCACAAGATTCTGCAGCGCGTTGAGGACGGCTCCGTCGATGTGGGCATCGTCACGCTGCCCATCAAGTCCCCCAATTTGAAGATGCACCACATTTACAGGGACCGCCTCCGCTTCATGGTCAGCACCAAGAACCCCCTTGCTCATCGCTCCAAAATCACTCTTGCTGAAGTCGCCGAACAGCCGCTCATTTTCCCGCGCACCGGCTTCACCCGTCAGGTGCTTGACAAACTTTTCCGGCCGTATCGCGCTCGCATTCACGTCACTATGGAGTTGCCCAGTATCGGCATGATCAAGCGCTTCGTCGCCGCCGATGCCGGTGTCTCGTTTATTAGCGAGAGTTTTGCAAAGGACTACGTGAAGGCCGGAGAAGTGAAGCTGCTCACCGTCGAAGGTGTGGACCTCTGGCGCGAGCTCGGCCTCGTCTACCGCCGCGACCGCAGCCTTCCCCGTGCCGCTCAGGCGCTCATCGGCATCATTCGCGAGCACCGCAAAGCCGCCGAGCCCGCCGAAGCCGCCGCCAGCTAGACGGACGACAAAACAAAAACACTTACTCTTCCCGCAAAGCCATCGTTGGGTCGAGATTGGCAGCGCGTCGTGCCGGCAGCCAGCACGCTATTGCGGAGATCAGGAAGAAGACCACCGCCACGGTGGTGAAAGTCACGCGGTCCGTCGCTTTCACACCCACTAGCATTGTGGTCATGCCACGGGTAAGGGCGAACGCCGCGACCATGCCGGCGGCGACACCGATAGCGGTGAGGCGCAGTCCTTGTCCTACGATTAGGTTGAAGATTTGGCCAGGTCCGGCGCCGAGAGTCATGCGAACGCCGATTTCGGCGGTGCGCTGCCGGACGACAGTGGCAAGAACGCCGTAGAGCCCCACGCTCGCCAGTACTGCGGCAATCACGGCAAAGACTCCGATCAGCAATAGCGAAAATCGCGTGCCGGCTTGCGCGCGCTCCATCAAAGTCTCCATGGGCTGCATCTCCGTGATCAACAGGTGCGAATCGACCGCCTTGATGGCCGCGCGAATGTCGCCTCCGTATTTTGCCGCGTCGCTCCCAGTTCGTATGGCCCATTGGCGGACCGCGCCAGACCCCAGGAAAGCGTCGGAAAAATAAACCTGCTCGCGGCCGCGCTCGGCCAGAGACTCGTCGCGCTGGTGTGCGACGACGCCGATCACCTCCACCCATTCGGCCTCGGGAGTGCGGATGCGGATCAGGATTCGCTGGCCGATTGCTGATTGCTGAGGAAAAGCCTTATCGGCTAGGAGTTGGTCGATGACCACCAGGTTGCGGCCCGGCACGTTGTCGGCATCGGTAAACGTGCGGCCTGCGATCAGGGGCGTGCGCATTGTTTCAAAGTAGCCCGGAAGCACGATTTGAAAGTCCACGGCCTGAAATTTGCTGGCGTCGGACAGCGCTTCCTCGGTACCCCAGCGGATAGGACTGAAGTCCCCTGCCAGCGGAAAAGGAAACGAGGCGGCAACACCCTGCACGCCAGTGATGCCGCGCAAACGGTCCTGAATTTGGTGCATGAACGCAGCACGTTCCTCCGGCTTCGTTCCTCCTCGATTGCCAAGAACTTGAAAGGTTAGAAGGCCGTGTGGGTCGAAGCCTGGATCGATGCGCTGAAGTTCGCGGAAACTGCGCAGCATCAATCCGGATCCGATAAGCAGTACGAAGGAGAGGGCTACTTCCGCGATGACGACAAGCTTGCGTAAGGGGCCGCCGCTGGCGAGACCTTCGTTTCGGCTGGTTCCGCGAAGCACATTCATGACGTTCGGCCGCGAAGCGCGCCAGGCCGAGGCCAGCCCGAAAATGGTTGCGGCCAGCACGCCGGCGAGCGCCGTGAATGCGAGCACGACGGAATCGATTCGAATGGTATCCAGGCGGGGAAGGTTCGCGGGAGCGATGACCAGTAATTCATGAATTCCCAGCCACGCAAGGGCGAGACCGCCCAGTGCGCCAATGGCGCCGAGCAAAAACGCCTCGGTGAGCATCTGGCGGGCGAGATGCCACCAGCTTGCGCCGATGGCCGCGCGCACGGCGAGTTCGCGTTCGCGCAGGGACGCCCGCACCAGCAGAAGGTTGGCCACGTTGGCGCAGGCGATGAGCAGGAGAAAAACTACTGCGCCCATAAGCGCCAGAATGGCGGGCCGGACCTCGGAAACAAGATGCTGCCGCATGAGCTCTACACGAATTGCGTAGCCGGCGGTGCGCTCGATCAGGAAGTTCTTGCGCGCTTCTGCTGCCACGTTATCGGCTGCTGCTTGCGCGCGTTCTAACGACACGCCATCTCTTAGCCTCCCTACGGCATGAATGGAAACGCCGTTCCGATTGGCGTTGTCATAGCCGAGGCGGTTCGCGAGCCATACTTCCGGGACAGGTTCTACGTTTGCAGAGGACGGGAAGTACAACTGAAACGCGGGCGCCAGCACACCGGCAATCTGCGGGCGAAATGGCCCGTTGGTAATCATCGCCTGTCCGATGACGCTAGGATTAAGGCCGTAGCGGCGCTGGAAGTATTCGTAACTGAGGATGGCCATGATGGGAAGAGGGGGCGCCGTTGGGACTCCGGGCTGGGCGCCCGGCGGAGCGGGTGGTTGTGGCATTCCGTCGGCGTCCGTGAAATCGCGGCCGAGCACGATTTTGGCTCCTACTAAACGAAAGAAATTCGTTGTGACTACGGCGGAGCGGACTTGCTCGGGTGTTCCATCGTCCTTGAGCAGGATGTTGCGGAAAGTGAAGACGCCGGCGAGGTCTTGGAATGCGTCTTTTGTCCCTTCGCGCATATCGATGAAATCCTCATTGGAGAAGGGGAAGTCGCGGACATTACGCTTGCGCAAGTCGCTGGCGGCGATGACCAGCCGGTCGGGATCTTTGTACGGAAGAGCACGCAATAGAACAGCATTGGTGACGCTGAAGATGGCCGTGCTCGCGCCAACGCCCAGGGCAATCGTCAGTGCAGCAGTCAATGCAAAGATAGGACTTTTCCGCAGCGTTCGGCCTGCAAATGCGAGATCGCGTAAGGGCATCGTTCCACCTCATCCATCAGCGGCCCCGCGCAAAGGATAGCACCTCCGTTGTCCCCAATCGACTTCGGTTTTCCGAGCCACCGAAGCCGCCGCCAGCTAGGCGCGTTCTCGGAACTCTAAGATATTTGCAAGTCTCTGTGTCGCGAGGTAGTGTCCTAATTTAGGACACTACGCAGTTAAAGAGACCCCAGTTATAGAAACCCCTTGACCCTCTGTTGGTTCTCTGCTCCTATACTTAGCAGGTAAGAGTGCGATTCCTGTCCAGCGCGGCGGCTAGTCTGCCGCCTTTTTATTCCCACCGTCCCACGATTTCGGTCACTAGGATTAGGAGGGGTTGCGTTTTGCGGTCTTTTTGCTGGCTCGCGGCCTAGCGGAGTCCGCCGAATCGCGCTTGTTGACCGGGGGAGAATTCTCTGCGGCCCGCGTTCGAGGTTAAGTGATTCGGAATCAACCCATACAAAGGCGTGCGCAACTGTTGATTCTAAAGGACTTTTGGAATTCCTAAGCCCTTTAGATGCAACATTTACAAAAAACACGGGGTGGGTAGGGGCGCAGAGGAAAAATATTCAACTCCATTTTTTCTTCCTGCGAACTTGTATCTGGAGACTTACAACTGCCCTCGCACGGCTAGTGGACGCTAAAATCCAGGCTGGAGATCGCTCGCGAGATCACATTTTCCTGAATCTGAATCAGGTCGCTGTCGGCGTAGGTCATGGCCAGCACCGTGAACATGTCTTTGCCGCGCGCGATAACAACCAGCTTGCCCGACCAGTCGTGCTCGTCAGCCTTGCCCCGATATTGATACTCCACGGCTGGTAATCCTCCGATCGCTGTTTTGCGCTGGGACAGCCGCTGATAATTTACATACACGTCTTGCAGCCGTTTTTCCACCGCTGCGGCCGCCGTGTCCAGGGGTTCTTTCGTTTTCTCCTCGCCGACAACCATCAGGGTGGATTCGTTCGACGTGCCCATCGCCACGATCGCGTTGGGAAGCGCCCCGCGCGCTTCTTCAATCAAGCTCCAGCTCGGCGCCTTGTACATGTGGAATCCGTGAGTGTAGTTTGTGTAGAGATTGCCCTGGATCTCTTCGCGGTTTGCCGGAACTTGCGGCTCTTTCGGAGGCGCGGGCGCTGTCGCAGGTGCCGTCGCAGCCGTTGTCACTCCATTTGTCGTCGCGGCTGGAGCCGCCTTGATTGCCGGAGCCGCGGCATTGCTCGCTGTGGTATTCGCTGGAACTTCCGGCTTCGCAGCAGCACTCGTTATTTTCGGCGAAGCCTTGTCTGTTTTTCCTGCCGACCCCGAATTTATGGTTTTTGCGCTGGCATTCGACGCCGCGGTGCCTGCATCGGCAGAGGTTGCGACCGCCGGCTCGGCCTGCGGCTGCGAATCGCCTGCAGGCTTTGCGGGATGCTGGGCTCCATCTTTTTTCGCAGTCGCGGACTCTGATTTTCCTGCCGGCGTCGACGGAATTATAGATTCGATTTTGTCTTTTTCGATCAGCTCATATCCGTACTCGGTCTTGACCTTGAACATGTTGTCTTCATAGGCCACGATCACGCCGTACAGCTTCCTGCCGCCTTTCAGGCGAATCTCATCCGCTCGCGCCGGGAGCGCCACGGCGCAGAACGCCACGGCAAGGGACGCCAGAAATAGGGGGCCGCGCTTATTGGGGACAGCCATAAAGAAAGTATCCCGCCGCGCAATGCAGGCCGCAACCTTCACGCGCGGGGTGGTGTCCGGCGTGCTACCTCCGCCAGGAGCGCCCTCGTCCGGGCTGCCAGCCGCTCGATTTCGCCGATGGCTGCACTGAGCCGCGCGCGCAGCGGTTCCGGCAGTTGCGCGTGAGTTTGCTGCAGTGCCAGCGCCTCTGCAATCATGCGAATCTGCCCGCGGCTGCGCGGATTCAATCGCTCCCAGAGCCGCCGCTTGCTGCTGCGGTTTCGCCCCAGCCACTCCTCGCCGGTCCCCGCCGGCCGTCCCGTCTCCGGTTCCGCCACCGGCGCCACATTTTTTGGTTTTGTTTTGATCATGAAATTCATATTCAGATTCCAGTAGTCCTTGTTACCATGGGAAATCGTTCACCCGTCACGAATTCACTTCTTCAACGCCTCCAGCATCTCGCCCTTGATCTGCCCGTCCTGCTCGACGCGCCCGGTCACGCGCATCGTGCGCGTTTCAAACACCAGACCGCCATAGCGATCGTACGCATCGGGGAAAAGCACCACTTCATACACGCCGCGCTGGTCCTCCAGCGTGACGAACATCATGTTACGGTAATTTTTTGTTCCCACGTGCCGGTAAGTCACCACCCAGCCGCACAGCGTCACGCGCTTTCCGCGCAAGCCAGGAAGTTCGTCGCTCCAGGCTTCGCCGTTGCGCGGCAAAAAATCGAGCGGATGGCCGCTCACACACACTTCCAGAATTTCGCGTTCGTAGCGCAGTTTTTGTTCGAGCGTATATTCCGGGGTCTGCATTTCCACCAATGCCGCGCCAATCGCATCCGTAGCGTTTGCTTCTGCAAATAACGTTTCCGTTTTTTCCGACAGCCCGATTCCTTGTCCCGGGCGAATTCGCGAAGCATTCGGTTGCGCGCCTTTGCCGGCTGCTTGCAGCAGATTCCAGCGCCACAGCAGTTCCGGCCGCGTCATTCTGCGCGTTCCATCGTTCACTTCATCAAATGCCCCGCACTTGATCAGCGATTCGATCTCATCGCGTTCCACCGGAACGCGCCGCAAAAAATCTTCGAGCGATTGAAACGCTCCGCCTTCTCCCCGCGCCCGCAAAATGGCCGTGATCGTTTCCACGCACAGTCCCCGCACTTGCATCAAGCCCACGCGCAGCGCGCGCTTCCCATCTTTACCATCTTCCGCCGTGTACTCCATCCGCGAATGATTCACCGACGGCAGCCGCACCGCGATGCCCCAGCGCTTGGCCTCCTCCACATACGCCGACACGTGATAAAACCCCGCCCCCGCGCTGCACATCGCCGCAAGAAATTCCGCCGGGTGATGCGTTTTCAGATATGCCATGCGGTACGAAATATCCGCATATGTCGCGGCGTGTGCTTTGCAAAAACCAAAGCCCGCGAATTTTTCCACCATCATCCAGGTCTCTTCGCGTTGCTGGCTGGTCAGCCCCATCATTCCCGCGGCTTTCAGGAATTTTCCGCGCAACCGGTCGCGGTCGCTCCGGCCGGAGAATTTCGCGGAGGCTCGTCGCACAAGGTCGGCTTCCGCCAGCGACATGCTCCCGAGAGATTGCGAAATTTGCATCACCTGCTCCTGGAAAATACATACGCCCAGCGTGTCGCCAAGAATTTTCTGGAGTTCCGGGTGCGCAAATGTGATTTCTTCCTCTTTCCGCAGCCGCTTCACAAATAATTCTTTCGATCCATACTCCGCAGCGCCCGGCCGGATGATTGCCAGGGCGATGGCCATTTCCTCGAGCGTCCGCGCGTTCAGCATGCGAAGCATGCCGCGCATGGCCGGCGATTCGATCTGGAAAACTCCCATGGTCCGCCCGGCCGCAATCACCTCGCACGTCGCAGGATCGTTTTCCGGTATCGCGTCAAAATCAATTTCACGTGCGGTGGGACAGACATTCCTGTCTGTCCGCTTTCTGGGTTGTGGTTCGCGCACGCCAAGAAAGGCAGGAATGCCTGTCCTACTTTTTTCGATGTTGTCCAGTGCCAGCGACATTGTGGTGAATCCACGCTGGCCAAGCAGATCCATCTTAATCAGCCCGAGCGCTTCGATGGCGTTCATGTCGTACTGCGTAACGACAATTCCTTTCGTGGCGCGCTCCAGCGGCGTCAGCCACGTCAGCGGACGCGCGGAAATCACCGTGCCGCAAGGATGAATCCCGAGATGCCGCGGCGCGTCGTCGAGACGCAACGCCACTTGCAGGATCGTTTTCCAGGGCTCATCGTCGATCGGCAGGTCGCGGCATTCCGGGAGCGCGCGAATGGCCTGCAAAATTTCACGCACCGGCCGGTGCGGCAGCCGCTTCGTGAAACGGTCCACTTCGCCCGGCGGCACGCCAAACACTTTTGCCACTTCGCGCACGGCGAGCCGCGCGTGCATGGTGACAAAACTCGAGATCATTGCAACGTGTTCCGAGCCCCAGTGCTCGTACACGTAATCGAGCAGCTCGTCACGGCGGGCGCCGCAAATATCGATATCGATGTCCGGGCAATCGCCACGCTGCTCATTCAAAAACCGTTCGAAATACAGTCCCCAGCGCAGCGGGCAGACGCGCGAAATTCCCAGGCAGTACGTCACCATCGAACTCGCGGCTGATCCGCGCGCCACCGCGGGAATTCCACGCCGCCGCGCTTCCTTCACGATGTCCAATACGAGCAGAAAATACGGCGCCAAGCTCCACTTCTTGATGACTCCCAATTCGCGCATCAGCCGCTCATGCACTTCTGGTGTTACTGAGTGATAGCGTTTCCGCGCACCCTCGAGGCTTACTTTTTCCAAATAGGAATCCGGCGTCTCGCCTTCCGGAACGGCAAACTCCGGAAAGATCCGTTTTCCCAGTTCGAGCTGCAAATTGCAGCGGTCCGCGATTTCCAGCGTTGCCTGCAGCCATTCCGGATGATCGGGGAAAAGTCTTTTCATTTCTGCAGCCGGCTTGAACCATGCCTCGCCGGTGGTGATTTCCGGTGGCGCCACCGTGGTCAACAATCCGCCGGTGCGGATGGCATTCACCGCGCGGTGATGCAGATGCTCTTCGGGCCGCAAAAAATGAACGTTGTTTGTTACTACCAGTCGCACGCGGAGTTCGCGGCCAAGGCGTTCCGCTTCGCGCAATACACGTCCATCTCCGGGCGAGAGGTGTTGCACCTCGATGTACAGGCGGTCGCCGAAAATTTCCTTCAGTTGCGAAAAGTGATTTGTAATTCGTGACGCGGGACTCGCGGCAGGGGACAACGCGATTACACCGCGGCTATGGTCCGCCAATTCCTGCAGGGTCACAGGCCGGCCATCGGTTTCAGCCGAATTCGTGTTTTGTGACAATTGTGTTGTGCCGAGATGCCGCAGCGTGACGAGCTGGCAAAGGTTGCTGTAACCCTCCATGTCCGCTGCCAGCAGCGTGAGAGACGCGCTCGCCGAATTTTGCGTTTCGTTTTTCGAGTTTCGGAGCGCCTTTGCCCGGAGAGTCGCAGAAGGGTCAGTCGACATGAGAAATTCGGTACCCAGCACTACGCCGACAATCGCTTTTATTTTTGCTTCCTGCGCCAACTTGCAAAACTGTACCGCTGCATACAAACCATTCGTATCCGTCAGCGCCACGGCGGGCATGTTCTGCTCGACCGCGGCGGCGATAATTTCTTCCGGCGACGCCACGCCGCGCAGAAACGAGTAGTGACTATGACAATGCAAATGTACGAACACGGATGCCCCGGCGTGGAAAGGGAAGAAGGCATGCCCGTCTTTCGGCAGGCATGCTTGTTCATTCAAATCAGGTAGGGGAAGGGAAGAGAAAACTCAGCAAACTAGCCGAAGGGGCGGGGCTTGTTCGCGGAGCTCGAGGCCTTTGCCGTAGAAGACGGCGTTCCAACCGTAGCGGCCACGGACGGAATCGAGGCCGCGGTTCAAGTACCAGCGGCGATTCGCGTTGGTGTCGAAAAGTTCGTGCTGGCGCTTATCGGTTTCAAGGTTGTGCACACTGACGCCGGCGAGACGGACCGCCACGCGGCGCGTGAACAATTTGGCGAACAGATCTTTTGCGGTGGTAAGCAGTTCGCGTTCGTCGTTGGTTGGTTTCGTCAACCGCACCGTCTGGTGCGCCGAAAAATGATCGACATAACGGATGCGCAGGCCGATGGTGCGCGCCTGCTTGCCGTATTCGCGCAGGGTTGCGCCGATGCGCTCGCTGAGATATTCGATCAAGCCGCCGAGAAATTCCGTGTCGATGGTGCCGCCTTCGATGGTCGTTTCGCGCGAAACAGATTTCGGCGTGGAAGGTAAGCCCGTTATGGGCGACTGCGAAGCGGTCGACACCTCGCGGCCATCGAGGCCACGGGCGCGCTCCCAGATTTGCAGGCCGATGGCTTCGCCGAAAGCGGCTTGCAGCGCGGGCTTGGGCACCTGGCGCAGTTGGCCGATGGTGGCGATGCCGCGCTCGGCCAGCGCTCCGGCATGGACGTGGCCGATGCCGTGGAGTTTTTCCACCGGCAGCGGGGTCAGAAAATTTTCTTCTTCGCCGGGCGCGATCATGCGAAAGCCGCGCGGGCGTTGCAATCGTGAAGCGATGGAGGCGACCACTTTGGTGCGCGCCGCGCCAATCGAAACGTTCAGGCCAGTGCGGGCGCGGATCTCCGCCTGCAAACGCCGCAGCGTGGCTTCATAATCGGGATAAAGGCGCCCGGTGCCGGCGAAGTCGAGATAGAAATCGTCCAGCGCGGCGGTTTCCACCGCGGGCGTATAGGTTTCGAGGATGCGCCGCACGCGCTCGGCAAAATCGGCGTAGTGCTCGTATTGCCCAGGCACGACGATGGCTTGCGGACAGACGCGCAGCGCTTCGCGGAAGCCCATCGCCGTTTTCACGCCCACGAACTTCGCTTCGTAGCTCGCCGAAGCCACACAGCCGCGCCCCACCAGCACGGGCTTGCCGCGCAGCTTGGGATTCAATACTTGCTCGACGGACGCGAAAAACGCGTCCACATCCACGTGAACAATGTTGGGAATCGCGGTGGGAATTTTGCGGCTGGAATTTTTGCACGTTCCCAGCCAGGCCCAGGCAGACCACGGATTTTTCTCCGCCGCTGGTTCCGTCCGCGGCGGTTCGGGTGAATCCGCGGGGCGGAAGCCTAGCGCTACAGTTTCTTGTTCCGCGTCCGGCTCTTGATGCCCATGATGCGGGTCGAAAGATGCCGCGCGATGATTTTCTTCCGCGATTGCTTGAATCACGTTGACGGCTTCAATGGCGGGGGTGATGAATAATACGTTTTCGACACAGACGTCCATGGCGGCTCCTGATAGGGAAGCGGGACGCCTATACTGTCTCCGAGCGAAGGAGCCGACGTGGTCGGCCTTCGGGATCGAGGGATCGTCTTGCAAGTCGACCCCTCACCCCGCTTACGGCTCGGAACTTTCAACGGGTGGCGGCCGACTCGTGAGAGCCTAATCGGCAATGGAGGCGGCGCGCCACCCGTTTCCCGTTTCCTCTACCGCCCGTACTATAGGCGAACAAAAAGCGAAAGTCAAGAGCATTTCGAAAAGAGCTTCTGTGCATATTGTTGACAAATTCGGGCTCCTTGGGATGGACGGTCATGAGGGCCTATATCGTCGTGGCAACGGAACCTGGCAGGTCGCGCGACTTTGCTCGGCAGATCGCGGGCATGCCAGGAGTCAAAATGGCCGATGCCTGCTGGGCTCCCGCGAGGTATTCGCCGTGGTGGAAGTGAGAGGATCCCAGGAACTCAACGAGCTTGTGATGGATCAAATCCAGAGGCTGGTAGGGGTTAGAGAGACAAGCACCCATAGCCCTCGATTAGTTGCTTTTCGGCCGACTTCGTCTTCCAGTCAAAACCTTGCAGGTATTCACCTGTCCCTGATTTCAGGAACTCGCTGGATTCAATCTTCGTTTCTGCATCCGTAGGCTCCCAATGAGATGACTAGCACACTCCTCTCCCTGAGCTCTCGGCGTGAGGTCATCTGCATTGAAAACATCGCTCGACGGATTCCCCGGATGGGGGCAACAGATGACGCAAGCGGCCGAACTTGAGTACCCCCAAGTCTTAGCAAAAAACCGCTCCTTTGGAGCGTGCTCACCTTCACCGTCCATCGCAGGACTGCTCGTGGACGCATCCCGAAGCATGGCAAGGTCGGAGGCTCGCGACTGTCTAAGTGCCTCCCTGTGGCTAACCAGCCTTCATAGGCCGGGTGTCTTTGAAGTCGTTCCTGTGGAGAATGTCAGCAGATCCGGCATGAAGATAGTCACACAGGAATTCTGGGAACCAGCCGAGATGGTACTGCTTTCATCCCCGCCTGGATTTTGCGTCCAGGGCTCGGTCGTATATTGCAAAAAGCTCCCCAGTGACGACTTTGTCCTGGGCATCTCGCTCGATGTGCCGATCGAGAATTGGGCCGAGACGCTCGCATTCGGGGAATCCTGACGAAGCATACATCAGAGCAGGGGGTGAAGAGTGCCCGGCTTTCGTGTCCCCCAAGGCCGCAGCTCAAAGCGGCTAATATCGAAGAGTCCTGCCAGCCTGATCATCAATCTGGACCGCAGCCCCAAGAGACTGCCCTGCCTGGTCGTCGATTCTTCGAAAGGAGGCTTCCGGCTACGTGGAAGTTTCGATCTTAAGCGCGGCCAAGTAGTCGAACTTATCCTCGAAGAAGATATGCCCAGCCCAGAGCGCTGCATGGTGGTCTGGGTCGGCAAAGTCGGCTCCAAGCAGCAAGGCGAAGTCGGCCTGGAAACCGGAAGGCGATCAGGCAGTCGATAAACACGGGCAGCCGTAATCGGAATGACCTATCACCCGGAATTGCGGGGTTTAGAACACGCGGCCGAGCTGGAAAAACCATTTGCGGTGGCCGGAGTCGCCTACGCTGCCGCCGATAAAGAAGGGTCCCAAGGCCGTTTCTGCCAGGAAGCCTGCAGCAACATCGTCCGGGAGGTCACTGCCGGTGGTCAAACCATACATCTTTCCGATCTCATAAGCTCCGACGGCATAGACCTTCTTGCCCAAAAAGGGGGGGAGGATCAGCAGGTCACGCAAAAATCCGGCGCGAAATAAATAATACTGATTGCCCTGAAACTCGTTCTGGCCGTAGGCGCTCAGTCGCACCGGCCCGCCGAAAAAGAATTGAGGAACGCCGGTGCTCGTGGTGCCGAAGGTGGTGCCGCCTTCGCTCTGCAGGAAAAGCGATGCGGACCGCGCAATGGGCTGAAAAAATCCCAATTTCAGGTCCATCGAAGGAAACGCGCCGTTGGCTCCTGGACTTTGGTCGAACCAGCGGAAATTGGTTTCCGCGCTGAAGCCCCGCCGGGGAATCACGGGATCATCGGTGTGGTCCAGCAAGTAGCGCAGCCGGGTCTGTCCCACACGACCCGCCACGGAAGGAATTTCCGGTGCGCCCAGTCGCAGCTTGGTATTCAGCGAGCCAACCTGGTAGCCAACGCGCAATTCACTGAAGCGCCCGAAACTGTACCCCACGTCGCCGCCGATGTTGATGCGATAGATGCGGTAATCCGCCAGCGGATCATTTTTCGCGTAAATCTGAAACGTGGTGTCGCTAGCGTCGGCGTGTGGAGCAAAAAACCAGCGGCTCTCCGCGCGGAGTGGTCGGAACAATTCCGTCTGGATGCCATACGTATTGCCGAGCAAAATGTCGGTCCGCCATTCCGACCGGAACCCGGCTACGTCCATGAACGTGAAGCGCGTTCCCGCCGTGAAATCCACGTTGCCGCTCTGCGAGCCGTCGACTTCAAACGCCGTCTGGAACATGGGCGGCGCATAATTTTTCTCCACGACTTGAACCAGCAAGCCGGTTTGGCCGTTTTTCTCGATGAGCCGGTAGCCCGCGGAATCGTAGCGCCCAACTCCGGTCAGCCGCGTCAGCACTTCGTCGAGTTTCGCCGGATTGACCGGCTTGTCCTGGAAGCGTTTCACGTAGCGAGTGACGTCGGTGGCTTCGTGCGCGTTGGTGCCTTCGATTTCGATGAATTGCGGAGTAGGAACATCGCTGCGCTTCCGCGCTTCGCGCGCTTGCTGATGCTCTTGCCAATCTGCATCGCTGAGAGCAAACGCTTCGAGCAGTCGCGCGCGCGCATTCGCGGCTTCGTAACCGCGCTTCATAATCTGTGAGCTCTTTGCATAATCCAAGGTGTTGTATTCGGAGAGCGGAACGGAAACGACGGCGTCCGCTTGCGCCAGGCTGCGCAGCTCGTTTTCTTCGAGTACCACGCGAACGGAATGATTCAGCACGCCGAACACTGACTGGATATCTTTTGCGTCGGCGGGCGCGGATTCCAGGTGCACAGCAATGACGATCTCCGCGCCCATCTGCCGCACCACGTCCGTCGGCAGGTTGTTCAGCAGTCCGCCGTCCACGAAAACCGCTTTTCCATCGCGAACTGGAGAAAAGGCTCCCGGAATGGACATCGTCGCGCGCAACGCCACCGCCAGCGAGCCATCTTTGAAGACATATGATTTTCCGCTGACGAGATCCGTCGCGACGCAGCGGAAAGGGACGGGAAGCGCGTCGAACGACGGAACTTCGTCATAAGACAGCGTCATACGATCGATAATCAAGCCGATCTGATGCCCCGCGTTCAGTCCCGCGGGCAAGCGCAAGCCACCGCGCAAACCAAAAATGAGCGAATTGGGATACGCGCGTTGATCTTCTTTCCTGCGAAACGAGAGGTCTTCATAAGGAGTGCGGTCGCCCAGAATTTTCCGCCAGTCCATGCCCTCGATGAGCGTTTTCAATTCGTCGGGACTCATTCCGGTGGCATAAAACCCGCCTACCAGGCCGCCCATACTGGTTCCGGCAACGTAGTCCACGGGGATGTGGTGTTCCTCGAACCACTTCAGCACGCCAATGTGCGCAAGACCCATGGCGCCGCCGCCTTCCAGTGCCACGCCGATTTTCGGGCGCGGGCGCGCTGCGGCGTTCTGCTGCGCCCGCAATGCGCCGGGCAACAGAAGCAACAAAAGAATGAAAACCATTCGGCGCATGCGGGCCTCCTCAGGGATTCGTCAAAATTGCTTAATTCGCGAATGAATTACGAGTTTGGCGCAGCGCGGAGATTCCGGCAAGCGCGAAAGGAAGCTCAGGAAACTTTCTTTTCCTGCAGGATATTGCCACCATCGATAACCAAGATTTGTCCGGTAATGTAGGCAGCCTCGGGTGAAGCCAGGAAGCAAACGGCTGCGGCGACTTCGTCAGGAGTGCCGGCGCGGCCGAGCGGCGTGTGCAAAGCGGCGATTTTTTCGGACTCCGTCGAAGAACCCGTCGCAATCCAGCCCGGCGCGACTCCGTTGATGGTAATTCCATCGCGTCCGGTTTCGATTGCCACGGCCCGCATCATTCCATCCATTGCGGCTTTGGCGGCACCATACGCCGCCGAACCCGGATTGCTCACCAGCGGCCCGGTCACGGAAGTGATATTCACGATGCGGCCGTACTTTCGCGCGGTCATACCGGGCAGAACCGCGCGCGTCATTCGAAACGCGGTGTGCAGGGTAATTGCGATCTGGTTCTGCCATTCCGCGAAGGAAGTTTCGATCAGCGGCTTGCTCTTCGTTGGGCGCCCGGTTTGCGTCATTCCGGCGTTGTTCACCAGAATGTCGATGCCGCCCAATCGCGAAAGCACGGAATCCACCAGCCGCTGGACTTCGGTCTCAACGGTGAGATCGGCGACGAAGGAAAGAACTGCTTCGCCACTGGCGTCGAGCTCGCGCGCCCGGCTATGAATTCGATCCGTCGTCGAAGTGATCACCACGCGCACGCCGGCGGCATGCAGCTTTCGCGCACACGCGAATCCGATTCCCTCTGCGCTTCCCGCGCCCGTGATCAACGCTGTTGGTCCGCTGAGTGTGGACCGCCCGCCGCGAGTGGAGCTCATTCCGGATTCCCCAACCGCATCATACATCGGCCGGAGATTCCTGCCGCTCTTCCGGCTACTTGGTTTCCAGATGCACGCTCGGCTTGATGGTTCCTTTTTCTTTAGCCACTCTTAGCAATTCAGGATAGAACTGAACGAATGAGTGTTCGACAGCCGCGCTTTGATCGTGGCAAGTCCAGCATCCGTTCTTGGCCGGTCTGAGAGCGCCTGAAGACGGCTGTGTGGTGTCGAATGCGAAATAGGCCCACTTTTCCGGGAAGCGCGATTGGTCTTTGACTTCGACGTCCAGCCCCAGGAACGCGTCCTGATAACTTCCATGCTGGTTGATCGAGCCATGTGAAGTGGAACGATACTCCTCGAGAACGAACATGGTTTTATCCGGCCACTTGCCACTAGCCAGAAAATAATCATAGGACGACGGTGTTACAAAAACATTGGTAAACGCCGGCTGCCCGTTTCCACCCACATCGGGGTTGTAACTCATTCCAAATC
>MNEA01000078.1 GCA_001917435.1 Acidobacteria bacterium 13_2_20CM_2_57_6
TAACAGTTTCGTCCGTAGAGTTCGAATCCACCAGAACGATCTCCCTGGAAGGAAACAAGGACGTTGCCTGGAGGACGGACCCGATCAGGCGCGGGATGTTCCAAGCTTGATTCTTGGTGATCAATACGATCGAGAGTTCAGTCACTTCATACCTCTGGCAGAGACGTTCGTGCGACTACTGTGTAAGGAGAAAAAGGTACTTCTCCTTCAATCGTCGAACACCTCCGGAAGCCCAGATGGCCAAGACAATCAACGCAGCGCTGTATATCCCTGTCGCAGAAACACCCCTCAGAATCCCAGTTTGAGTCGAGGGGAAAAGAAGATATGCCGTCATGCAGACGCCGGCAATAATAGGCTTCCAAATGATCTTCGCGAGCGGGATCCCGCAGAAGAGCCGCGAGACGGGGATGTAGTGCTGGCAACAATCCACCAATCTCGTCACGAGCAACGCGATCGCGGCCCCACGCAAGCCGAAGAAACTAATCAAGGGCCACCCGACTACCAAATTGATAAGCGTATCCACGGCGACGATTCTCAATGTAATCTTTTCGCGATGGCTGGCCACGAGCGCTTGACCTAGAACACTCGTGAATACTTGCGAGATCAGCACCCAAGCCACAATTCGCAGCGCAGGGAACGCCTGCTGAAATACAGGATTTTTGTAAAGAATCGACAGCGCCCAATCTCCAAGGAAGAACAGGCCAGCCAAAGCGGGGAGCGCCAGGATCAACAGCACTTCAATGACTTGCGCTGAGATGCGTTTCAGGCTTTGAAAACCCGGCTCTACCTTTCTGCACATGAGCGGGAACACGCCTTGTCCGATGCTCTGGTAGACGAGCAGTAGCGGTGCCATCAACTGCGTCGCCGCACTATAGAGGCCTACTTCCGTTTCTGTAGCCAATTTGGAAAGGAGCAGGACATTGAGACTGCTCATGAGCGCAATGGTGCCGTCAATACCAAGGAACGTAACCGCAGACCGAAAGGTGGCCAGACAAAAACGAAAGTCTAGTGGCTCCCGCTGTGCGGGGAATTTTCGGAACAGAATCCATACTTCAATGAGCGCTGTGCAAAGGAACGAGGCTAGTAAAATTAGGACAACCGCATACAATCCGTTTTTTCTTGTTACGAGGAGAAATGCACAGCCCACCTTGGCTAAATGCAGAGGCACATTCACGCAAGGAATGAGGTACATCCGTTCCCAGGCTTGGAATATGCCCTCGCAAATCGCTGAAATGGCATACGGAAGGAGGCCGACGCAGAGGAGCATGATGACCAGAGTTGTGTCGGCCGGATAGTGCATCAATCGAACGAATCCAAACAACAATGTCAAGGAACAAAAGGAAGAGAGCGCCACGATGGCGCAGCCGGTGGTGAAATAACGCCTCGTTTGTGTGCGATCGATGGCGACCTGCCGGATTGTGAGCGTCTTCAGCCCTGCTAGGGCGAGTACCTGGAAGATATAGAACAGAGTAAGCGCCAAGGAAAGCTGGCCGAACTCATGCGCGCCGAGACGTCGAGCGACCAGGGCATACAAGACAAAGCTCGTCGCCCGGTTCATCGCATCGCTTGTGAGGATCGAAAGGGCGTTACTGCCCGTTTTACGGAGGTTCAGAGACACCGAGGGACCCTATGTGAGGAGTATTCTGCTCGTGAATTCCGGCATTCACCGGATGGCAAACTCTTACCAATTATTCGCAGCATAGGTTGTGATCTTCTCCTTCGAACACATCGCCGCGTGCCCCGGTGGACGTCTGATTCGCAGAACCGCACCAGAGAAAAGGCATCCATCCAGCCGTGGATAGGAATCCTGCAAATCGTGATCGGTTGTTTCAAGACCGCCCGAGCCGTGGGATTCTTCTTTTGACATCGCTTGGCATCGTCGCCTTCCTGTTGTTGCTGATTTACGCTTTGCGGCATGGACCCGGGGTTATCGTTGCGAACCCAGGCTCTTCCACCGCCAACTGCACGATCTTTGCTTCGCCTTCAGGAAAGGATGCAAATTCTGGGACGAGCCCCACTTCCGCAAAGTCCCTCGCTGGCGCTGCCGCAGCCGCTCGACCCGGCTCCATCATCTGTCTTCTCGGCGGAGACTATCCTTTGACCTCGTCCTTTAAACCTCGCTCCGGCGGCACGGCCTCTTCTTGGATCGTCTACAGGGATTATGGCGATGGCCCGGTTAACATTGTCTGGAACGGCGCGGCTGATGCCTCCGCTATGTTCTATCTTGGCGGCGGCAGTTTCCCTTCCGGCCCTGCCTATCTCGAATTCCGCGGCCTCAATCTGGATGGTAGAGGCAACGCCGCCGACGGCTTTTTCTGTCGCGGTTCCCACCACCTTCGTTTTATCTCCAACTCCATCTCCAACACGGGTGGTTCCGGGATCGCCTCCATCAATTGCGATTACCTCACCGCCGATCACAACGCCATCCATCACAACGGATACATGCCGACGACTACCGCAGTACCCGGCGATTACGGCTGGACCAGCGGGATCTCCTTCAACAGCACCCGATGGTTCGACTCCTATTCCGGATTCCACAACATCATTTCCAACAACTTCGTTGCAGGAGAATACGACGGGTCCAGCCATCATACTGATGGAAACGGGATCATCCTGGACCTCAGCAACGGTTCCTACGATTACGCCTCTGCTGACACGCCCCCTGCGCTAGTCGTTAATAATGTGGTTTACGGAAACGGGGGCGGATGTATCGTCGCGTATGTGGTCACTAACTTCTGGTTCGTGAACAACACCTGTTACAAGAACAATCTCGATCCCGAAGTCAAAAACGCCGGGTCTCTTACGGCCAGCAATTCCAAGAACGGGAAGTTTATCAACAACATCGCTGTAGCTTGGAAAAGTGAACAGCCGCCCTACGAACTGAAGAATCCCAACAGCGACATACTTTATTACTCAGACTTGTACTTTGGAGCTTCCAACAATTTCGTCTATCCCGAGCCTGCACAACTCATTGAAGCAGACCCCCTCTTTCTCCATCCGCCGGTTCTTGATCCTAAGCTTTCCGGCCAGTATGCGACCGTCTGGCACCCCACCAGGCTAGGAAGTGGGTTGGGCCTGTCGCTCTCCAGCCCCGCGATAGGTAAGGGCATGGACCCCGTTGCTCTGCCCAAATTGCCGAAAGACATCGTCACGGACTTAACAAAGTACGTCTATACGGACATCGATGGGAATAGGCGTCCCCGCGGAGGGCCTTTCGACCTAGGAGCTTACCAGTCCCGCCGTCTGCCCTGACTTCTAGCCCGATCAGCTGATGAGTTGCGTCGCCACCTACGTGAATAGGCGATAGAGGTCTTCACCGGCCCTCTCGGTCACGAGATCGGGGACCAGCCGGTCAGTGAAACGATTCGTCAGCGTGCCGAGGAGTTGTCTCAATTCCTTCTCGGCCTGGGTCGGTGGACCGTTTGGAGAATACCGAAGAAAGGAAATGGTCCTTTCTTCGGTTCCGAACTTGCGTTTGTAACGCACTAACCCTTCCTGGTCAATATCACTCAGGCCAAAATCCAGGTACGAAAAGCCGCGCTCCTTTCCGCGTTGAATCCCTTCCCAGATCAACAAATCATTCGGCCGGTAAGGAAGGTCATCGGGGAGTGACGCATTGAATTTATAGTAGAGCGTGTCTTTCCAATCCAGGAAGAAATCACCTGCCACAATCTTATCCTCGTGAATGGCCAGAAGCAGAAATCCATGGTGTGCATCCACGAATCGCTGCCAGATATTTTGAAAGAAACTATACGGTTGCGCGAGAAGACCATACTTATACTTTCTCACTTTCAAGTGCATCTCAAAAAACGACCGCAGCTCCTGCTCTGACTCGGCGACACGAACGGTGAGCCCCGCCCGCTCCGACTTCCGGATGGCGCGGTGCGTTGAGTCATGCATCGCATTCCACAAGGCTTCGAGTTCCGGACGCAGATCCAAGCGATGCCATGTGGCTTGCTTTGCAAGGGTGAACCGCTCGTCGGCAAGCGGCAGGCTGTTGTGCAAGCAACGTAGGTTGATGGGACAGCAGTCAGGCAGCAAACGATCGATGAGCAGGCGCCAGGATTGCTCATCACTGGCGAGCGGGTCGCAGTAATCCGAGAATGGAAGCGTAACGATTCGCTTTCCCAACATGTCCGAAATCTTACAAAAGGGCAGGCCGGCCTGCGGTTCTCCTCGGTCATTGAGCATCAAATAAGCGTTTGGTTCCCATCCATAGGTGTCCGAAAGCACGCGCATCCAGTTCGGAGAGTGAAAAACGCTGCTGGAAACCTGGTTGACCAACCTGCACCACAATGGATCAGTTCGAGGATCCACGCAGACAACGTTCAAGTAATTACCTCCAGAAACCCGAGATTGGACATCGCGTAGAGGGATGCGACAAGAAACAGAAAACAGGATTCGGTGAACTCACCGCCTCAGTTCCCCGACTTGTAGCCGGGCGTTTGTGTCAGTGGCGAAGGTTGCGACCGAACCGTGCTCATGGGCTTTTGAGAAACCTCTAGTTCTGAGTGCGCTGCTTGAGGAAGAACCAGCCGGTAAGCACGGAGAAGATTGGGAATCGAATAGTCCCACGCCAATTGCGTCTTAATTCGACGGGGGCCAAGCTCCCCGAGAGCCACCCGGCGTCTAGGATCGTCCATAAGCTGTGAGATGGCTCGAGCAAAACCGCGTTCGTCATTCGCGGGCACGTAGACTGCCGCGTCCTGTGCGGTGAACCGATGCTCCGGCAAATCAAACGCGACAATGGGTTTCCCTAGCGACATGTACTCCATAATCTTGAACATCGTGGAATGGGCGGTATACGGGTTAGACGGCGAAGCATCCACGCAGAGGTCAGCGGCGGAAAGATAGCGGCGAAGCTCCTCGCCAAAGATGAACCCCATAAACTGAACGTGTCCGTCGAGACCGAGCTGACGTGCCTGCGCCTTCAGTCTCACCCAAGCATCTCCGCCGCCGATAAGTACACAATGAAAGTCAGTTCGCCGCAGGTCATAAACAAGGTGTTGAAGTACTCGCAGCAAACAGTCGACACCGTCCTGAAAGCCCATGACACCCACGAAGCCGATGATTGTTTTTCCCATCCCGCGCAAACCACGGTCAGGTTCGACGTTTCCGTTAAGACTGCTGAGCTCGAGTCCGTTACGAACGATCGTGATGCGCGTTTCCGGCACACGTCCGCGTTCCATGGCGAACCTTTTGTACGATTCGTTCGTGACGATAACATGATCGGCAAAACGGCAAGTCAACTTCTCCAGCCATACGAGCACGCGATAGACCATAGGGTTTCCGCGCCCCGATAACCGGGCTTGATACATTTCCGCAGACAGATCGTGATGGTCAAAAACAAAACGCTTACCGAATAGCTTGTACAGCATCGCGATAAAGACAAATGTATCCGGTGGATTATGCGCGTGGATGACATCAAAACCATCGGTCAGGAAAACCAGTGCCGCTAGAAAGAAACTGGCTACCATGGACCAACCGTACTCCCAGACGTAACCAAGGAAACCGATAGCAGCCCGCGGCGCAGGGTAGCGATAAACCCGAACTCCGTTCACTGTTTCGCGATATGGCTGTCCCTTGCCGACCGGGCAGATAACTGTCACGCGATAGCCCGCTGCATGTAACGCATTCGCTTCCCGCCGGACTCGCACGTCCTGAGGGAAGGGCATGTTTTCCAACAGCATAAGGATTCGATTCCTCGCCAGCCTGCTCATGGGTTTCTCCCCTTCAGTTTTTACTGTCCCGGCTATCCTCATACTGCCTGAGCGGTCAACGCCGCCGCCGTTCGCTGCGGTCGTACTCGGGAATCCATGAAGGCGCGTTGCCACAATTCAACGTTCATAAGTCCCCATAGAAGCCCGCCGTGATCGGCGAAACCGTTCTCGTGTTGCTGAATCAGATTTTCAACGTAGGCGGGATTGAAAAGTCCCCGGCTCTTCAGCGCGGAAGGAGAGAGAAGGTCTCTTACAAAAAATCGCGCCTCATTGCGAAGCCATAAAGAGGAGGGCATTGGAAAGCCCTGCTTCTTCCGATGAATGATCTCCGGAGGAAGCCATCGTCGACTCACTTTTTTTAGCAGATACTTGCGAACTAAGCCCTTCAATTTCAAGTTTAACGGCAGCGAGGCGGCGAACTCCACGAGCTTGTGATCCAGCAACGGTACGCGAGCCTCCAGGGACACGGCCATGCTCATCTTGTCGCCCCTCGCCAACAAGAGGTCTGGCAGCCAGAGTTTCGTGTCCACGTAAAGCATACGGTTGACGGATTCGGCAGCATTCGTCGACGAGAGATGCTGCGCAAACACATAATCCGAATCATAGCCGCTCAACGATGTGCTCAGATCCTTTGACAACAACGCATGCTTCATCTCCGAATTGAAGAGGGAGAACCAATTTACAAATCGAGTGACTTCCTCAGGCTGGCTTAGCGCGTAGAGGGCCAGCTTTTGGCGGCGCAATCCAGGAAGCCTCGAACTTGCGGCTAGTACTAGTGATTTTGCGGCCTTGGGAATCCGCTGGAAAAGAGAGGAGAACCGCTCACCGGTATATCGCGCATAGCCAGCGAATAGCTCGTCGCCACCCTCTCCCGTGAGCACCATCTTTACATCACGCGCGGCCAGCTCTGCGACCATGTAGTTGGCCAGCGTTGCGTGCTCCGCGAGTGGTTGATCCAAGTGCCAGACAATTTTTTCGGCAAGGTCTACGAGATGGGAGGCCCGGATAAATACCTCGTGATGGTCAGTATGAAATCTGTTCGCGACCGCGCGGGCGTAAGGAAGTTCGCTGAACGCTTCCCCTTGGCCTTCAAATCCGACCGAGTAAGTCTTCACGGGCTCATTCAGGAACTGACTCATGAGCGCAACGATCGTGCTGGAATCAAGGCCTCCGCTCAGGAAGGCTCCAAAGGGGACGTCACTGATGAGGTGCATCTTCACGCACTCGCGCAGCAGGGCTTCCAGTCGTTCGGCGTATTCTTCTTCTCGAATATTGCCATTATGACGATTGGCAAAAGACAAGTCCCAATAACGGCGTACTTCCCCACCACTCGCGTCGCACTTGAGGATGCATCCGGGCGGGAGCGCATAAATGTCTTGAAACATCGTTTGCGGCGCTGGAACATATTTGAGAGATAAGAAATTGTTCAGGCCTTCGGTGTTCAGGACAACCTTAACCGATGGATGCTGGAGAATGGCCTTGATCTCAGAGCCAAAAATCAACCTGCCACCGGCTTGCGTGTAATACAAAGGTTTGATTCCAAGGCGGTCACGCGCCAGTAGGAGCTGTCGCTTGCGTTTATCCCAAACGGCGAATCCAAACATCCCGCGCAGGTGCTGAACGCACTGTTCACCGAATTCCTCATAAAGATGGACGATTACTTCGGTGTCGCTTTCGGTCGCAAGAACGTGTCCCCGGCCTTCCAGTTGTTCTCTTAGCGACCGGTAGTTGTAAATCTCGCCGTTGAAGACAGTCACGACGGTACCGTCTTCGTTGCTGATTGGCTGCTTCCCGCCATTTAGATCGATGATACTGAGCCGCCTCATTCCGATCGAAACATCCCGGTCCAGAAACGCGCCGGCATCATCAGGTCCCCGATGGTGCAAGACCTGGAGCATGTCGTCCAGAATCTGTTGGTCCACCGGTTTCTGTGTTTTGTATTCGTAGATGCCGCAGATTCCGCACATGGCTTAGTTCCAGCTCCTATCAGTTGGGTTTACTTGCGGCAGGAGTTGGCCGGTCTGTGTACGATGCGCGGCGCGCCCGCTGTGATTTCGCAAGACGTGCTCGTAAACCTGAATAATTCGCTGTGCTACGGCTGGTCCGGATAGATGCTGTACCTGCTTCCGCCCTTGCGTTCTCTGATTGTGGCGCAGGATATCAGCGAGACGCGCGGTGAAATCTTGCACGTCTGGCTCACAGATGTAACACCCGTCAGTTTGGCCGATGATTTCGCGGACATCTCCCACATCCGTGGACACCATCGGTAAATTGCAGGCCATAGCCTGCTTTACAACGTTGGGCGAGCCTTCCTGATAGGAAGTGAATAGGAGGGCATCGCACGCATTCATGAAAAAAGGCAAGCGGTCCTGCGGTTCCTTATGAACGACCAACAATTCGACCTGGGAGTTTTGTTGGCGCAGACGATCCACGACGTGCCTTGCCAAGGGAAAACGCTTGACTGGTATGTCTGGGCTGGCCGCGAATAGCAGATATTTTTTGTGAAGATCCAAACCCAGCGCGATTCGAGCCTGTTCGCGGTCCATAGGCCGAAAGAGCTCGAAATCGACTTCGTGGGGGATGACGTAAACGTCTTTTTTTCTTTTGAGCCGGTCGGCCATCCCTCGGCTTTTGACGATGACGCCGTCCACTTGATGGCTCAGCACGCGTCCAGCGAAAACTGCAAACCTGCTGAATAGGGTTTGCTTCCCTCGCACGTTCATGGTCCCGAGGAGATCATCGCCGCAATAACTGACTACGACGGGCACTCTCCATTGCGTGCGAGCAACGATGCCTACATAACTGTAATGCGCATGTACCAGATCAATCGAGCCGGCCGCCAGGCGCCGGCGCAATTCCAGCACCGCCTTGGGATACATTAACTTTCGCGAGGGGCCCCTCAGAAGTAGGAGTTCGACTTCTACTCCAGCGCGCTTTAAATATTCGACTTGCGTTCGAACGAACGTCCCCCTGGATGGGTTCTCGCGCGTGGGATAAATCGACGTGGCAACCAGGACTTTCATAAGAGTCTTTGAAACAGCGAGCTTTAGATTCCAAACTGGGTAAATCGAAGTTCACTTACAATGACGCGGCCACGCTCGTCTCACCTGCGGGTTGTCGCCACCCAGGCGATATTTTCGAGTGCTTGTAGAGCTTGGTCCAGGCGGCGTAATTCAACAACAGCCACAGAACCGAGGAGTGATCCCGTTCTCCCCTGCGATGCTCGGCGATCAACCGGCCGATGGCCGCGTGGTTGAAAACGCCAGGCGCGAGGTGACCGTTTGCCGCGCTCAAGGAATCGCAGATCATTTCATACAGGCCCCCGCGCAACCACTCACGTAAGGGCACACTGAACCCGTGTTTCCGCTTTTGTAACGTGGACGTGGGCAAATAGCGGCGGACCGCATCGCGCAAAATGGCTTTTGTTTGCCAGCCGCGCAGCTTCAAGGACGCTGGCAGACTTGCAGCGAACTCGACCAACCGGTGATCGAGCAGCGGTGAGCGAACCTCCAAGGAATGAGCCATGCTCATTCGGTCCACTTTGACGAGCATATCTTCCAGCAACCGGTGGCGCAGATCGATGTAACTTGCCTTGCTCAGCGCGGGCAGATCGGAATGCAACGCCGCAGTGACATCCTCTGAATACAGTGGAGCGGGAAACTGGGAATTTTGTGCCAAGAATTCTTTCGTGAACAGCTGCCTCAACAAGTCCTCGCTGCAAAGGGCGCCCTTGCTGACATACATCTGTTCGAACGGAAGTAAACTGTCCTCGAGCACCTTTACGGCGCGCAAAGCGCCATACTTTCTGCCGGCGGGCAAGCAGGCTGCGCCTGCTCGCGCAAGTGCAGGCAGAATCCTTCGATTCAGCCAGGATGGCAAACGCTGATAGTAATTCGCAAAACGGACGCCCTGGTGGCTGGTGTAGCCCAGGAAGAGTTCATCCCCCCCGTCTCCGCTAAGAATTACAGTTACGTGCTGTCGAGCCAGCTTGGATACGTAATAGGTTGGTAGCGATGAAGAGTCTCCGAAGGGCTCATCAAAATGGCGCACCAAGCTGACCACGGTTTCCGGTAAGTGCGCCTTCAAGTCCGCTTCGTTCAACCGTAAGACATGGTGGTCCGTCTTAAAATGGTCGGCAACGACTTGCGCGTCGCCGGATTCATCCCACTCCGGCCGATCAAAGCCGATTGTAAACGTCTTGAGCGGCCGCAAGCCTGCTTTGTGCGCATACGCAACGACAACGCTGGAGTCCAGGCCTCCACTCAGAAAGACCCCCAAAGGTACTTCACTCATCAGGCGAATGCGCACACTCTCCGCTAAGAGCGCGTCCAACTCTTCCACGACTTCGCCTACTGGGCGAGAGGCTCGGCCGCTTTCCTGAAAACTCAGATGCCAGTACTTGCCTGTCGAGACGACGCCGTGTTGATAAGTCAACCAGTGCGCGGCGGGCAGTTTTCGGATACTCCGGAACATGGTTCTTGGTTCAGAAATGAAGCCATGCCGAAAGTAAGGAACGATCGCTTCTGTGTCAGGATCAGCCAACTCCGGTACCGCTGCGAGAATGGCCTTGATCTCCGACGCAAATACCAGCCGACTTCCTTGCTGAGCATAGAAGAGGGGTTTCTTGCCAAGCCGATCGCGCCCCAGGAGCAGACGCTGGGTTCGTTGAGCCCACACCGCTACCCCAAACATGCCGCGCAGCGCCGTCAGGCAGTCAGCGCCTTTTTCTTCATACAGGTGCGCGATTACTTCCGTGTCTGAGGAAGTGCGAAACATATGCCCGCGAGCGAGCAGCTCTGACCGCAGATCGAGATAGTTGTAAATCTCACCGTTCAGAACGACCTGCACCTGCCCGTCTTCGTTTCCTACAGGTTGATGGCCGCCGGACACGTCAATAATGCTGAGTCGTCTGATCGCTAGCCCAACGCCGTCGCCTACGAAGTAGCCGTCCTCATCGGGACCGCGGTGCCAAATCGCATCCGCCATACGCTGGAGCACACGCCGTATTTCCGCGCTGGACATTGCTGGATCGATGATGCCCGTTATTCCGCACATATAAGTTTCTAAGCAACCAACTCTCTAGCTGCTTCCGTCAGCTTGGCTTGCGATTTCGGAGGGGGAAGTGACAACATCTCACCGCGTGCAACTCCCACCGCGACAATAGGCGAGAGCACAGAACTCAGACGGTGCTGGAGACTGGCACGCGCCGCCGATCGGCCGCGCAAATCCGGTACATCGCAGCCAGGAGGCCGGCAACCAGCAAGAGCAATTGTTGAAGGGGACGATCCCGGAATAAGTCGACGCCCTGGTGAACCATATGCCCCGCAACGCCCGCAACAAGACCCAGCGCAAGAGGCGAGAGCACAGAGTCCCCGAGCTTCCAGCATTGCCAACCTTTCCGCAAGGTAGTTAGCAGAAATGCTAGGTAAGCCAGCAGCCCCCCGATCCCTGTCTCCGCTAAGATCAACAGGTATTTGTTGTGCACGGCCCAGAGCCATTCATGACGAAATTCGGAAGTCGCGTATTGGTCCATGGCGGAAGTGAAATTGTTTGCGCCCACTCCCAGCACTGGATTGTCTGCAATCATTCGAAACGCCAACTTGTTCAACGGAATGCGCGCCTCCGCCGACCCTTTGTCGCTGCCGAAAAGACGTTCCGAAATCACGCCGTGAAGGGGCAGATACATCAGGGTAACGACCGCGAAGATCGCAACGGGCCGTTTTAAAGAAATGCCCCGCTGGCGCCAGTGGACGAAGCAAAGCACGATGATTGCCAAGATCAGGGCGATCCAAGCTCCACGCGAGAAGGTGAAAATTAACGCGACTCCACCTAACCCAAGTACCACAGATGCCAGCCATTTATAGGTTTTTCCCAGATTCCCAAATAGGATGCCGGCCGCTAACGCAAGCATCACGCTGAGGTAGGCGCCCGCTACGTTGGGCACTCCGATCGTGCCGCCGATTCTCATGCGCCCGCTGTCGCCAAGATTCTCGGCAATAATGTGGATTGGGAAATCCCAGGTGGTCGAGGCTGTCACCGTAAATCTCATTACGTTGATGACTAAGCTCTCAAACAAGCATCCGCCCAGAAGCAGCGACACAACAAACAGTATGTCCTGCCGGGTTCGTACATTGTTAGCGACATAGAAATAGATCAGGCATGCCTCCAGCAAAAGGTACACTTCGAAGAGCGAGAGGGTCTGATCCCCGGCGACAAGGACTGAGAGTGCTGTGACGGCGAGATACGCTACAAGTGGCAGATTGACGTGAAGCGAGAGACGTTCCCTGCGTGTTCTTTTTGCCAGTGCCCTGATGAGCCAAGACGTGTACAAGGCCGCTAACGCGAGGGTTGTGGCCGAAATACTCAAACCCTTTAGAGCCCCTCGCGCTGCGTCTAGTGGTCGGTAGAAGAGGTAGGTGCCGAATTCAATGGGAATGTCCAGGATAACAACCGCTAAGAGGAATTTTTGAAAACTGCTGGAGGCTAGAGCAAGAAAAGGACTCAAAACCGCGACTACTAGAGAGTCCGCACCGTAGGAGCGGAGACGCGGGTAGGTCGATGCCCCCGCTGTCCGGTTAGGGCTGGAGATTGCATTGACGGCTGGTGCGTGCAACTCCTTCCCCAGGTCTAACCTCCTTTCGCCGACTGCTCCGAGTGCTTGGATTCCGCCGGATTCACGCACTCGCACTCGGGCCCTTAGCAAGAGTCTTTGAGACCAGTCGGTTATCCTTCCTATCGGACAGGAAATTACGTATCGTCTTGGCAACGTACTCGATTTGATCTTGGCTAATCTCCGCGTACATCGGCAATGACAGAACTTGATGCGCGCACGATTCGGTGACTGGGAAATCTCCCTTCTTGTACCCCAAGTCAAGATATGCCGGCTGCACATGGATCGGAATCGGATAGTGAATGCTCGCGCTGATGCCCCGGCTGATGAGATGTTCCTTCAGCGCATCGCGTTGTTCGGCGCGAATCACGTAGAGATGCCATACTGATTCCGCACCTGGCGCCTCACCGGGAAGAAGAAGTCCGCAACCATCCAGGAATTTGTGATAGAGGACGGCGTTCCAGCGCCGCGCGGCGTTCCACTTTTCCAGGTATCTCAGCTTCACGCGCAGCACTGCAGCCTGCAGAGTGTCAAGACGGCGATTGTAGCCGCGGAACAGGTGCTGATATTTTTCCTTCTGACCGTAGTTGCGCAGCATCTCCAAACGTCTCGCGATCCCCCGGTCATTGGTGACCACTATCCCGCCATCGCCATAGGCCCCCAAGTTTTTTCCGGGATAGAAGCTGAAAGCTGCTGCGTGCCCCAACGAGCCTGCCCGCCTTCCTTTGTAGCGCGTCCCGTGGGCCTGGCAAGCGTCTTCAATAATGACCAGTCCATGTTTGTCCGCGAGTTCACGAATCGGATTCATGTGCGCGGGATGGCCGTACAAGTGGACGGGAATCACCGCTTTCGTTCGAGGGGTAATGGCTTTCTCGATGGCCGAAACGTCCACGGTGTAAGTGGATGGATCGACATCCACAAGGATCGGCCTCGCGCCGGCGTGGGATATTGCCAGCGCCGAAGCGATGAAGCTGTTCGCGGCGGTAATGACTTCGTCGCCGGGTCCGATGTCGTATGCCCGGAGGGCCAACTCCAGTGCAGACGTGCCCGAATCCACGCCGATGGCGTATTTCGCCTCGCAAAACGCCGCAAACTCTTCCTCGAAGAGGCTTACTTCACGTCCCAGGATAAAGTCGGATTGCTGTATTACTCTGGACGTCGCCTCACCGATTTCTCCTTCGATCGTGCGGTACTGAGCACCAAGATCAACGAACGGCACTTGTGGCTGTTTCGACGGCATTAACATTTGGATGGACATAATCACCTTTGTTTTCTATCTCTACTTGGAGTCCCTTGCATTCGATGGAACGATTTACCGCTTCAAGCACTCGCACAACGTCTCGGCCTTCAACGCCACTGCTGATTGGCCGCTTCCCAGTTCGCACGCATTCTAGGAAGTGGCGGCACTGGTGCTTCAGTGGCTCGACTGGTTCGATGCGGGGACTGATGATGTCGCCATCCCGGATCTCAAACCGAAACTCGCCATAATTCAGGGGTTCGTGCTCGACGGGACTGACGCCCTTTTCAAACACGCGCACCTGTTCAATCCCGTTTAGGTCATTGAAGACGATCCTCTTGTCACTCTTGACGACCACAACCTCACGCGCCTTGTCGGGGTCGGCCCAGCTAACATGGACGTGAGCGAGGACATTGTCAGGGTAGCCGAGTGAGATGAACCCAACGTCGTCGCGGCAGTTTCCGAGCACCTTGCCTCCGACCGCACTGACCCATTGGGGTGTGCCGTCAAGGAGGTAGTTGAAGATCGCGATGTCGTGGGGGGCAAGGTCCCAAAGCGCATTCACGTCGCGTCGGATGGGCCCGAGGTTTGTCCTGCGAGCGTACAAGTAATAGACTCGGCCACTGTCTTCTTGGACGTATTCCTTAACCTTGCGGACACCCGCGTTGAAGATAAAGGTGTGCCCCACCATCAAGATTGCGGAATTGGATTCAGCCAGGTCAATCAGCTTCTCAGAGTCAGCGGCGATGGTGGTTAGCGGTTTTTCCACAAGGACGTGTTTTCCAGCCATTAACAGGCGGCGCGTCACGTTAAAGTGCGTCGAAGCTTCAGTGCAAACAACGACTGCCTCCACGTCCGGCTGCGATACCGCATCGTCGATCTGCGTCGTCAGGTACAATCCTGGAAACCGTCGCGCGACCTCATTCAGGCGTTCTGCGCTCTGGTCGCAGACTGCCAATACGCGCGCGTCCGTTAGTTCGTTGAAAATTCGGACATAATTCATCCCCCAGTAGCCGCACCCAATAATCGCTACTCCCAACGGTTTCGTACTTCCCGGATGTCTCTTGTCTCCGAGCGGAAGCAATGTGGTGTTCATTCTGCACCTCTCCTAGATAGGACCGCTGGGACGGTAAGACAAAGAATTTTGCAATCTTGCCAAAAAGATGCGTTCTGAATGTATTCGACGTCCATCCGAATCATCTCTTCGAACGAAACCTGGCCTCGCCCCTTCACCTGCCAAAGGCCCGTGATTCCGGGAAGTGCGGCCAGTCTCTTGTGGTGCCCATTTCCATAGCAGGCCACTTCGTAAGGAGGGACCGGACGAGGGCCCACAAGGCTCATTTCTCCCTTTAGCACATTGAAGAGTTGCGGCAACTCGTCCAAACTGAATTTCCGGAGAAGCCGACCGACTCGCGTTACGCGGGGATCATTACTGAGCTTGAATGTCCCCCCATTCTGGGGGGAGGGGCGGGCGCGACCCTCGACAAAATCTCGAACATACGCCTCGTGAACCGAAGAATCAGCGTTTTTCACCATGGATCGGAACTTGTACAGGGTGAAATTCTGAACCAGCCAGAATGCACGTCCCCCGGCCGATTGGCGTTTTGCTCCAACTCGTTCCTGAGTGAAGAAGACTGGACCTGGTGAATCCAGCTTGATGATGACGGCGATCAGCAAAAACAGTGGAACAAGAAGGACGAACAGCGCACCGGCGGCGATCACATCCAGGCACCGCTTGCAGGTGAAGTAGAAATTTCTCTCTGACCGATCCGCCAGCAACGCGATGCGGCTCGGCCATTGCCATGTTTGTTGTTCAGCCATTTTGTCTAACCAGTCTTTCCGAGATTAGGGACGGCAACTCAATTGGGCAGGATTTTCTTAGGGACTGGGGGTCTATTAAGAGGCGCCTGCATCTGAGGGGACGAACTTCATCAGATTCCAAACCACCCTGGGTGTGTAATCGCGTTTTTCCTAGCAAGAAATAGAATCTATCCTAACAGCCTCCGGTAGATGGCATCGGGAATCGGAAATACCCGGTTGTTCAGCACAACTCCAAGCACACTCACATTGGCGGCCGCAAGATTATCCTTCACGCGCCGCGCCGCCTCCTTCCGCGTGCTATTTGCTTCCACTACTAGCACGACGCCGTCGGTCCACCGGCTCAGCTGCATCGTGCTGGCGTGCAACCGAAGCGGGCCCGAATGGATAACGACATACCTGAACGTGTCGCGCAGTTCTTTAATTCGCGCCCGTATCCCGTCCGCCATCGTGGGAAAATGTGGCTGAGAAGCCGATATCCCACTTGGTATCAACCACAGATCGTGCTCTGGAATTTGCTGAACGAAATTCTGTATTGGACCGGATTCAACCGCGGCTTCGGCCAGCCCTTTAAGGTTTTCCACGCCAAAGTATTCGTGCAGCGACGGCGTTTGGAAATTTGCATCTACAACACATACTGGCCCTTCGGCACGGGATGCGAGTATCTTTCCGGTCCGGGCGCAGATAGAGCCGCAACCGGACTCACCTTCAAGGCTGGCGAACAGCGCCACCCGGGGCGAACCCTGATTTCCCGGAAAAACGCGTTGAACTAACTTGAATTCTTCTTCCCGCGCGATCGCGTCGATATCGTCTCGCCGCTGATTGCTACTCGCCGGTGACTTCCATTCCCATTTGCTTGCGGCGCGCTTAATTCCGTCAACCCACTCGAATGACGGAGAAAACTTTGGGCGAACCCCTTGCCGGGCCTTTTCCCTCACTGGGGCGGCCGATTCCTTGCCGGCCGGGCTCGTAGGTGAGGAAAGTTTCTGTTCCGTAGCCGCTGTTTTCGGCGAGGCAGGACCCTTCAGCGTGTTTTGCGAGGAATTCTCCTCAAGATGGCTGTCAAAATAATTAAGCCAGCTGATTGGATTTTCCGAAGGTCGAAACACGGCGGCATAATCATCATCTTGCGAAACGCTCGCTTTATTCTGCTCCAGCACATCGGGCCGAAGTTCGGACCACGCACCGAAAGTTCCGAGGGGAGGGTCAGTAACTGTCTCGAAGACGTCAGGCAGAGATGCGTTCAAGATAATTCTCTCGAAAGTCTCTTTATCCAGTGCCAGATTTGGTCCGTCCTTCGCTGCCGGAACAGCATCGTCCCCTTGGATCGATGTTTCGAACAAAGCCTCGACGTTGCCTATTCGCTGAAGAAGTTCGAAGTTCTTGCTCATAACGGTTCGGTTGCTCCGCGCTGCGATTTCAAACATCCATTCTCGCTCAGCAGCATCTTCGTCACTTGGTTAACAACATCGGAAGGCGTATTTCTTGCCCCACATGAAGATGGTCAAGGTTTTTTAAACCTGGGTTGAGCTCGCGGATTTGGGATAAGACTTTGCTGTCATACCGCCCCAGCGTCGACATACATAGATCTTGCAACGTATCTGTCGGTTGAATCACATACGTAAATGTTCGAATTGAATTCTCCCCGGCCCTTGTTTGAGGCACCACCGGGGAGGGCAAACTGGCCGAAGCATTGGCTGAACGCCGTTCAGACGACAGTTCCGAACCTCGATCCGATGCGGAACTTGTGTTATTGAGCTCATGGACAAGGGACGGCTGAGCGGTTGCCGGTCTTATCCGCGTACCCCAGAGAATCCCCACACTTCCAATCGCCAGCAAAAAAACCGTTGTCTGAAAAAGATGACGTCCCCGGAAATTCTCGCGAACACGCGAGTAAAGGGACTTTCGCGACGACCGAAGGTTTCGAGCAACAGGTTGCGCTGCCTTTTGTTGGGAGACCGCCGGTCTCGTGCTTTGCAAAGTCGATAGATCCTCCGCAGCCTCTCTCGCCACTGCGACATCAATTTGCCTCTGTCGCATTGCACAGCCCAGCGACAGCGCATTGAAGCATACGTTGTTGATAAGTCGTGGTACGCCCCGGCTGCGGTCGGCGATCAACTCCAGTGCATCGGGCGTGAACAGCTCAGGACCTTGATACCCTGCGACCTTGAGACGATGCTGAATGTAGCGAATCGTCTCGCCGGCAGGAAGTGCGTCCAGTCGCGCTTGAACGGCAATGCGTTGGCGAAGTTGCACCAAGCTGGGTCCCGCCAACCGCTGCGCCAGCGCTGGTTGCCCCGCCAGAATAATCTGAAGCAGTTTCTTGTCCGGCGCTTCAAAATCCGAAAGCAGGCGCACCGTCTCAAGCACGGTGTCGGAGAGGTTTTGCGCCTCGTCGATGAAAACTACTACGCGCCTTCCTGCTTTCGTCTCGCGAAATAGGAATTCGTTCAGTTCCGAGTGCATTCGTACAATGTCTTCGCTTTTGTTCTCGAGGCCTAAGTCATCTAACATGTAGCGGATCAGCTCACGCGAATCACACTGCGTTTGGAACAGGAACGCGCTGTGCACGTAGCCTTTCCATCGCTGCAAGAGTTGGAACAGCAGCGTGGTCTTGCCCATCCCCGGTTCCGCAATAAGCGAGAGAAAACCGCGCCCCGTTTCAATCCCGTAAAACATGGACGCCAGCGCTTCCCTGTGTCCTGGGCTGAAATACAGGTAGCGCGGATCGGGTGTCACGCCAAATGGTTGGTCACGCAGTTTGTAGAAATCAAGGTACATAGCTAATCACCATTCTTCGGAAACGCTGCAACCACCGGACTGCCAAGAAAAGATTCGACCTCTTCCGGGGTCCGCAGCGACGGGTCCCAACGGTCCGCAACGACGGCCAGAATAACACTCGACAGGCTCGCCAAGAACACTCCAAGAATCATGACCAGCAGCCACCGCGATTGGGAGGTAAACGGTACGGTGGCGGGTTCCGCAACCACCACGTTGGAAAAGCGCTGGCGGTCCAGTGCATCTGAAATACGCGCCTCCTCTGCTTTGCGGAGGTACAGCATGTAATTCTCCTCATCCGACTTTGCCGCACGCAGCATGTCCTGCTGCAAAAGTTCCTTGCGGTCCAGTTGCTGGTTCTCAGCCCGATAGGTGCGAATTAGCGAAGACATGGCGCCGGCGCGTGCCTGTGTTGCTGCGAGCTCTGTTTTGGCCTTGGCCAGCTCGGCTCGCATTGCCTCGTAGGTCGGGTCGCGATCCGTTGTTTCATCTCTTAATGGCGCCTTTTCCGCTGCCGTGATGGCCGCGCGCGTCGCAGCGATTTCCTGCTCGACCTCCTGGACCGGCCGGTACGTTGGCTCGAATTTTGTCAGAAGCTCGGTCCGTTTCAATTCTAATTCCAGCAACTTGGACTTCATGTTCTGCATAAGCTGCGGATTGTCTGACGTTCGCACCTGCGTTGTCTGACGGTTGGGGAGCGCCTCTAATTGGGCCTCCAGCGCGGCAATGCGTTGCCGGCTCTCTGCAACAGTTGCGCGGGCAGTCTTTTGCTCAGCCTCGAATTCAGCGAGCTTGCGCACGCTCATTTCCTTCTCCAGCGTCGGATTTACAACTCCTTGGTCCTTGCTGAAACTGGTCAGTTTTTCCTCGGCACCCTTCAAGGCCTTGCGATATTCCTCGGCCTGCTGGTGGAAGAATTCATACTGGCCTGGAGCACGATGCATGGCCAAGTGCTTTTCCAGATACAGTCCGGCCAGCGAGTTCAGCACTTTGGCGGCCAGCTGTGGGTCTCTTGCTTTGTAAGAGACGCTAATCAGGTTTGTCAGTTTGATAGGCTGGACGGTCAGCGCTTTTTCCAGCTTGATCACAGCGTGCGCGATTTTCTGCTCGTCGTTCTCCTCCGCTTTGCTCCACAGAGAGCCGCCGTCGAGCGACTGAAGATTACAGGCAACCACCACCCTGCCGAGCAAGTCCTTGGATCGGATCAACTCCGCTTCCGATTGCAGTTCTTCCTCGCTCACTTCCGTCCGCCATTGCACGGGAGTGTCGCGTTCCGGCGACACGACCTGCTCAGCTCGCTCATGCCTGACCAGAATTTTCATTTGGGCTTCATATTTCCTCGGTAACAGGAAGGCAATGACCATGGAGATCGCCAAGATCCCCAAAAACGTATTGATGATCAACCGGCGCTGGCGAAAACCGATCGCCAGGAAATCCCGCATTGTGAAACCTTGCTTTTCCTCGTCGGCGTGAGTGTTCAATGTTCCTTCAACCATGGCTTTCCCTCGCTCTCGTGAGAACAACTAGAGAACGCCCGGATTCGCATAAAGACCGAGCGATGACGTTGGGATGAATCTCCCGATCTTGGACATTGTGTTTTTCGGTACGTAGAGAAAATCACCAGGTTGCAAGTAGGCGTCCTCGTTCAAGTTTGCGTCTTTCAGCATCTTCTTCATGTTCAGTTTCTTGACTTGAACCCAGCCATCCGGTACTCGGTGAAAGAGCACCACCTCCGAATGTTTCGCGGAGTCTCTAAGGCCACCCGCGATGGTGCAGAATCTTCGCGTAGACGGATCGCAGCGAATCATTCACCTCGGGCAGCGTCTGGCCTTCCACGCGGATGCTGTCCACGCCGCGGAGTGTGATGTAACCGTCGGGCTGCACCGTGACGGTCTGATTGAATTCCGGCGTGAACGGGAAATTCAATTCCAGCACGTCCGCGGAGTGTAGTTGGTAGCGCCGATTTCGATGCTGCAGCTGGGGCCCGTGTTCTCCGGTTCCATCTCCGTTTGCGCGAGTCACTTGTTGCGAAGGGGAAGGCGGCGACCCTTTGACGCCCTGCGCCTCCGCTACCCAGGCCGCAAGCGCCATGATGCTAACGGCGAAACGGATGCTGAATAAATATCGTTGGAGCATGAATACCTCACCTAACTTACGGGCTGCTTGCCCTATCCCGGCAACTTCATCGCCCCTCGGCCGATTCCCCCGTCAGGCCACGGGCAGTATCAAGGTGGATTTGGGGGATGGGAATCGACTTTGTCCGATCGGGCTGCGCATCAACTGGGAAAGTTCTTGCTCCGTCGTGCACGCTGCTAATCCACCTGCGCTCGATTTCTACCGCCACAGAACGCTGCAGCAGGCTTACGGATAGAACCAGTTTTAGTCCGGACTTGATCTTGAGGACGATTCCAGTCAAACCATGAAGCGGTCCGTCCTCAATCCGAACTACGTGGCCCACTTCCAAGTACGGCCAGGGCATTGTCGGGAGACCGCTCTTGCCCACCCGCTGGATCGCCGCAATTTCTTGCTCTTCCACCGGAATAGGTGTCTTTCCGACCCCAACGATCTGGATCACCCCCGGCGTCATCAAGACAGGAAGCCGATTGTGCGGGTTCATCCGGCAAAATAGGTACCCGGGAAACAGGGGTACATCTACCTCTTTTAGCCGATCGGACCACCGCCGAATGAATTTGCTGACCGGTAGATAGCACTCGTAACCGGCGTTCTCCAACAGCAAGGTCGCATTCCTCTCTCTGCCGGTCCTGGCTAGGATCGCAAACCATGGCCACTGTTGATTACGCATTCCCATGATGACTCCTCTTGAGAGGCTACCGCCGTTGGAGTCCCAGAAATCCAGGACCCGGATTCGGCCAAAGCCTGGCTCCCCTCGGACGCACCTGCTTCCACTCACACCACATTCTGTTTCGAGGGGGGTAGCTTGGCTCTTGCGAAACCGTAACCGATGCCCAAATCCTTCACAATCCGGTCTTAACCTCAAATGCACACCGGTCAATTCCCCAGACAGTGGAGGGAACCATATTTATTTCTTCGGATTCGCATTGGATTCCCGGGTGCCCAGGATCAATTAACCGGCAGGAGTCCCCTCGCCCTGGACTCAGGTATTGCCCCGCCTCTAAATCCTTGATTCAACGGATTGTTCGTCGCACATCGCTCCTAATACCCTTATGACTCATCTTTCCTCGTCCCGCCCAGTGGAGAGAATGTGGGAATATTCATCAGACCCTAAGACATGCTATTCGACTCCCCTGCTTACTTTCTCTTCCTCATACCCGTCGTGCTCTTATACTGGCGTCTCAACCAGCGCGCCCAAAACGTTTTCCTTCTTCTGGCCAGCTACTTCTTCTACGGCTGGTGGGATTGGCGTTTCCTTGCTCTGATGATCGGAAGCACCACCGTGGACTTCCTGATCGCTCAGAAGATTGCGCCCTCCCGCTCGGATCCCCACCGGAGGAAATGGTTCATTTTCTCGATCGTTCTGAATTTCACGATTTTAGGGGTTTTCAAATACTTTGACTTCTTTGCGGGCTCCTTCTTGGGAGCCCTCGACAAACTTGGCATTCACAATCTTCCGCTACCCTTGATCCGGATAATCCTTCCACCGGGCATTTCGTTTTACACCTTTCAGGAAGTGGCTTATATCGTGGACGTCTATAAGGGGAGAATTGAGGCTTCCCGGTCCTTTTTCGACTATGGTCTTTTTATCAGCCTGTTCCCTCACCTGATTGCCGGTCCGATCCAAAGACCGGGGCATCTGCTGCCGCAAGTCCAGAAACCTCGCACTTTCGATGCGGACCGGTTTTTCGACGGATTGATGCTCATTTTTTCCGGCCTCATTCGCAAATGCGTGGTCGCGGACAATTGCGCCGTCCTGGCAAACGCGGTGTTTGGCGGGCAATTCGGCCCGTCAAACATCTGGCTCGTTCTGCTTGGAACCTATGCGTTTACCTGGCAGGTGTATGGAGACTTCAGCGGTTATAGCGACATCGCGCGCGGCAGTGCCCAGTTGCTAGGCTTCCATTTTATAGTCAATTTCCGCCAGCCTTTCCTATCGAGTCGTCTCCAGGAATTCTGGCGCCGGTGGCACATCAGCCTGAGCTCCTGGCTCCGCGATTACTTGTATATTCCTCTCGGCGGAAGTGCCCATGGCCAGTGGAAAACTTCCCGAAGTCTGTTCATTACCATGGTTCTCGCGGGTCTTTGGCATGGCGCAAATTGGACATTCATCATCTTTGGCGCCATTCATGGAGTCGTGCTGGCTGTGGAGCGTTACTTCTTCCCTGCCAAGTCCAAATCAGTGGGTGCAGATATTCCCCTACGCACTCCTGGTTTCCTGCGACTTTGGGGCCAGCGAATTCTGACATTTAACGTCCTTTGTCTGAGCCTGGCTTTCTTCCGCGCCACTTCTCTCCACGCCGCCGTTCAGCTACTGGCGGGCCTTTCGAACTTGGCCTGGCGGAGTGAATACGCCTCGGCGTTCTTCATGCTTTGCCTCTTCTCCATTCCACTCTTCGTGGTGGACCTACTGTTGGAAGCCAGCAACCACGAATATCCCTTCGCAACTTCACCGTATGCCGTTCGAACTGCCCTCGCAGCCGCTGCGCTTCTCGTGCTGGCACTTTTCTCAGGGAGCAATCTCAATGCCTTCGTCTACTTCCAGTTCTGAACCCCGCGCCCTCTTCTATTCCAAACTTCTG